>NZ_JABFCH010000003.1:0-199885 GCF_017566055.1 Extibacter sp. GGCC_0201 | reverse complement strand
CAGATTCAGCTGCCAAAATAAAATATAAAATTTACACACTTAACTTGACAAAGTCGGAGACGGCGGATGTCCGCCATCCATCCCTTTCCGGGCGTCAGCTTCGTGTCATCCTATTTCTTGATATATCCCATGACCATCTTCAGCATCTGATCGATCTGATCTCTTTCCTGTTTTGATTTTCCTTCTTTGAGTATTTCGAGTATCAGTGTAATCTCATCTGGTGAGAACTGGATTCCCTTCTTGTTCGCATTTGTAATGAGCGCCATAAGTACCGGAGCCAGGTTCTTGCCTGATTTTCCCTCCGTCTGTTTGGCCGCCGTCTTGATCAGTTCAAGCTTAAGCGGATCAAGGTTCTTCATGGCCGGATTGTTCATCCATTCGTTCATATCTTTCTTCTCCTTCTTTTTTGGGGTTGTCGTTACTGTTATTATATGCCTGTGCCATGTCCGATTCGAACATATTGCTGTAGGTCTGGAACATTTCCTGCTGCTCCGGGTCCATCATGCCCATCATCATGTCCATGGGATTGAAGCCGCCGGACGCGCCGCTGCTGCCGTCTGCCGTCTGGGTGCTCTGGACCATTTCCATCATATTCATCATCATTTCCATCTGATCCATCATTTCTTTTTCTTCCGGAGCCATGTATGGCTTCAGATCCTCGAACATTCCGAGAGGGGCGAAGCCATTCCCGGAGCCCCTTTTGGCGCCCCGATCCGGAAAGCCGTGGAAATAATCCATCGTATAGCGGAATTCCAGAAATTTGATATATATGGCGAGAAACCTCTGGTTAGAAGAAGGAGTGTATGGAAGCATCAGCTTTAGTGTATATAGATAAGGAGGAGTCACCATATTGTCAAACGGAGTCATGGGTTTTGGAGGTCTACGTTCCATAAGCACTCCTTTTTATAACGTTGTAAATATATATGTGCGTAAGAGTAAAATTATGAAAACGGGGAAAACTAATCTATATATTTTCCATATAATAACAATGAGCAGGTGAACAGGAGGGATATGGCATATGAACCGGAAATTGATCATTGACGGGAATGCAATCTATGAGATAGACGAGGACTGCATGTTGAAAAACAGGGTGAACGATGAGAAGAATAAAAAAGAAGAGGAACACGGGAAAAACCGGGATGACAGCAGCAGCAGAAAATAATCGGCCCGGCCCATTTGCACCTTCCGCTGATACGTGCTATATTTAGCCATATAACACGTATCAAAGGCAAATGGGAGAAGCTTATATGACACTTACACAATTGAAATATGCCATCACCGTGGCAAATGCAGGTTCCATAAACGAGGCGGCCAGAAGGCTGTTCATATCACAGCCGAGCCTGTCCTCGGCTGTCAGGGAACTGGAGGAGGAAATCGGCGTAGACATCTTCCGCAGGACGAACCGGGGGATATCTGTCACGCCAAAGGGCGAAGAATTTATAGGCTATGCAAGACAGGTCGTGGAACAATATGAGCTCGTAGAGTCCAAATATATCGCGAAGGAAAAGACGAAAAAGAAATTCAGCGTTTCCATGCAGCATTATACGTTCGCTGTGCATGCATTCGTAGAGATGGTTAAGCAGTTCGGGATGGACGAGTATGAATTTGCCGTCCATGAGACGAAGACGTACGACGTCATAGAAGATGTGAAGAACTTCAGGAGCGAGATAGGCATCCTCTATGTCAACGACTTCAACCGCAAAGTGCTGACGAAGCTGTTCCATGAGTATAACCTGGAATTTCACGAGATACTCGTATGCGGCATCTATGTATTCATGTGGAAAGGGCATCCACTGGCCGGCAGGAAGGAGATTGCACTGGAGGAGCTGGAGGAGTATCCATGCCTTTCCTTTGAGCAGGGAAACTATAATTCGTTTTACTTCGCGGAAGAAGTGCTGAGCACATACGAATATAAGCGGCTGATCAAAGCCGACGACAGGGCTACGCTCCTGAACCTGATGGTAGGGCTGAACGGGTATACGCTCTGCTCCGGCATCATATGCGAGGAACTCTATGGCTCCGATTACTGCACCGTAAAGCTTAAGTCGGACGAGAAGATGTCCATAGGATACCTCGCCAGGAAAGGCGTGAATATCAGCCCTCTCGGGCGGAAATATCTGGAAGAAATTGCGAAGTTCAAAGATAAAGCGCTCGGGTAATAATAGAGCAAGACTTATAAGGACAGCTGGCTATAGACTCAGACTATAGCCGGCTGTATTTTTTATGAATTAACACTTTTTCCGGCGTGGTGATATAGTATCAATATCAACAAATTCAACAAAAAAGGGTGATAAGATGTCAGAGATAATGATAGAAAATCTGTGCAAGACATACGGTTCCAAAGATGGCAGTGTGGAAGCGCTGAAGGACGTAAGCCTGACGATTGGAGATGGTGACATATACGGCATCATCGGAATGTCCGGGGCGGGAAAGAGCACGCTTGTAAGGTGCATGAACTTCCTGGAGCGCCCGACAGGAGGAAGAGTTCTCATAGGAGGGCGGCCTCTTGGCAGCCTGTCCGAAAGAGAGCTCCGCAGGCAGAGGGAACGCATTGGAATGATATTCCAGCACTTTAACCTGCTCATGCAGAAAACCGTCCTGGAAAATGTATGCTTTCCGCTTTACATACAGGGTAAGAGAAAGAAAGAGGCCAGAAAGAGTGCGGCTGAACTGCTAAAGCTGGTAGGGCTTGCTAACCGGCAGATGGCGTATCCTTCCCAGCTGTCAGGCGGGCAGAAGCAGAGGGTAGCCATCGCTAGGGCGCTTGCCTCAGACCCTGAAATCCTGCTGTGCGATGAGGCCACAAGCGCACTGGATCCCCAGACGACCTCCTCAATCCTGGAGCTTCTGAAGGATATCAACAAAAGATTTGGAATCACTGTCGTAGTCATTACGCATCAGATGGCTGTCGTGAGAGAGATATGTACGCATGTCGCTGTCATGAAAGGAGGGCAGATAGAAGAAGAGGGGAAGGTGGATGATATCTTCGCACATCCCAGGTCTGCGGCTGCCAGAGAGCTTATCCGGGGCGACAGAGGCGAGGATGTGCAGGAAAGGCTCAGACGGCCGGATAAAGAAATCTGTAACGGCAGACAGATAAGGGTAGTCTTTTCGGAAAATTCGGCCTTTGAACCGGTCATTGCCAATATGATTCTGGCCTTTCGTGAGCCGGTCAACATACTGAGGGCAGATACGAAGAACATAGGTGGTGTCGCAAAGGGAGAGATGATACTGGAATTCGCTCCTGGCAGTATTAATATAGAAGCAATGAAAACATATATGTCCCGCCGGGGACTTGAGGTTGAGGAGGTGACGGAAGATGTGGAGCAGTGACATTACGCTTATGATAGTAAAAGGAGTAAAGGAAACGCTATATATGACAGTGCTGTCTGCCGGGGCAGGCTACCTGTTCGGCCTTCCTATGGGGGTGCTTATGGCGGTATCCGGCAGGGAAGGCATCAGGCCGAACCGGATACTTTACAAGGTGCTGGACGTGGCGGCCAACATCGTGAGAAGCATTCCGTTCCTGATTCTGCTGATTCTGCTTATTCCGTTTACCCGTGTAGTCGTAGGGCAGAGCTATGGCTCCTCTGCGACCGTGGTGCCGCTTGTCGTGGCGGCGGTTCCGTTTATAGCCAGGATGGTGGAATCTTCCTTGATGGAAGTGGATGCCGGGGTGGTTGAGGCAGCCAGGTCCATGGGCGCAGGGAATATGCAGATTGTAAGAAAAGTGCTGCTTGTGGAGGCGAGGACATCCCTCATTACAGGCGCCACCATCGCCACAGGTACGATACTCGGTTACTCGGCAATGGCGGGGACCATCGGAGGGGGAGGACTGGGCGACATAGCCATACGGTACGGATATTACCGCTATCAGACAGACATCATGGTCGTAACCGTTGTCCTGCTCGTCCTATTAGTACAGTTGTTCCAAACGGCAGGCATGTCATTAGCTTCCCGTTTAGATAAAAGAAAGTAGAAATGGAGGAAATAATCATGAAAAAGATAGTATCAGTCTTATTGACAGGAGTATTGGTGACCGGGGTGCTGGCAGGCTGCGGCAGATCGGGCGATAATGAAGCAGAGGCGAAGGGTTCTGAGGACAAGGTGATCAAAGTGGCCGCCTCCGCCACGCCCCATGCTGAGATTCTTGAAGAGGCGAAGGGGCCGCTCAAAGAGAAGGGATATGACCTTGAAGTGACCGTGTTTGACGACTATGTGCAGCCGAACGAAGTCGTTGAGAGTGGTGAATTTGACGCCAATTACTTTCAGCACGCCCCGTATCTTGAAAGCTTTAACAAAGAGAAGGGGACCCATCTTGCCGCGGCGGGAGAGATACATTACGAGCCGTTCGGCATCTATGCGGGAACGAAGAAAAGCCTGGATGACATCAAGGATGGTGACAGCATAGCGGTACCCAACGACACGACGAATGAGGCAAGAGCGCTGCTGCTTCTGCAGGATAATGGAATCATCAGGCTCAAAGATGGTGCGGGGCTTGATGCGACGGTAAACGATATCATCGACAATCCACGCAATGTGAAGATAGTCGAACTGGAAGCGGCACAGATTGCCAGGGTCGTGGAAGAGACTGCCTACGTCGTGCTAAACGGAAACTATGCGCTGGAGGCAGGGTATTCAGTGGCAAAAGACGCGCTGGCATATGAGACGACGGATTCAGAGGCGGCCAGGACGTATGTCAATATCATCGCTGTCAAAAAGGGGGACGAGGAGAAAGATGGGATAAAAGCGCTGGTAGAAGTGCTCAAATCCGCTGACGTCCGGAAATATATAGAAGAGACATATGAAGGGGCGGTCATCCCGTATGAATAGGATGTTAAGAAGCCTGGTGTGAAAGAAAGAAAAGAGGGCTGCCACAACAAAGTGGCAGCCCTTTCCATATTCAATTAAATGTCAGATTAGCATCCGCATCCGCAGTCGTTTCCACAGCCGTTGCCGCCGAAGCCGCCACAGCAGCAGAGTAACAGGATGATCCAGATACAGCTGTCATTGCCGCATCCGCCGCCACAGCCATTGCCACAGCCATTACCGCCGAAGCCGCCGCAGCAGCAGAGTAACAGGATGATCCAGATACAGCTGTTGCCGCCAAATCCGCAGCCACAGTCTCCACCACATCTTGATTCACAACCACATCCGCAGTTTGTTGCACTTAAATCGCTCATAATTGAAAGCCTCCATATATGTTATTTACACTACATAATATGCGTGGGGTGCAGATGTGTGAAACAAAAGGTTATTTAATATTTTATCAGCTTTCTGACCGAATGCCGGAATCTGTGCGACCTGCCCTGAAGCTTCAGCTTCTCTACCGGCGTGACGCTTTTCTTCACATATTCATCGTACATCGTAAGCAGGTAGGTGATGGTGATGTTCCGGTTCTTATACCATGTAAACAGGAGCCAGTTCATGATGTCCGGATGCCAGTATTTTTCCGGTATAGCCGCATCTTTCAGTATGATGATATACTTGAGCGCCTGCATGGATAGCTGGGCCAGCCGGGTCGTCTCTTCCTTCTGGCGGAACAGTTCGTTACTCTCTGTGATAATCTCATACAAGGCGCCGGCGGCCTTCCAATATGTAACAAAAGTATCTTCTTGCGTCTGTTCCCGCCCCGAATCATCTGCTTTCAGGTCAAACGTCTGCATGTCCTGCCCGCGGCCGCTGATTTCCCTGTCATATTCCGCGCGTCTGGCTGCATCGGACAATACCCCATATGCTTCCAGTATCTCCTGCATCTTGTCTGTCGTATCGATTCCATTTTTGATGTTGGCGTCCGGATGGTATTGCTTGGCCAGCGTATTCTTGGCCGCAGTAATCGCATCTTGCGTCGCCTTTGTTGAAACCCCTAATATATCATAATAATTCTGATTTTCCACAATATCCTCCCCTTAAGTCATATATGGATATAGAATCTATTATATCTTACGACAAAATATGGAAGAAATCAATTTTAATTTCCATGTCAATGACTTTTAAATTTGTTTCATAAGCCCATCAGGATGATTTGAATATCCTAATAGAAAAGGGTAAAAACAATCATGAAACATGTAAAGGATCTGACAGATTATTGGTGCGAGGACACCGTTTCAGGCAAATATACAGGTAAGAATGTTGGAATCGCGGTTCTGGATACCGGTATCGTACCGCATCCGGACCTTAAAGATAGAATCAAAGGATTTAAAGACTGCGTGGGCGGACGTGGCCGGATGTATGACGACAATGGGCATGGGACTCACGTGACAGGCATACTTGGGGGAGACGGGAGGATGTCGCGTGGCGTCCATGCGGGGATGGCCCCGGATGCAGACCTTTATAGCATCAAAGTGCTGGATGCAAGGGGACAGGGGACGGTGGACGGTATATTGAGGGGCATGCAGTGGCTCCTTGAACATTGGTATGCATACGGCATCCGAATCGTAAATATGTCCGTCGGTGCGAATCTGGAACTGGAAGATGAAAAGGGGAAAGAACTGGAGCAGGCGGCGGAGGCTCTGTGGGATGCAGGGCTGATCGTTGTCGCGTCGGCGGGGAATTATGGCCCCGGGGAAGGAACCGTGTCCGTGCCAGGAACGAGCAAGAAGATAATCACCGTAGGGTCTTCGGATATCATAGTATCGGCAGGAGGAAAGCGTGCCAGCTACTATTCTGGCTGTGGCCCTACACAGGAATGCGTCGTAAAGCCAGATGTCGTGGCACCGGGAAACCAGATCATATCATGCAACAGCAGGTTCGGCATAAAAAGGCAGAAGCCTTATACGGTCAAAAGCGGGAGTTCCATGGCAACGCCGGTCGTGTCGGGAGCAATCGCGCTTCTTCTGTCCAAGTATGGCGATATGTCCAATGTAGAGGTGAAGCTTAAGCTGCGTGAGAGCTGTGAGAGGACGGAAGAGAAACAGGGATGGGGAAGGGTCAGGATATCGAAGCTTCTGGACAGCAGACGCCTGAAATAAATTATTGTATTATAAATAGATTATCGTACCTTTTATCCTGTCTCTGCCAGGAAGCCATATGCTATAATAAGCGTATAATTGGTGGAAACTCGTCTTGTGATAGACAAAAAGAAGTATAAAGATTTCCCTGAATGTAGGTTTTAAGTCTCCGCAATCGCTGATTATGCCTGAATAGATGGAGAGGGTGTCAAGAAAAAACACTTGACACCCTCTCCATTTTGTTATATGATATCACAGGTGAACAACATGAATGAGATATTAGAACAGGCTTTGCTTTATGATTTTTACGGTGAACTTCTGACGGAACATCAGAAAGAGATTTACGAACAATTCGTGCTTGAAGATCTGTCGCTCGGAGAGATTGCCGCGGAGACGGGCATCAGCAGACAGGGAGTGCATGACCTCGTCAAGCGGTGCGGCAGAACGCTTAAGGGGTATGAGGACAAGCTGCATCTTGTCGGGAAGTTCGTCAGCATCAAAGAGAAAGTAAAGCGGATTGATGAATTGCTGGACGGATATGAGGAGCGAAAGCCGCAGGAGCTTGTGGCAGACATCCGGAAGATATCCGATGAGATTATAGAGGAGCTGTAGCATGGCATTTGATAGTTTGACGGAAAAACTGCAGAACATATTCAAGAATTTAAGAAGCAAAGGGCGGCTGACAGAAGACGATGTAAAAGAGGCGCTGAAAGAGATTAAGCGGGCGCTGCTGGCAGCAGACGTCAATTTCAAGGTAGTCAAAGGATTCATTAAGAACGTCCAGGAAAGAGCCGTGGGGCAGGATGTCATGAACGGCCTGAATCCAGGTCAGATGGTGATTAAAATCGTCAACGAAGAGCTGGTAAAGCTGATGGGTTCAGAGACGACGGAGATCAAGCTGCAGCCGGGAAGTGCCGTCACGGTCATCATGATGGCCGGCCTTCAGGGCGCGGGTAAGACGACGACGACCGCAAAGCTGGCAGGAAAGTATAAGCTAAAAGGAAAGAAGCCGCTGCTCGCCGCCTGTGACGTGTACCGTCCCGCTGCTATCAAGCAGCTGCAGGTCAACGGGGAAAAGCAGGGGGTGGATGTATTCTCCATGGGAGACAGCCACAAGCCGGCGGACATCGCGAAAGCCGCCGTCCTGCACGCGCAGAAGAATGGCTGCAATATCGTGATTCTCGATACCGCAGGCCGTCTGCATATCGACGAAGACATGATGGCGGAGCTTCAGGAGATTAAGGAAGCAGTTGAGGTGCATCAGACGATTCTTGTCATCGATGCCATGACTGGTCAGGACGCGGTCAACGTGGCTGCTGATTTCAATGATAAGATAGGAATTGACGGAGTGATCGTCACCAAACTTGACGGTGACACACGCGGCGGTGCCGCGCTGTCTGTAAAGGCAGTTACCGGCAAGCCGATACTATATGCAGGTATGGGGGAGAAGCTGTCCGATCTGGAACAGTTCTATCCCGACAGGATGGCGTCACGTATCCTCGGCATGGGAGATGTGCTGACCCTGATTGAGAAGGCGGAAGCCGAGATAGATGAAGCAAAAGCGATAGAGATGAGCAGAAAGCTCAAGAAGGCCCAGTTTGATTTTGAGGATTATCTGGAGAGTACGAAGCAGATGAAGAACATGGGCGGCCTGGGAAATATCATGAACATGATGCCGGGGCTCGGCGGCATGGGCAAGATGAAGGGGCTTGACGATGAGCAGGCAGCCCAGGCGGAGAAGAATATGGCGCGTATGGAGGCTATGATATATTCCATGACCCTGGAGGAGCGCCGCAATCCGGATCTTCTGAATCCTTCAAGAAAGCATCGAATTGCAAGAGGCGCTGGTGTGGACATCAGCGAGGTAAACCGAATGGTGAAGCAGTTCAATGAGATGAAGAAGATGATGAAGATGATGGGAAAAGGTGGTAAGAAAGGCAAGTTCAGGCTTCCTTTTTAACCTATAAATCAATATGAAAGAGAAATAAGTGGAGGTGAAACAGATGGCAGTAAAAATCAGATTAAAAAGAATGGGACAGAAGAAGGCTCCTTTCTATAGAATCGTTGTAGCAGATGCAAGATCCCCGAGAGATGGCAAGTTCATCGAGGAAATCGGCACATACGATCCGAACCAGGACCCAAGCGTATTTAAAGTTGATGAAGAAGCAGCCAAGAAGTGGTTAGGCACTGGCGCACAGCCGACAGAAGCTGTAAACAAGATCTTCAAAGCAGCCGGAATCGAAAAATAGGCTGAAGTCTGGAGGCGTATAGCATGAAAGAATTAGTGGAAGCAATTGCGAAGGCACTTGTCGACAATCCTGACAGCGTAGTAGTTACGGAGCGGGAGGACAAGAAGACGACGATTCTGGAAGTACATGTTGCGGATTCCGATATGGGAAAAGTAATTGGAAAACAGGGGCGTATCGCCAAAGCAATCCGTTCTGTCGTTAAGGCAGCCGCGGCAAAGGAAGATAAAAAAGTAATCGTAGATATTATGGATTAATTTTAAGGGCCGCCCCCTGTTCACGCAGGGTACCGGCCCTTTTTGGCATCGTGTGAAAAAAGGGGATGCCTTTGATAAGGAGAACACAGATGGAAAAGATGTTTAAGGTGGGAGTCATAACATCGACCCACGGAATCCAGGGCGAGGTTAAGGTATTTCCGACTACTGACGACCCGGGACGTTTTAAAATGCTGGAGCACGTGATACTGGATACAGGAAAGAGTACGATACAGCTTGAGATTGAGAAGGTCAAATTCTTCAAAAAGTTTGTCATTCTCAAGTTCAAGGGCATTGATCATATAAATGAAGTGGAGAGGTACAGAAGATGTGACCTTCTTGTAGAGAGAGAGAACGCGGTACCCCTTGAAGAAGGAGAATACTTTATCGCAGATATGCTAGGCATGGAGGTCCAGACGGATGACGGCGTGCCGTTTGGAAGGCTCAAAGACGTCATAGAGACCGGGGCCAACGATGTATACGTCATCGCAAGCCCGGTCCATGGGCAAGTGCTTGTGCCGGCTATCCGGGAATGCATACGGGATATAGACATTGAACAGGGCATGATGACGATACATCTGATGGAGGGGCTCATATAATGCGTTTTTATATCATGACATTATTTCCAGAGATGGTGATGAACGGGCTCGGTACAAGCATTACAGGGCGGGCGATGGAGAAGAACCTGCTCGGGGTAGAGGCTGTCAATATCAGAGACTATGCGTTCAACAAGCATAACAGCGTAGATGATTACCCATACGGCGGGGGCGCCGGCATGCTGATGCAGGCGGAGCCGGTATATCAGGCTTACAGCGCCGTCAAGGAAAAGGCAGGCAGAAGCCCCAGGGTCGTATATCTGTCCCCGCAGGGACGGACGTTCAACCAGGAGATGGCAGAAGAGCTGGCCAGGGAAGAAGAACTCGTATTGTTGTGCGGGCATTATGAAGGGATCGACGAGCGTGTGCTTGAAGAGATCGTGACCGATTACGTGTCCATCGGAGATTATGTGCTGACAGGGGGCGAACTTCCGGCCATGGTCATAGTGGATGCCGTCTCCCGTCTCGTGCCGGGAGTGCTTCACAATGACGTGTCGGCAGAGTTTGACAGCTTTCAGGATAATCTGCTTGAATATCCGCAGTATTCCCGTCCCGAAGTCTGGCACGGGAAACAGGTTCCTCCGGTGCTGCTGTCCGGCCACCATGCCAATGTGGAAAAATGGAGAAGGGAGCAGTCTGTCATACGCACGGCCAGGAACAGGCCGGACCTGCTCGAAAAAGCAGATTTGGATGAAGCAGAAAAAGAACTTGTCCGGGACTTGCTCAGGAGAGAGATAAATTAATCACAAATGCAGGAAACCCGCTGGCAATGACCGCACAGCTTGAAAATTTCAAGGAGGCATATCCAGAGGCGTACGAGAAGAATCTGAAAGCGGTTCCGATGGGACGCTTCGGGGATCCGGAGAAAGATATCGGACGCGTATGCGTGCATCTTGGATCGCCTGACTTCAAATATATGTCCGCTGAAACGCTTACGCTCGAAGGTGGTATGGGACAGCGTCCATAATATAAATAAATACTTGCAAAACATTGCATAATATGATAAACTATAGCATGTTGTGAAGAAAAGAGATGGTCCTCTGATACGAATGTATTAAGAACATCCAAGCAAACGAGGAGGTCACACATAATGAACGATATTATCAAAAATATTGAAGCGGAACAGCTGAAAGAAAACGCACCGGTATTCAACGTAGGTGATACGGTAAAGGTTTACGGTAAGATCAAAGAGGGCGCCCGTGAGAGAATCCAGGTATTCGAAGGGACAGTTCTCAAAAAACAGGGCGGCGGAGCAAGAGCTACATTTACCGTAAGAAAGAATTCCAACGGAATCGGCGTAGAGAAGACATGGCCGCTGCACTCACCAAACGTAGAGCGGGTAGAAGTGATAAGAAGAGGTAAAGTAAGAAGAGCAAAACTGAACTACCTGAGAGACCGCGTCGGTAAGAAAGCAAAAGTAAAAGAGCGAGTAAAATAAGAACGCATACTTTGAGAACGGTTCATGTTCAATAAAGTACGAAGTGAGGACAAGTACATAATGTATATTGTCCTCTTTCTGTTATAAGGGACAGGAGGTGCCAAGGAAGGCTGCGGCCTTTCACACTGTATGAGAAGAAGAAGGAAAAGCCTTGGCTTTGCCAGGAAGAGAAGAAGCATCCACATCAACTGGGAATATCTCCCTGTCATCGGAAAGTGGTCTTTTAAAATTGCGGTCGTCTGCCTTCTGGCCTTCGTGTATGTGTGGTATTTCGGACAGCGGGTCAGCACGATAGGAGATTCGATGAATCCGGTGCTCGAAAATGGCGATGTGGTACTTATCAACCGGATCGTCTACAATGCCACGAGTCCAAAGCGGGGAGATATCATAGCATTTAAGCCAAAAGGCAATGAAAATGCGCATTATTATATCAAGCGTATCGTAGGCCTGCCCGGTGAGACGGTAGAGATCATCGAAAACAGCATCTATATTAACGGCAAGAAGATAGAGGAAGATTACAAGACGACAGATATTGATGACGTCGGGATAGCGTCCGAGGAGATTACGCTTGGCGGAGACGAGTATTTCGTGCTCGGAGACAACCGTGAAAACAGTGAGGACAGCCGCAACGCAGACGTCGGCAACGTGAAGAGGGACTATATATACGGGGAAGTATGGTTCACGGTATCCCCAAGAAAAAATATCGGGTTTGTAGGATAAGGAGAACAATTATGCATTTTCAATGGTATCCGGGTCATATGACGAAAGCAAAACGTATGATGCAGGAAAATATGAAGCTGATAGATCTGGTGATTGAACTGGTAGATGCCAGGATTCCACTCAGCAGCAGGAATCCTGACATAGATGAGCTTGGAAAGCACAAAGCGAGGCTTATACTGCTTAATAAGGCGGACCTGGCTGACGATAAATGGAATGACGCATGGGCGGAATATTTCAGGTCAAAAGGATTCTCCGTCGTGAAAGTCAATTCGAAAAAAGGCGGCGGGATGAAATCCATCCACGGCGTAATCCAGGAAGCCTGCAGAGAAAAGATAGAGAGGGACAGAAAACGAGGCATATTGAACCGGCCCGTGCGAGCCATGGTGGTCGGTATCCCAAATGTAGGAAAGTCTACATTCATCAACAGCCTGGCGGGGAAATCATGTACCAAGACAGGGAATAAGCCCGGTGTTACGAAGGGGAAGCAGTGGATACGTCTGAACAGACAGGTGGAACTGCTTGATACGCCGGGAATCCTCTGGCCGAAGTTTGAGGATCAGCAGGTGGGGCAGAAACTGGCCTTTATCGGCTCTATAAAAGACGACATACTGCAGACAGAAGAACTGGGCGCACAGCTGATACGCTTTTTGCTGGACAATTACCCGGGAGTATTGGAAAGCAAGTATACGATTGAGGAAGACAACGACGTCTATGTCACGTTGAGCCGGATTGCGGAAAGCAGGCACTGCCTCGTACGTGGCAGTGAACTGGACACGGAAAAAGCCGCGCTGCTCCTTCTGGACGACTTCCGGAATGGCAAGATGGGACGCCTGACACTGGAATATCCGCCGGAAGTATGATAGAATGCATAGGTAAGCATTGAGAAAGGGGCACACGACATATGTCAAGACGCAGAAAAAGAGATGTGGGGGGAAGTGTACTGAGGGAGCTGGGAGGCTGGCTTCTCTACATACTGATAATTGTAGGCCTGACGTACCTGATCATTACCTTCGTGGGACAGCGTACCCGTGTAAGCGGATATTCTATGGAACCGACCCTGAGCGACGGCGACAGCCTTATTGTAGATAAAATAAGCTATCGCTTCCGGGATCCTAAGAGGTTTGACATCATAGTATTTCCATATAAACATGAAAAGAACACTTACTATATCAAGAGGATTATCGGTCTGCCTGGCGAAACGGTGCAGGTGACAGACGGTTATGTATATGTAGACGGGCAGAAGCTGGAAAGCGACACGTATGGGGCAGAGCCTATACAGTCCCCGCAGACGGCGGCAAGTCCAATCACGCTCGGCGAGGATGAGTATTTTGTGATGGGCGATAACAGAAACCACAGTTCTGACAGCAGGGATCCGAGCGTAGGCGTTATCAAACGGAAGGATCTGATGGGGAGGGCGTTCCTTCGCGTCTATCCGTTTGACCATATAGGAGTTATCAAGCATGAATAAGCGGGAAGAAGAAAAGCTTCGTAAACAGGAAGAAAAGCTGCTGAAAGAGCTGGAACGCACAGAGAGCATGAGCGTATATGAAAAGGAATATGACATGTGCCGCTATATCTGCGGCATAGATGAAGTAGGCAGGGGACCGCTTGCCGGGCCGGTAGTGGCCGGTGCGGTCATCCTGCCTAAAGACAATCCTATCCTGTATCTGAACGATTCCAAAAAGCTGTCGGCAAAGAAAAGGGAACTGCTGTATGATGAGATTATGGAGAAGGCCGTAGCGACCGGCATCGGCATCGCAAGCCCGCAGCGGATTGATGAGATCAATATCCTGCAGGCTACATATGAGGCGATGCGTATGGCAATCGCAGATCTTAAGATGCGGCCGGATATCCTGCTCAATGACGCGGTAACGATTCCCGAAGTGGACATTCCCCAGGTCCCCATCATCAAAGGAGATGCCAAAAGCGTATCCATCGCTGCGGCAAGCATAATCGCCAAGGTGACAAGGGACAGGCTTATGGTGGAATATGACGAGGTTCTGCCGGGATATGACTTTGCAAAGAACAAAGGATATGGTACGAAGGCACATATTGCCGGACTGAAAGAACTGGGGGCTTCTCCTATACACAGAGCGACATTTATCAGGAATTTCGTATGAGCGGGGAGCCGCGATGCAAAGAGGTAGAGATGGCGTACAATAAGAGAGCAGAGGGCAGCCGGTACGAGCAGATAGCCGGGAAGTATCTGGAAGAGCGTGGTTATGAGATCATCTGCTATAATTACCGGTGCCGTATCGGAGAGATTGATATCATAGCAAGAGACGGTGAGTCTCTTGTATTCTGCGAGGTAAAATACAGAAGGGATACATCCAAAGGCCATCCTGCAGAGGCGGTGGATGCTAGGAAACAGCGCGTGATTGCAAGATGCGCCATGTACTATATCACCGCGAACAGGTTGCCCGAGATACCTTGCCGGTTTGATGTAGTGGCGATATTGGGCGAAGAGATAACCCATATCAAGAATGCATTTGAATATTGAGGAGAACATATGAAGCTGGATTTGAAGTACAAGAACAAGGAACATATATTTGACATCAGAGAACAGGGAGGGGTGCCGTATCTCGCCTATCCGCTGCTGGAAGAGACAGGCATTGTCACTCATGGATTCTCAACAAGGCTTGGAGGCGTCAGCACGGGAAACTGCGCGACGATGAATATCAGCACGACACGTGGGGACGCGCCGGAAGCTGTAGAGGAGAACCGCAGACGCATCGCGGCCGCCATTGGGGTAAAGCCGGAAGACATGACATTCACGCACCAGACGCACACGACAAATGTGGCGGTAGTGGAAGAAAAGGACAGGGGCACCCGCTTTATGGAGACAGATGGCATGGTGACGAACGTGCCCGGCATATGCCTCGTCACATTCTATGCCGACTGTGTGCCACTTTATTTTGTGGATCCGGTGCACAGGGCCATCGGCCTTACGCATTCCGGGTGGCGCGGCACGGTAGGACGTATAGGCAGGATTACGGTCGAGAAGATGGCTGAAAATTACGGCACGGATCCAAAAGACGTGATAGCGGCCATCGGCCCGTCTATCTGCCAGGACTGCTATGAAGTGAGCGAGGATGTCATCTGCCGTTTCAGGGAATATTTTCCTGAGGAATGCTGGCCGGATCTGTTCTATAATAAGGGGGACGGAAAGTACCAGCTGGACCTTTGGAAAGCCAATGAACATGTACTTGCGGAAGCTGGTATCCTGAAGGAACATATAGCGACGACGAATGTCTGTACACATTGTAATCCGGACATTCTTTTCTCTCACAGGGCGACCGGAGAGAGAAGGGGCAACTTAAGCGCGTTCCTTGCACTTAAGTAGACGCAGGAGGAGTATAAGTTATGGGAACAAATGAAGTTACGGAAGTTACACAGGAGGCGGTGGAAAATGCCAATGAATTCGTGCAGTATTTCCAGGATCATATTCCGTCTCTGATAGGATTCGGGATAAAAGTATTGATTGCTCTGATCGCATTTTTTATCGGAAGAATCCTTATAAAATGGGTAAGGAAGATCGTGAGGGCGTCTCTGGAACGTTCTGAGGCGGATAAAGGCGTAGAGCAGTTTGTAGATTCGGTTCTCAAAGCAGGGCTTTACATCTTGCTCATATTCTCCATTGCCGCCAAACTGGGTGTGGATACCACATCTGTGGCGGCGCTTGTGGCATCAGGAGGCGTGGCCATCGGCCTTGCGCTGCAGGGGAGCCTGTCAAATTTTGCGGGAGGCGTGCTCATCCTTCTTTTAAAGCCGTTCACGGTTGGGGATTATATCATAGAAGACTCCAATGGCAATGAAGGCACCGTAAAAGAGATTCAGATATTCTACACGAAGCTAAGCACGATCGACAATAAGACGATCGTCATTCCAAACGGCATGCTCACGAACAACAGCCTGACCAATGCAACAGCCAAGGACGTAAGACGGCTCGACCTGAAGGTAGACATCTCCTATCATGCGGACTTGAGAAAGGCAAAGGATATCATTGAAAGTCTGCTGAAGAAAGATGACTGCATATTGAAAGAGGAAGAGATCAGTGTCTTCGTGGATGAGCTGGCGGCGAGCGCGGTCATCATCGGAGCCCGGGCGTGGGTGAAAAGCGAGGACTTCTGGCCGACAAGGTGGCGGCTGCTGGAAGAGATCAAGCTGACGTTGGATGCAAGGGGAATCGAGATTCCGTACCAGCAGGTGACGGTGCATATGTCACAGCAGAATCAACAGAGATAGCAGAAAAATTAAAATCAGCGCAAGCCTTCCGGGCTTGCGCTGATTCTATATAAGCTGGAAATCGGACTTGAACCGACGACCCCTTCATTACGAGTGAAGTGCTCTACCGACTGAGCTATTCCAGCCTGTCGACTGCTTGACCGCAGCCACAAATATTATTATAGCGTATTTGCCAAGTTTTGCAAGAACTTTTTGCAAATATTTTAAAGATTATGTTAGAATGGGTTATACAATGTATAAAAATCGTATGTGATGAGGAAAGAGATATGGAACATAGCGTGATTTATCCCCGCCCGCTGAAAAAAGGAGACCAGGTATGTGTCATCGATCCGGCCAATGCATTTACAGAGGAGGGTATCCGCAATGCGCGGGCTTTTTTGGAAGGGAACGGATTTCAGGTCGTCATCTCGGAGGACATGGCATTCAAACGGGGGACGCCCGAAGAGCGGGCAAAGCGGCTGAACGGCGTACTGCGCAATCGAGATAACAAAGCGGTGCTCTGTATGTGGGGCGGCTATGGTACGATACCGCTGCTTGACAAGATAGACTATGAGGCGTTAAAGGCGAATCGGCCTGTATTTTCCGGGTTCAGCGATATAACCGCCATACATATTGCTATCCAGAATAAGACCGGCCTCGTATCGTTTCACGGCCCGGCGCTCTACAGTCCGAAGCGTCCGGTTACACCGGATGCGAAGCAGCAGTTTATTGACATGGTGACAGAGCCGCAGAAGAGGAAGGAACTGTCCAACCTGAACGGTGAACCGTTTTGCATCGTTAGAGGAGGCACCGCCAGGGGACGGCTGACAGGAGGGAATATGACAATCATAAGCCGTCTCATGGGGACGCCTTACGAGATTGACACAAAAGACAGAATCATATTCCTGGAAGAGGTGGGAGAGAAGCCGTACCGCCTTCACGGAATGCTGTATCAGCTCAAGCTTGCCGGTAAATTCAGCGATGCTGCAGGCGTCATCATCGGCGGCCTGACCGGGTGTGATGACGAAGGCCGTCCCGGAAGCGGAGAAGAGGCTGTCCGTACCGTTCTGGAAGATGTAGATATTCCAGTTATCTGCAATGTGCGCTCAGGCCACTTGTGCGATCCTCTGACGCTGCCTCTCGGAGCAGAAGCAAAGCTGGAAGGAGACAGAGTAATCATCATAGGGACATGAATGCAGAAGCGGGTGCTCTTGCATTTTTTGTGATTTAATGTTATAGTATGAATAATACTAATAACATATAGAAAGACTTTTTTCGTACAAGCAGGGAGGGGTTCCAGTGGAGTGCATGCTGACGACTGATCTGGCGTCAAAGAAGCTCGGCGAACGTATATGGCCGGATTACATCAGACATTTTAAAAGCAGCACGACTGCGGCGTCATACAGGGCGGACATACAGGAATTCATGGAGTATTGCGGGAAGGATTTTCTTGCAACAGGCCAGAAGGATGCAGAACGGTATTATGTGCATCTGAAAGATAAGCAGAGACAACATATTCTGGGCGCTCAGACAGTAGCCAAGAAGATAAGAGAACTCCATTCCTTTGCCGGTTATATAGAAGAAAACAAGGCGGCATACAAGGTGGGGGAGGCATTTCGAGACTACTTCTGCCACTTCTCAGGAGAGCTTGAAAGACAGGAAAGGCTGGCAGGATCAATACCTGTAGAACATGTGGACACGCTATTTAAAGCGGCAGAGGATAATCTGATGGCCTATACCATCTTTACACTGCTGTACAGAGTGTCACTGTCTTCGACAGAGATTGCGGGACTTCGGATCGAAGACTTTGCAGCTTACGACGATGGGGTATATGTAGCGGCAGGGAACCGGAAAGAACCGTGCTTCGTACCAGATGACGCAGCAGAAGTGCTGGAACGGTATCTTGAAAAAGAAGTCACGGAAGGATACCTGTTCTGCAACAGCCGCGGCAAGAAGCTGAACGTAATGTACATAAGCCGTCTTATGAAGAAGTATACGTTACAGGCAGGGATTCCGGGCTACAGCGCACAGGAGCTTAAGAATTCCTGTGCGTTCACCCTGTTTGCCTACGGGGCCGGACCGGAAGAGACAGCCAGGCAGCTCGGAATTACAGTGACGCAGATCAAGCGCTATAATGGAAGGAGCTACCGGGATAATATGATGAGGAAAGCCAACGAGCTTGTGAAGCTCAAAGTGGAGCCGCCTGGAAGCGGTGCCGGAAATCCTACGCCTCGTCGGCGATTTTCAGGATAAGCCGGCGTGTGTCCTCCCATCCAAGACACGGGTCGGTGATGGACTTGCCGTATGCCCGGCTGTTGGCAATCGGCTGGCAGCCTTCTTCGAGATAACTTTCGATCATCACTCCTTTGATAAGGCTTTTCAGCCCGGAATCGTATCTGCGGCTGTGGAGCACTTCGCTGACAATCCGTATCTGCTCTTTGTACTGCTTGTCGGAATTAGAATGGTTCGTGTCAATTACCGCCGCAGGATTCTTCAGTTCCCGCTCCTGATACAACGCAAGCAGCCGCATCAGATCTTCATAGTGGTAATTGGGGATACATGTGCCGTACTTGTCCACACCGCCCCTGAGTATTACATGTGCAAGCGGATTGCCATCTGTCGTCACATCCTGCCCACGGTAGATGAAGCTGTGTGAACTCTGGGCTGCGGTAACGGAGTTGAGCATGACGGAGAGATCCCCGCTCGTAGGATTCTTCATACCGACAGGGATATCCATACCGCTGGCAGTCAGGCGGTGCTGCTGGTTTTCGACAGAGCGTGCGCCGATGGCTTCGTAAGAAAGGATATCGTCCAGATAGCTTCGGTTTTCCGGATACAGCATTTCGTCCGCGGCAGTGAGCCCGCTCTCCTTTATGGCGCGTATGTGCATCTTGCGGATGGCGATGATGCCTCCCAGAAGATCAGGTGCTTTATCCGGTACGGGCTGGTGGAGCATACCTTTGTATCCTGCGCCTGTAGTACGGGGCTTGTTCGTATAGATTCTCGGGATAAGCACAAGCCGGCTGCATACTTCTTCATTAAGTCTCGCCAGCCGGCTGACATATTCACATACAGAGTCCTCATTGTCAGCGGAACATGGACCTACGATTACCGCAAATTTGTCGGACAGCCCTGTGAAGATGTCACGGATTTCCTTATCCCGTTTCTGTTTTAACGCAATCATATCATCTGCAAGCGGATACTCGGATTTTAAATCTGCTGGCAGAGGAAGTTCTTTATTTACTGTCATTCCCATAACATCACCTGCTTTCTTTATTATACGGAGTTGATTGTACCACAGTTGGCGCATTTTGTAAAAATATGTAGATACTTGCGATATTTTTTACTATATTTTGACATTTGGATAAGCTATAATAGAGGAAAAACAATCAGTATAAGGGGTACATAGAGTATGGAGGAAAGAGAATTTAAGATTTGTACATGGATTCACCATGCGGCCACAATCACAGGGCTGTCAGCGGGCATCTGGGCGCTGGACAGAAGAACGCGGGGCACGGGGCGGAAACAGAGCGTGCTGAAAGAGACTGCGCTCGTACTGTACATAATCAGCCAGATATGGGCGGCGGTTAAGATAGTGGCGTCACTTTTGTCCGGCAGGGAGCGGATGAAAGACAGCTATGACAATATACACAGTCTGTGCAATGATAAGCAAAAGGAGAGGGGACTCACCTGGATGCTTACCATCGTATCAGCCTGTGTCAAAACAGGCATGCCGGTCATGCTCAGATAACAGCATCTGCCGGAAAAGCAGTATGTACATGCGGCAGGATAGGCGGTATAATAAAGGCACAAAGGAGGAGTCACATGGAAGCATACAGATGGAAGACGGCGGTAGTCACTCTGAGCGATAAAGGGTATCATGGGGAGAGAGAGGACAAGAGTGGTCCTTTGATTCAGGAGATTATGTCAGAAGAAGGATATGATATTGTCGAAAATGTCCTTCTGCCGGATGAACAGGATATGATTGAGCGGGAGCTCATCCGGTTAAGTGACGAAGCGCATATGGATTTGATATTCACAACAGGAGGAACGGGATTTGCAGAGCGCGACCGTACGCCGGAAGCCACGCTTCATGTGGGAGAGAGGAACGCGCCGGGGATAGCAGACGCCATCCGCTATTATTCTCTTCAGGTAACGCCAAGGGCAATGCTCGGGCGCGGCGTGTCCGTCATACGGGGAAAGACATTGATCGTGAATCTTCCCGGGAGCCCTAAGGCGGTCAGGGAAAGTCTGGGGTTCATCCTGCCGTCCCTCGGACACGGACTCGCGGTTCTGACCGGAAGAGAAGAGGAATGTGGCAGGCCGGACCCGCTGCACAGGAAGGCGTGTTCGCGAAAGTGATACAAGGCGGTTTCATAGAAGCCGGGAATGTCATGAAGGCGCTGTCCAATCGGCAGCCACTTTGCGAAACTCCAAATTGGGAATAATTACTTCATTTTCCATCCATACTAAATGAAAGATGATTACCAGGAGGAGTGGAAGCTTATGAATATGAACGAGATTGAATTGAAGCGTATTGACGGTACGGTGGAAAGCATGGAGAAGTACAAGGGGAAGATTCTCCTTGTCGTCAATACTGCAAGCAAATGCGGATTTACGCCGCAGTATGAGGAGTTGGAGGGGCTCTACCGCAAATACAGAGAAAAAGGATTCGAAATCCTTGCGTTTCCGTGCAACCAGTTTAAGGAGCAGGAGCCGGGTGATGACAAGGAAGTGGAGGCATTCTGCAGAAAGAATTACGGGGTGACCTTTCCCGTATTTTCAAAGACGGAGGTAAAAGGGGAGCATGCACATCCGCTCTACCGCATGCTGACAGAAAAGCAGGAGTTCAGAGGATTCGATTCCGGACACCCGCTGAGCGGCAAGCTTCACGAGATTCTGTCTGCTGAAGACCCGCATTATGAGGAAAATAACGATATTAAGTGGAATTTTACTAAGTTCCTGATCAACAGGGACGGCACCGTCGTAGACCGGTTCGAGCCTACCGCCGGCATGGAGAAAGTAGAGCAGGCGGTAGAGCAGCTGTGCAGATGATCATTTTATGAAGTCAAGAAAATTATTGGAATAGATATCATCCAGTACAGGGCGGGGCAGTCCGAGCCCATGCATGGTAACGGGGGGCCTTTCTACGACATAGTGCCCGTCTGACTTAAGGAGATAGTCGCCTTCTGTCTCGAGATAGCCCCGAATCAGCTTGATGCGGGACCGGCATTCTTCCAGATTGAGCGGTACGTTTTCTGATTTGATGAGTGCGCGTGCCCCGATATCTGTGCCATAGAGGATACGTTTCCTGTACGTCAGGAAGAAATCCCTTGCCCTGCCGGCCTGGGACGACAGATTGTAGTAGAGCTCGATGCCGGGCGTGATATCAATCCTTATCTCAGGGAAGGCATCCAGTATTTTGGACAGCCGCTCCAGCTGTTTTGAGAGAAAGAAAAAATGTGGAAATAGAATTTTTAGCCGGGGATGGCGTTCTAAGACATGCAGCATCTGGGCGTACTGATCTTCATTGCCTACGAAAGTGCCGTCATAGAACCACCCGGCTTTTCTTACATAGTCGGCTACATTATCTGCATCCCAGAATTCTTCCGGGTCATTTATATGCATATATACAGGAATCTGTTCCTCTTCCAGCCTTGCCCAATAGGATTCCCACACAGGGCTGTCAAAGTCAGGGACGCAGAAGCGTTTCCTCACATCGGGCTTCCCCTCCAGCATCTTGATACCGGTACAGCCCATATCCAGAAGCCTGGTCACTTCTCTGTCGAGACGTCCGGGAAGGGGGGAGGCCCCATCCATGGGAAGGGAGGCCGTATCGTAGACCGAACGGCTGATGCCGCCGAAGACATATACCTGCACTGCGCATTGTTCTTTGAATGTGAATGCATCTTCTTCCACCGGCAGGAGACCTCCCTTTGGAATGCACTGCAGTGCGACCGCCTCAAGCCCGGCCTCGTGAATTATCTTGTTCAAGCGTTCCATGCCGACAGATGCGGCGTAGTGGATATGCGCGTCAATCATAAGAACTCCTCCTGTATGAATTGTTCTGTCTGCTGTATAAAGCTGGCAGGGTCAAGTTCTCCGTTGCCAAGCTTCTGGTGGATGAAGAGCCCGTCGGACAGGAGCAGAAGCAGCCAGGCAAAATAGTCGGAGGGAACCCTGTCTGTGCGTTCGCCAATCTTTTCTGATATGACACCGGCGAATTCCCGGTAGCGGTCCAGAAGCTTTTCCCGGATCGTTTCATTCCCAAGCATGGCGTCATAGAAAAGGTGAAGCCGCATCCCCGCGGTAGAAATATCCCGCTCCAGAATATACTTTACAAGCCTGTGTACGGAAGTATCTTTGGAGGCATCCCCGGTCCATTCGATGAGGTCATGATACTGCCTGTCCAGATACTTGTCCGTGATGTCAAACAGAATGTCGGTCTTCGTCTTATAGTGGTAGTATAGAGTACCTTTTGAGATGCCGGCAGAGCGTGCAATCTCAGAGAGGGAGATATCGGAAAGCTTCTTCGACCTCAGCAGATCTTCCGTCGTCTCTATTATCAGTTCTTTTACATTGTCTTTTCTTGGTGCAGCCATATCAAATCCCCTTATCCCTTTTATACATCCAGTTTACAGCCCGTACACCGGAATGTCAATTTCAGATTCTTCCGGCATATGACTGCTTTCTGATTGACAATTAAAAACGGCTTTGCTACTATGAGAATAAGAAGTCGGTCGTGCGGACGACTATCGGGAAAGAAGTGATTGGATGCATGGAGATAAACTGGAGAAGAAGCTGAATAAGAAGCTGAATAGGCACTACGGGACAGCGGTACGGGCCAGGATAGAAGAAGATGCCATCCGTGTGTCAGGGACACTGTCAAGATGGGCAGATATCGTAGCTGCGTGCAGCATGTGCGTACAGAAAGGAACACGTATGCATGTCGTCAATGATATCGTGCTTGACGGCGTCACGATGCCTCAGATGCGCATGCCATCCTGGAGTGATGAGGAGCTGGAGGGAAGACGGCCGGATGTCCTCATCATCGGCGGGGGGATATCAGGAGCCAGTATCGCCAGGGAGCTTGCCAAATGGAAGCTGGATATCCTGCTTGTGGAGAAGGAGGCGGACCTTGCCGTTCAGGCATCAGGCAGGAACGACGGAGAAGTGCATCCGGGTGTGGACCTGAATAAAGGGACGCTGAAGCAGCACTATGTCCTTGCGGGGAATAAGATGTATGACAGAATATGCCGGGAGCTTCATGTACCTTTCGACCGGTGCGGCCAGTATGTGGGGTTCACCAGGTGGTGGATGTATCCGGCTGTGCTGGCCTATGTCTTGCACAGAAAATACATATGCAAAGTTACGGATACGATGATTCTTAGCCGGAAGGAACTTCAAAGGAAAGAAAAAGAGCTGAATCCCGCTATCTGCTTTGCCATGTACAATCCGAGCGCCGGATGTGTCTGCCCTTACGGCCTCACGATAGCCTATGGGGAGAATGCGGTAGAAAACGGGGTACAGATAAGCCTCGATACGGCGGTCCTAGGGATGGAGACAAAGGAGGGGCGGATAGAGAGCGTGCAGACGAACAGAGGCCGTATCTATCCTGCCATCGTCATCAACGCGGCAGGTACGTTTGCGGAGGATATCGCCGCCATGGCAGGAGACAGGTTCTATTCCATCCATCCACGGAAAGGGACGAATTCCATACTCGATAAAAAGGCAGGACATATCGTAAAAGGCATCGCATCCGTCAAGACGTTGACGCAGAATCCGGCCCACACGAAAGGGGGAGGCATCCTTCATACGGTACACGGCAACCTGCTTGTAGGTCCCGATGCAGAAGAGACTTACGAGAAGGAGAACTTTGCGACAAGGCAGGAGAGCATCGATGCCGTGTTCGCCAAGCAGAAGATGACGACCGGAAAGCTTGAAGAGAGGGATATTATTACATATTTTACCGGAGTCCGCCCTGCTACGTATGAAGAAGATTTCATAATAGAGAAAGGGCGCAGGACAAAAAACCTGATCCACTGCGCAGGCATACAGTCTCCGGGCCTTACGACCGCTCCTGCAGTGGCACTTGATATAGAGAGGATGGCATTGGAAGAGCTCCGTGAGATTATGGAGGTAGAGCAAAATGATACATTTAATCCCTTCCGCAGGGGGATACCGGTACTAAAAGATATGCCAGAAGAAGAAAGGGACAAGATGATCCGGAAGAATCCAGATTACGGAATCATCGTCTGCCGGTGTGAAGAGATCAGCAAAGGAGAGATTCTGGACGCGTTGAAATCTCCGCTCACCGTTCCTACGGTGGACGGAATCAAGAAGAGGCTGCGGCCCGGTATGGGGCGCTGCCAGGGAGGGTTCTGCATGCCTCTGGTCATGGATATCATAAGCGAGTACATGCAGCTTCCGCCTGAGGAGGTAACAAAGGCAGGAGATGGTTCTGCCATAACGTATGGCCGGACGAAAGGAATGGGCCAAAGGAGGCGGTACGATGAAGAGGCCATATGACGTGACGGTAATCGGTGGCGGCCCCGCGGGACTTGCAGCCGCACTCAAGGCGGATGAAGCCGGGGCGCGTGTTCTGCTTATCGAGCGGGAGGCCCGGATGGGCGGGGTACTGAAGCAGTGCATCCATGATGGCTTTGGCCTGATACGGTACGGCGAAAGGCTCTCCGGGCCGGAATATGTGGAGCGCTTTACGGAATCCTTGCGTCAGCGGGACATCACATGCCTGGTCCAGACGTTTGTCACTGCCGTTGATAAGCGTAAGGAGGGGTTCCTCCTTACCGTGGTGAACAGGAACGGTGTCGCCGCATATTGGACGAAGACGATCGTGCTTGCCACCGGCTGCCGGGAACGGACGGCGAAGCAGGTAGCTATCCACGGTACAAGGCCTGCCGGAATATTTACGGCAGGTACGGCACAGCATCTTGTCAACCTGTCAGGGCAGATGCCCACGAAGAGATGCGTCATCCTGGGAAGCGGCGATATCGGCCTCATAATGGCACGGCGTCTTACGCTGGAAGGGGCGGAGGTTGCCGGGGTGTATGAAGCCAAGGCAGAGCCGTCGGGACTGACGAGGAATATAGCCCAGTGCCTGGAGGACTATGATATTCCGCTTCACCTGTCCCACACGGTGACAAGAGTATTTGGCGATGGACGGATGGATGCAGTGGAGGTCGCCCGCGTGGACGGTGCGATGCACCCTGTGCCGGGGACGGAGAAGAGAATCAGCTGTGATGCGCTCATACTGTCCGTGGGGCTAATCCCGGAGAATGAGATTGCAGAATCCCTCGGGGTGCCTATGGACCAGGGGACACGGGGGCCGGTCTGCAATTCGGACTTCATGACCGATGTACCAGGTGTATTTTCATGTGGCAATGCGCTTCACGTCAGCGACCTGGTCGATTATGTGTCGGAGAGCGGGGAACTGGCAGGGGCTGCAGCTGCCGGCTATCGGCCGGAGGCTGTCAGGATGCATGATGTGCCGATTCGGCCGGATGGTTCGCTGCAGTATATCGTGCCCCAGAAGATAAATGTACATGAAAGGAAAGAGACGGTTCTGTATTTCAGAAGCCGGCATACGGTAAGGGATGGTACGTTTGCCATTGAAGCGGACGGAAAAGAGCTGCTTGAGAAGCATTACCGGAACTTAAGGCCCCCGGAGATGGAACGGATCGAGCTGGATTTCAGCAGGTTCGGGCTTAAAGAGGACGCCAGGATTACAGCACGTATCCGGCAGAAGGAGGGGATAAGATGAAAGAGCTGACTTGTATCGTATGCCCGAACGGCTGCACGCTTCGTGTGGAAGAGTCAATAGAGGGATTCCGGGTGACAGGTAACCTGTGCAAAAGGGGCGAGGAATTTGCTGTGGCAGAGCTGACCAATCCGATGAGGACGGTATGTTCTACCGTTGCAACGGCTTTTCCGAACGTACCGGTCATACCGGTCCGAGTGTCCAGGGAGATTCCAAAGGAACGGATATTTGACGTTATGGAAGAGATCAATAAGATTGTCGTATCAGAAAGAGTGGAAAAAGGAACTGTCCTTGTGGAAGATGTGCTTGGACTGGGAGCGGACATCATCGTGACGAGTAGTATACTTTCAGAGCAGGAGTAAAGGAGAGAATGCATATGAGCAGACCATACAAAGGATTTGAACCAAAATGGGTGAAGGAGGCTGCGCCAGAAGACAGCTACCGTTCTATCTTCCGGTGGGGAGATCCGGATTTTGTGAAGTATCCGAAGGAATCACTTTACAAGATGATGAAGGAAAAGTTCAACATGACGGATGACGACTTCAGACAGTACGACGGGGATATCGGGATGGACCGTGTAGAACTGGACGCGCCCTGCAGACTCGCAGAGATCCATCTGGATGCACTGCGGGATATTGTCGGGAAAGAATATGTGACGACAAAGGATTATCCCCGGCTGGCAGTAGCTTACGGCAAGACCGGATACGACGCCCTGCGGCTTCGCGGCAGGCGGGTGGACTGTCTGCCGGATGTGGTCGTATATCCGAGCACGACGAAACAGGTGGAAGAAATCGTGGCCTATTGCTCCGCCCACAAGATTCCCCTCTATGTCTATGGAGGCGGGAGCAGCGTTACCCGCGGAGTGGAGCCGGTGAAGGGAGGGGTGTCCCTCGATATGAGAAAACGGTTCCAGAAAGTCATCTCCTTCAATGAGAAGGATCAGACGATTACCGTGCAGAGCGGCATGTCTGGCCCGAAGCTTGAGAAGGCGCTGAACCGCGCTCCCGAATTATTCGGTGCCAGACGCCGTTACACGTGTGGCCATTTCCCTCAGTCATTTGAATACAGCAGCGTCGGGGGATGGGTCGTGACGAGGGGCGCAGGACAGAACAGCACCTATTACGGCTGTATTACCGATATCGTCATGGGGCAGAAGTATGCAACACCTGTCGGAACGGTACAGACAAGCTGCTATCCGAGGGAGGCGACGGGCCCGAACCTGAACCAGATCATGATGGGAAGCGAAGGAGCGTTCGGTGTCCTGACGGAAGTGACGCTCAAGGTATTCCGCTACATGCCCGAGAATCGGGAACGCTTTTCCTATATATTTAAAAACTGGAAGACGGCCCGGGAAGCGGCCCGTGAGATGATGCAGTGCGAGGCAGGCTTCTCTTCGGTATTCCGTCTGTCGGACCCGGAGGAGACGAACCTGATGCTGCGCCTTTATAATGTGGATGACACGCCGCTGTGGAACCTTCTCAATGTACGTGGATACGAGGACATGAAACGATGCCTGTTCCTTGGATTCACAGACGGAGAGAAAGGATTCTCGAAGAATGTGGCTGACAATATCAGACGCATCGCCAGAAAATACGGGGGAATGAGCCTGACGTCTTATGTGACGAAGAGCTGGGAGAAGGGACGGTTCAATGACCCCTATCTCAGAGATACGCTTCTGGATTTTGGAATCATGACCGATACGCTGGAATGTACCGTCAACTGGTCGAACATGGCAAAGGTCCACAGGGAAGTGAGGAAGGTCTGCCATGCGCTTCCGAATACGATAGTGACGACACATATGTCACACTGCTACCCGCAAGGGGCCAACCTGTACTTTATCTTTATCACGAGGATGGACGATGCAGACAGATTCAAGGCGTACCACAGCACGATACTGGATGCCATCCAGAAGTCGGGAGCGGCCATGAGCCACCATCACGGCATAGGGAAGATGTTCGCGCCGTGGCTGGAAGGGCAGCTCGGGAGAACGGAATACGGGGCAGTGAAAGCGCTGAAAGAATATTTCGATCCGGATAATGTCATGAATCCCGGCGGCACGCTTGGCCTTGATCTGCCGGAGGAGGAAAAGCGGTTTTTGCGGGATGATATCCGCTGAGGCAGGAGGGGGGATCTTGATGAAGCAGGAACATATCGTACTTACCTTTGATGTGGGCACCCAGAGTTCCAGGGCCATGCTGATTGACAGCAGCGGGGACATTCTGGCTAAGGCGCAGGAGAAGCATGAGCCTCCGTATTATTCTGATGAGCCGGGATTTGCCGAGCAGCGGGCGGACTACTATTATGAACAGATATGCAGGGCATCGCTTCAATTAAAAGAACGCTGCAGAGAACTGTGGGAGCGTATCGAGGCTGTGACGATAACGACCATCCGGGACACGACGGTCTGCGTGGACGAGGATGGAACGCCGCTCCGCCCTGCAATCGTATGGCTGGATAAGCGCAGGGCCGGGGGCCGGCCTGCCATGTCGCAGGTTACCCGTATTATGCTGAAAGCAATAGGCATGGAAGAGACGGCCAATCTGCAGTATACGAAATCACACTGTAACTGGATCATGCAGAACGAGCCGGATATATGGAGGCGCACATACAAGTACCTGCTTCTTGGCGGCTATCTCACATTCAAGCTGACCGGGAACATGGCTGACGCGGCGGCCAGCCTCGTGGGCCATCTTCCTGTGGACGCGCAGAGCCGTTCCTGGCAGAAGAAGGGGGCACTGACGCGGCCGGTCTTTGATGTTCCGCAGAGCAAGCTCTGTGATGTCGTCGAGAGTGGCCGGGAGCTCGGCAGAATCACAAGGCGGGCGGCGGAGGATACGGGGCTTGCGGAGGGATTACCGGTGCTGGCTACCGGTTCCGACAAGGCATGCGAGATACTCGGACTTGGATGCGTGACAAAAGAGAAGGCGGCGGTCGGGTTCGGGACCACGGCAACCATAACGTATACGATGGACCGCTATCTGGAGCCGGAGCGCTTCATCCCTCCTTATATCTCGATTCTTCCGGGCTGCTATACACCTGAGATAGAGATCTACAGAGGGTACTGGCTCATATCGTGGTTCAAAAAAGAATTTGCCGAAAAGGAAGTAAAACAGGCAGCCGAACTCGGGATACCTGCGGAAGAGCTGCTGAACGAGCGGCTCCAGGACATACCCGCAGGCTGTGACGGCCTGCTGTTCCAGCCATATTTTACGCCGAATGTAACGATGCCCGCAGCAAGAGGGGCCATCATAGGCTTCTGTGACCAGCACACGAGAATACATATCTACCGTGCCATTATCGAGGGAATCAACTTTGCACTGATGGAGGGTATGCGGCTGATGGAGAGGCGCTCGGGACATAGGTTCCAGGAAGTGCGGCTTGGAGGAGGCGGTTCCAGAAGCAGTGAAATCTGCCAGATTACCGCAGACATGTTCGGCATTCCGGTCATCCGCACGCAGACATACGAGGTGACCGGAATCGGAAGTGCCATGGCCGCATTCGTAGGAATGGGAGTGTTCAAAAGCTATGAACAGGCAGTACAGAGCATGGTGCACGTAAAAGACGTGTTTGAGCCGGATATGGGGCAGCATGAGATGTATGAAGAGCTGTACGCGGACATATTCCGGAATATCTACGGAAAGCTGTCCCCTCTTTACACGAAGCTGAATGAGATATACGGCAGGAAACATGCAGACAGGTAATATCATAAAGGGGTGCATATGCCCGGGACCAAGTGCTTTGTCCCGGATATATGCACCTCTTCTGGTTCCGGCTACGCGGATAGAGGATACCCTCCTGACAGGATAATTTGATTGGAATTGGTTAAACCAGATACCAAATCAATTGGCGAAAAAATAATGACCAATAATGAAGTTTGAATTAGTGTATAATGCACGAAAAAATCGCTTTAAATTGACATATATTGTTTAAAATATTATAATCAAATTACAATGATAGAAAAATAACGATAACTGGTATAACCAAATGGAGATGAGGAAGATGGAAAAATTCAGGGTGCTTGAGATTAAGCAGAGTGTTTTTGCAGACAATGACAAACGTGCGGATGAGCTGAGAAAGGAGCTGAAGGAAAAGAAAGTGTTTCTCCTGAATCTTATGTCTTCTCCCGGTGCAGGCAAGACGACAACTCTGGCAAGGACGGTGGAACAGCTCAGGGATGAGATGCGTATCGGCGTGATGGAGGCAGATATAGATTCAGATGTGGATGCGAGAGCCATGGCAGAGCTTGGCGTCAAGACCATTCAGCTCCACACCGGCGGCATGTGCCATCTTGATGCCGGCATGACGGCCCAGGGATTAGGGGGGCTTCGAACGGGCGATATAGACCTGGCGATACTTGAAAACGTAGGGAATCTTGTCTGTCCGGCAGAATTTGACACTGGCGCGGCAAAAAATGTCATGATATTGAGCGTGCCGGAAGGGGACGATAAGCCGCTTAAGTATCCGCTCATGTTCTCTATCTGTGACGTGGTCCTGATTAATAAGATTGACGTGCTGCCTTATTTTGACTTTGACATGGATACATGCAGACGGAACATACTTATGCGTAATCCGAATGCCCGGATCATTCCGGTCTGTGCGCGTACCGGCGAAGGGATAGACGCCTGGACGGACTGGCTTCGTGTGCAGGTGGAGGAATGGAGAAGATAAGAGTATGACAGTAGAGAAAGGAGAGAGGGAATGGCAGAACAGAGAGAGCTGATATTACAACTTGGGCAGAAGATCACGGACCGGATCGGCCATAAGGTGACGGTGGAAGACCCGGAATACTGGGGGCTTGCCTGTGTCGTATCGGATGAGATGGCGGAAGTGGCATTGAAGATGAAGGTGCGTAAGCCGATGACATTTGAACAGCTTCTTGCGGCCACAGGAAAAGAAGAGCAAGTGCTTCAGGAGCTGCTGGATGAGATGAGCCGGGTAGGAATCCTGGAATACAACTGGGAGAACCCGAAGCGGGAAAAGCAGTATGTGCTGCCCATGTTCGTACCCGGAAGCGCTGAATTTACCAACATGAACAAGGAACAGCTGGAAGCCCACCCGGAACTTGGCAGATTCTTCGAGCGGATGTCCAGGCTTCCGCTTGAGAAGGTCACGCCCATGGTGCCTCAGGGCGGCGCGGGGATAGGCATGCACGTCATACCTGTGGAGAAAGCGATTGAGATGGAAAATGAATCCGTGGATATCGAGCACATTTCCCACTGGCTGCGTAAATATGACGGAAAATATGCTGCAAGCCCATGTTCGTGCAGAATGTCCAGGAAGACATATGACGAAGGCTGTGCGGACGATCCCCAGGACTGGTGTATCGCGGTAGGAGATATGGCGGACTATGTGGTGGAGACGAACAAGGGTGGAAGGTACGTTACATATGAGGAAGTCTTGGATATCTTGCAGCGCGCCGAGGACAACGGGTTTGTCCATCAGATAACGAACATAGACGGCAGGAACAAGATATTTGCCATCTGCAACTGCAATGTCAATGTCTGTTATGCGCTTCGGACCTCCCAGCTGTTCAACACTCCGAACATGTCCCGTTCTGCTTACGTGGCGAGAGTAACGGCAGAAGACTGTGTCGCCTGCGGACGGTGCGTGGAATACTGTCCGGCAGGAGCGGTAAAGCTCGGGCAGAAGCTGTGTACGAAGGAAGGCCCTGTCACTTATCCGAAACATGAACTGCCGGACCGTACGAGCTGGGGACCGGATAAATGGGATGAAGAATACCGGGACAACAACCGGATCAACTGTTACGATACGGGTACCGCGCCGTGCAAGACGGCCTGCCCGGCCCACATCGCCGTTCAGGGGTATCTGAAGAAGGCGGCACAGGGTAAATACACGGAGGCGCTTGCTCTGATTAAGAAGGAGAACCCGTTCCCGGCAGTGTGCGGACACGTCTGCAACCGCAGGTGCGAGGATGCATGTACCAGGGGGACGGTGGACCAGGCCGTGGCGATTGATGAAGTGAAGAAGTTCATTGCCCGTCAGGATCTGGACGCGGATGCCCGCTATATCCCCCCGGTGATACCACCTACGACCGGGCGGCTTTTTGATGAGAAGATCGCGGTCATCGGCGCGGGACCTGCGGGCCTGAGCTGTGCTTTTTATCTGGCCGAGAAGGGGTACCGGCCGGTGGTGTTTGAGAAGAGTGAAAAGCCCGGAGGCATGCTGGTATATGGCATTCCGTCCTTCAAGCTTGAAAAGGACGTGGTAGACGCGGAGATAGACGTCATCCGCCAGATGGGCGTGGAAATCCGATGCGGTGTGGAGGTAGGAAAAGATGTCACCTTGGATGAGCTGCGTTCCGAAGGCTATCGGGCATTCTATATCGCCATCGGCTGCCAGGGAGGCAGGATGGCGGGTATACCGGGAGAGACGGCGGACGGCGTGACGACAGCGGTAGATTTTCTGCGCACGGCAGGAAGAGACGGGGCACATGAGACAGAAGGCCGGACAGTCGTGGTCGGAGGCGGCAACGTGGCTGTCGATGTGGCGCGGACGGCAGTAAGATACGGCTCGTCTGAAGTATCCATGTATTGCCTGGAAGGGCGTGATAATATGCCTGCTTCCGCGGAAGAGATAGAAGAGGCCGCGGAAGAGGATATATCCATCCACTGTGGATGGGGACCGAAGGAGATTCTTACCGAGGACGGAAAGGTCAGAGGTATCGTATTTAAGAAATGCCTGTCCGTATTTGATGAAGAGAGCAGGTTTGCACCTGTCTATGATGAGGAAGAGACGGTCACGGTGCCGTGCGAGCACGTCTGCCTGAGCATCGGCCAGAGCATCCTGTGGGGGAACCTGCTGGACGGCTCTGGTGTAGAACTTGGCAGAGGAAACGGCGCTGTGGCGGATGCGCTTACATATCAGACATCAGAGCCGGATATATTTGTCGGGGGAGATGTATATACAGGGCCGAAATTTGCTATCGATGCCATCGCTGCTGGCAAGGAAGGGGCGGTATCCATCCACCGGTACGTACAGCCCCACAGCAGCCTTACGATAGGGCGGAACCGCCGCCAGTTTATTGAGCTGGACAAAGAGAATATAGAACTTGAGGCTTATGACAATTCCTCCCGGCAGATTCCGGAATCGGATGGCAGCATAGACCGGCGCAGGTCCTTCCGTGACAACAGGAAGACATTTACAGAAGAGCAGGTCCGAATCGAGACGGCCCGCTGTCTTGGATGCGGGGCTTCCATCGTGGATGAGAACAAATGTATCGGATGCGGGGTGTGCACCACGAAGTGCGGATTTGATGCGATCCATCTGTTCAGGGAACATCCAGGCTGCAGCAACATGTACCGTTCCGAGGATAAGTTCAAGGCAATCCTGCCTTATGCGTTGAAGCGGGGGCTTAAAATCAAGTTCGGCAGAAAGGAATAGGCCGGTATGCATGAGCTTGGAATCGTATTTCATATCATTGACAGTCTGGAAGCGGTAGGAAAAGAGAACCGGCTTACGAAAGTCGCCAGCGTTACGCTGGAAATCGGTGAAGTCTCAGGGGTGGTTGATTCTTATCTGGAAGACTGCTGGAAATGGGCGGCTGATAAGTCCGACCTTCTGAGGGGGGCAGAACTGACCACTCTTGAGATACCGGCGGTGACCTTCTGTGAGGACTGTGGAAAGACCTATGGCACGATAATGCATGGAAAGACCTGCCCGTACTGTGCGGGAGGAAATACATATCTCGTGGCGGGGAACGAATGTAACATCAAGGAAATAGAAGCTTGTTAGAAATGAGGGAGGATACTTATGTTATTTCAGATATATGGTGATAACGCGGGCTGGCAGCTGCTCGGCTGGCTTCTCGTATTTGCAGGGCTGGTGCTTGTAAATGAGCTGGCAAGACGGACGAAGAAAGGCGGAATCTTCTGTCTGATGGTGATACCGGCGGCCCTTACGATATACTTTATCGCAATCTATATCGGTGCGGCAAATGGCGCGGAATGGGCGCTCAATAACCCCACCTACGTACATATGAACAGCTGGTTCCACTATGCGAAGCTCTATGCGGCTACGGCCGGCTGTATCGGATTCATGATGATCAAATATAAATGGAAATTTGGCAAAGCAGATTGGTTCAAGGTATTTCCATTCATCATTGTAGCGGTCAATATCCTGATAGCGGTAGCCAGTGATTTTGAATCTGGCATCAAAGGTGCCATGGCGCTCGCGGAATATGGAGACCGATGGTGGCTGTCTTCAGAAAATGTATGGCTGTACGGCGGATGGTGGAACTGGGTTAATGGAATAGCAGGGATACTCAACATCTTATGCATGACGGGGTGGTGGGGAATCTATGCATCCAAAGACCGGAAAGATATGCTGTGGCCGGACATGACATGGTGCTTTATTATTGCCTATGACCTCTGGAACTTTGAATATACTTACAACAATCTCCCCACTCACGCATGGTACTGCGGCCTGGCACTCCTGCTGGCACCTACGTTTGCCAATGCATTGTGGAACAAGGGCGGATGGATCCAGAACAGGGCGAATACCCTTGCACTCTGGTGCATGTTCGCGCAGGTGTTCCCCATGTTCCAGGATACGAGCCGTTTTGCGACGATTCCGGTCTTATATGCGGATGGGTTCATGGACGCCGCAACGAGGCCGGCGTCTGCCAATCCTGTCATGCAGGGGGTGGTGGCGCTGCTTGCCTTCGGGGCAAATGTAATCTGCCTGTCAGTGATAATCAGGCGGTCGAAGCAGCAGAAGAAGAACCCATATAAGAACGAGATATTTACGGACCAGAAAGATTACCAGCTTGCAATTGCAAGGGCTGAGAAGTGAAATCTGTTGAGGAAGTTAAGTGTGTCTTGGCAGTGTACGGAGAAGCGGGCGGTCTTACGTCATCCATCAACGTTGCACAAGACGCACCCGCCCTTGCCGGTAAAGTGGATAGCCGGTGGAGAGGGGGATGGCAGATGCGCAGGTGTAAGCGGAAGAGGCGGAGCATCTGCCATCCCCCTCCCCACCGGCGTCTACATTACTAGACATCGTAATATATCTCCCGGCTTCCGCTGATACATTCCCCGATGGAATAATTGATCCATTCGATGGCACCTTTCGTATCGCGGTTGCTGATATACGTCCACATCGTGTAGTTGCTTTCATAGAGGGACTGTATGCCATACAGATCCAGATAGCGCTCCCACATCGTGAAGATGGGGGCCCGGAACGACTGGAATATAAGGGGGAGCAGCGTATTCTTGGATGCCAGGGCGAATTCATGCTGGAATTCAAAAGCCGCCTGGATGGCATCCTTGCTGCTCTGTGCGTCACGGATGAGCTCTACCTTCTCACGGAGGACTTCCACTTCTTCATCGCTGATACGGTCGATACAGAGTTGGGCAGCCAATGTATCAAGGGCGATGCGAACTTCAAAGATAGAACGGATCTCTTCATTGCGTATCCGTCCGCCGTTGTACTTCATGATAGACATCAAGGTGTCAAGGGTCCCTTTTCTGCGGTAGTCGGCGACATATGTCCCGCTTCTTGGCTTTACGATAAGAAATCCCTTCTTTTCCAATTCAGACAGCCCGCTGTTGACGACAGCGCGGCTCACCTGCATCATTTCTGCCAGCTGGCGCTCCGGCGGCAGTTTCTCTCCGATTTTCAATTTACCGGATAAAATCATGTGTTCAAGCTGGTCGACAAAAAGCTCCCTAAGTGAGGGAGAACTGATTTTCTGAAATTCCATATTTATATCCTCCTTGTCCGTCTTATGGCTGCCTGTAATCCGATTCCGGCCTATACCGGTGGGGATGCCTGCCGCATTTTGTGAAAGTGACGAAGTAATCGCGGGCGCTTCTGATAAAGTCTCTGGCATAGATGGGCAGATATGCACCCTTCCGGTATGCGGCAACCGTTGAGGTAAAGGCCCTCTCATCTCCAAGAGAAAAACAGACCGGCGGCAGATCGAAGGCCGTGCTGCGGACATAAGTCTCCGGTGCGAAGCAGAGTCCTTCATTGTGCTGGACGAGCAGGAGGGCTGCCTGCGTATTGCGGGTGTAAAAGGAGACGGACGGGTTTACATAGTGCTCCTTTAGAAGCCGGGCCGTAACTGCGCCGGTATTCTGTTCCGGCGAATTGAGGATAAATGTCTCGTCTTTCAGCATTTCCCAGTCCACGGTAGGGTAATATCCCCGCGCATCCTGATAATCAGGAAGCCCTTTTGCCATCGAATGCTTCTGGGAGACGACGAGCAGTATCTCTTCTCTGCCCAGCGTCTCACAGTCCAGTTTCGGATGTATCGTTTCTTCGCTGAACACAGCAAAATCAATCTTGCTGTCTTCCAGCAGCCGCTCCTGTATCGCATGGGTCTCTTCTAGAAAGTGCACCTTAACATGAGGGTGCAGCCTGTGAAAGGCGGGCAGGATAAAAGGAAGCATACAGGAACTGCGCATGAGCGGGAAAGCGACCGTCAGTTCCCCGTCCTTAAGCGAGAGCAGGTCTAGAAGCTCCTTCTCCCAATCCTGCGTCAGCGCGAGCACCTTGGAAGCATACTCCATATAGCGTCTGCCGGCATAGGTGGGGATATAGCAGTTGTCTATCCGGTTGAACAGCTTCAGGCCCAGGTCACGTTCCATTTTCTTCAGGTGCTTGCTCAGCGTCGGCTGGGAAATGAAGAGCTCCTGGGCGGCTTTTGTTATATTTTGATGTTTTGCAATGCAGATAACGTAATTCAGTTCATGAATATTCATAACAATATCTCCGGAAGTATTCTCATTTGGAATGGTGCCTATGGCTAAGATGAATTAGACAATCAATTATGGTTATCATACAATGAAAGAGCAAAAGAAGCAAGAAAATACAATGAGGAAAATAGGAGAGTAACTTTATGAGACAGTGGCTGGAAAAACAATTTAAATTATCTGAATTTCACACCAATATAAAGACAGAGCTTCTGGCAGGAATCACCACATTTGTGACGATGGCCTATGTGCTTGCAACCGTTCCGAACATGCTGGAATCGGCAGGGCTTGACAAGCATGTGATGTTCACGGTGCTGATACTGCTCGTCATCCTTACGACGTGCGCGATGGCGCTGTACACGAACCGTCCGTTCGCACTGGCACCAGGGCTTGGCAGCGTGGGGATAGTGACGGCAATGATGGCAAATGATGGGATAGCGCCGTCTTTGACGGCTGGAGTCATCTTCTGGAGCGGTGTGCTGTTCATTGCCATATCATTCCTGGGACTCAGGGAAGCGGTCGTGAGGGTCATACCTGTCAGCCTGAAACATGCGGTCAGCGCTGGTATCGGTCTTTTCATTGCGCTGCTCGGCGCAAAGAGCTGCGGCCTTATCATTGCCAATGAAGCTAAAAAAAGCCTTGGGTTCGGCGATTTGAAATCACCGGAGGTGATTGTCGCGGTCATCGGCTTTATCATCCTCCTTATACTGAAGTCCAGGAAGATCCAGGGAGATATGATACTTGCCATCGCGGCAACCACTATCGTGGGAATTCCGTTCGGGGTTACGAAGATGCCGGAGAGCCTGCTGACGATGCCGGCAGGTATCGGCGGACAGTTTATGAATATTGATTTTATGGGAGCGCTGAATTTTGCATATATTCCGTTTTTGATTGCATTGTTTGTGCCCGATTTCTTTTCTACCTTCGGGACGGTGCTCGGCGTAGGGGCAAAAGCCGGGTACCTCGATGAGGACGGCAATCTTCCGGGAATAGACAGATGTTTTAAGGTGGATGCAATCGCAACAAGCTTCGGGGCACTATTTGGCATGCCGAGCATGACGACGTACCTTGAGTCTTCGGCAGGTGTGGAAGCAGGAGGCAAGACCGGGCTGACGGTTATATTTACGTCAATCCTGTTCGGGCTTGCGCTTCTCCTGGCACCTGTCGCGCTTATGATACCTTCAGCGGCTACCGCACCGGTGCTTATCTATATCGGCATCAACATGCTTGGCGCTATGAGGAACATCAAGTATGACGATCTGACAGAAGCCTTTCCGGCCTTTGTCTGTATCGCATTTACAATATTCGGAAACAATATCGCTAACGGCATCTGCGCCGCGCTGCCTTCATATCTTATCATGAAGATCGCGTCCGGCAAGATCAAAGAAGTACGGCCGGCCATGTGGATACTTGTGGCAGTATGTCTTTTGTACTTCTATTCCATATTGTAGATAAAGAGGGGATGTTATGGAGAAGGTAGATTTGCTCGTTAAAAATGCAGAAGTTTACAATTCATATCTGAAGCTGTTTGAAGTGGCGGATGTATATGTGTTAAAAGGCAGGATTTACTATGTATGCAGGGAGACGCAGAAGGCTGAGCAGCATGGCCTTGAGGCCGAGCGTGTGCTGGACGGGAGTGGTTACCGGATGCTGCCGGGCTTCGTCGATATCCATATGCACATAGAGAGTTCCATGATGACGCCGGTATCGTTCGGAGAACGGGCGGCCGAGTGCGGGGTGACGACCTTGGTATCCGAGCCTCATGAAATTGCCAATGTAGTCGGCGTCTCAGGCATCCATGAGATGATTAACGGCGCCAAGGACGCGCCGATAGATATCTATTATGGAATTCCAAGCAGCGTGCCGTCCACGAACAGCAGTCTTGAGACGACAGGAGGAGTCATCGGATTTGAAGAGATGAAGCATCTGATGGACGAAGACGGCGTCGTGTGTGTCGGGGAAGTCATGAATTACCGCCAGATTATACGCGGAGATGAACTGGAGATTACAAAGTATCTTGATTATCTGAGGGAAGAAGACCCGCAGGCAGTGATAGAAGGGCACTGTCCGTCCCTCACCGGGCTTGACCTGGCGAAGTTCCTGTACAGAGGCATTGACGGAGACCATACGGAACACACGCTGGCGGAGCTTAGAGACCGTTTTGCCAATGGGATGTTCGTCGAGATACAGGAGAAGATGCTGCGGCAGGATGTGCTGGATTATATTATGGAAAACAGGCTTTATGAGCATGTAAGCTTTGTGACCGATGATACGATGGCGGATGAGCTCATGGAGTACGGACAGCTGAATCATGTCGTGCAGACAGCGGTAGCAATGGGATTTCCTCTGGAGGAGGCCATATACTGCGCATCCTACACTCCGGCACGGCGTATGAACTTAAGAGACAGAGGGGCAATCGCGCCAGGCAGAAAAGCGGACTTTCAGCTTCTGAAAGCAGCAGAGTGCGGCAACTTCCAGCCTGAACGTGTATTCAAGGATGGAAGAGAGATCTATCAGAAAGGGGCACAAAAGAAGCAGAAGGATACGTACGCCTTTCCGCCGGCATTCTATGACAGCCTGCATCTGCCAGAACTTACCGCCAGGAAGTTCATACCGGCGGAGGGGATTGCAGGGAACGAGGCAGAAGTGCGTGTCATCCAGGTACAGGACGGATGTACGCAGACGAAAGAGGTACGTGTTGTGATGCCGGTGGAGGACGGACGCCTCCGGTGGGAGGACAGCGGATGTATGCTGGCTGTAGTGTTCGAAAGACACGGGATTAACGGCAATATCGGCTATGGGTTTGTCACAGGCGACTGTATCAGCAGAGGGGCTGCAGCTACAACTTATTACCACGACCATCACAACCTGTTTGTAATCGGCAGCAACGTGGACGATATGCTTGTGGCGGCACGGCGGCTGACAGAGCTTAAAGGCGGCATCTGTACGGCAGAGGATGGCGGGATTGCTGCGGAGCTTTCCCTTCCGGTTGCAGGTATCCTGTCAGAAGAGCCGGCGGATGAGATTGGCAGGATGCTTGGAAAGGTCAGGAAAAGCCTGATTTCTCTCGGATACCGGCATTATAACCCGATTATGTCGCTGTGTACGCTTGGCCTGCCGGTAAGCCCCGCGCTAAAGCTGACAGACTGCGGCCTTGTGGATGTAGTAAAAGGCAAAATCGTACCGCTTGTCCTATAGAGGTAAGTTTAGTACAGCGACCTCAAGGGAATTGGATGAAAGTTGCGGAGGTGGCTGATATTTTGGCAGGCCAGGCCTATTGACGGATGCCTCAAGGCATGTTAAAATCTGCATTATAAATTTAGCAGGAGGCAGCCCTATGGACAAGAAGAAAAGGTTCATTCAATTCTCCCTTTTTACGTTGTTTTTCATAGGGCTGCTTTTTGCCTTGAAACAGACGGGACAGCAGGAGGCGGCAGCTCTGGACAAAAGTTCCAGTACGCTGGAGGCCATGACAGAGAGGGAGCATTTCGTCGACATGCCCCGGTCAGAGCAGGTCAAAGCAGGCATGAAGGAAAACGTGCTGGAAAAAACCAGCTCTGCTGTGTCAAAAGGAAGGAAAGGTGCCGCTGCCTTTCTGCTGTCCGGATTATTCATATGTATGTCCATTGCTGCTTTTAGAAGAAGCTTCAGAAGCAGTCTTATTTCATTTCTGATACTCTGCATGTCGCTTGCAGATGTGTACCTTAGTCATATCAGACTAATCCATAAGTGCGATGGTAAAAAACGTGCTGTTGCCGCAAGATAAGAATCAGCCGGACATAACTGACGGTTAGAAATATTGGAGGTAACAGTACATTGAAAAATAAAAAGAATCATATCTGGGTGGCATTGGCAATCATTGCAGCCTTTGTTTTGTTTGCCTTTTTTGGCTGCGGAGACGACCTGAAAGGCGTAGGAGATATGCGGCTTGGGATAGACATCAAAGGAGGCGTGGAGGCGGTGTTCGAGCCTGTCGGAATGAAGGGCACGCCGTCCGTGTCACAGATGGAAGCCGCGAGAAATGTCATCGAAAGCCGGCTGGATGCCAGGAATATAACGGACCGGGAAGTTACGGTCGACAAAAAGGAAGGCCATATCATCGTACGGTTTCCGTGGAAGTCGGACGAAAAAGAGTTCAACCCGGAAGCCGCCATATCAGAACTTGGAGAGACGGCAAAGCTTACGTTCAGAGACCCGGATGGGAACGTTCTCATAGAGGGGCAGAACGTTAAGAAAAGCCAGCCTGTCAAAAATACCGAGACAGGAGATTATGAAGTACAGCTTTCCTTCGACAGCAAAGGGACAGAAGAATTTGCGGAAGCCACAGGAAACCTTAAAGGCCAACAGCTTCAGATCTATATGGACGATACCCTGATATCTGCGCCTGTCGTACAGCAGCAGATTACCGGTGGTGAAGCGGTAATAAACGGTATGGAATCCATAGATGCAGCCAGAGCGCTGTCTGAGAAGATCAACGCGGGAGCATTGCCTTTTTCCATGGAGACTTCAAATTATAATACGATTAGTCCGAGCCTTGGAAGCTACGCGCTGCAGGCGATGGTGGCAGCGGCTGCCACCGCATTTGTATTGATCTGCATATTTATGATATATAGCTACCGACTGCCCGGAGCCGTCAGCTGTCTGACGCTTATCTTCCAGATGTCGCTCCAGATACTGGCACTGTCTCTGCCGCAGTATACATTGACGCTGCCTGGAATTGCAGGTCTTATCCTGTCTGTTGGCATGGCGGTTGACGCCAATATTATTATCAGCGAACGGATTCAGGAAGAACTGAAGCGGGGGACAAGCGTGCGCCATGCTGTGCAGAACGGATATAAGAATGCCTTCTCCTCCGTGCTGGACGGCAATATAACGACGGCTGCGGTGGCCCTGATACTGATGTTGTTTGGTTCAGGCACGATGCTGAGTTTCGGCTATACCCTATTTACAGGGGTTCTCATAAACCTTCTGGCGGGGGTATGGATGTCCCGTTTCATGCTCACGTCCGTAGTACGGTATGACATGCTTCACAGAGAGAACATGTTCCGAAGAAAAAAAGAACCGAAGATGCTCCGTCTCGCATCAGGACGCAGGAAAATCTATCTGTTCACGGCTGCGGTGCTGCTGGCAGGTATTGCTGCAAGCGGTGCAAACGGCATCAGGCTTGATACCCAGTTCACCGGCGGAGCGATTCTGCGCTATACGTATACGGGCGAAGCTGACACGGCGCAAGCCGGGGCGGCGGCAGAAGGCATACTGGACCGCCCTGTCAGTACACAGATATCGGAAGATCCATTGTCAGGGCAGAAGAAGCTTATCCTGACATTGGCAGGAAATCAGGGAATCGCTCCGGATGAACAGGAAAAGGTGCTTAAAGCACTTAACAAGGATAAAGAAGCAGAATATACACTGTCAGAGACATCGGTGGTCGAGCCGTACATAGGGGCCAAGGCGCTTAGGAATTCCGCCATTGCAATTGGTCTGTCCTCGCTGTTCATCGTCATCTATATCTGGATCCGTTTTTCGGCACTCTCGGGACTATCGGCCGGTATTACGGCTGTTATTGCCCTGTTGCACGATGTAGTTATCGTATTCTTCGTGTTTGAGGTCGGAAAGATACCTCTGAACGATGCATTTGTAGCAGTTACATTGACTATCATAGGATATTCCATCAATGATACCATAGTCCTTTATGACAGGATACGGGAGAATCTAGCACATCCGGGAAGAGAAAAGGAGAGCCTGTGCCGGCTCGTGGACCGAAGCATCACAGAGACGATTGGCAGGTCTTTAAAGACGGCGTTCACGACTGCCCTCTGCGCGGCGGTGGTCCTTGCATTTTCATATATCTATAATATCGGATCCATCAAGATGTTTGCATTGCCACTTCTGGCCGGCGTCATCAGCGGATGTTATTCTTCCGTATGTATAGCCGGACCGTTGTGGGTAACGTGGAAGGAGTTCAGGGAAAGGAGAGCGGAAAGGTGAGAGGAACAGATATCTTGACGTTGCTTGGGGGGCTGGCCCTGTTTCTGTATGGAATGCAGATGATGAGCACTGGCCTTGAGACAGCAGCGGGTAATAAGATGAAGGCGATTCTGGAGAAACTGACTGCCAACAGAATCAAGGGTGTGCTAGTGGGGGCGGGAATAACAGCCGTCATCCAGTCTTCGTCAGCAACCACGGTCATGGTCGTCGGATTCGTTAATTCGGGCCTGATGAGCCTGAACCAGGCAGTCTGGGTCATTATGGGCGCAAATATCGGTACGACGATTACCGGGCAGCTCATTGCTCTTGATATAGGCACAGTTGCTCCGCTCATCGCATTTGCCGGTGTCGCCTGTATCTTATTTGTAAAAAACAAGCAGATATGCCATATAAGCGAGATATTTGCTGGGCTGGGAGTGCTGTTCATAGGAATGGACATGATGGGGAAGGCGATGGAGCCGCTTCAGGACTCGGAAGCATTCATCCATTTTATGACAACCTTCAGCAATCCGCTCCTTGGCATACTGATCGGCACCATATTCACAGCTGTCATCCAGTCTTCGTCAGCCTCTGTCGGTATTCTCCAGGCGCTGGCGGGAACCGGCATGATACCGCTATCCAGCGCAGTATACATCCTGTTTGGACAGAATATCGGGACGTGCATAACGGCGGTGCTTGCCTCGATTGGGACAAAAACAAATGCAAAGAGGACTACGATTATTCATCTGATGTTCAATATGTTAGGGACTGCAGTGTTTACTTTTGTCTGCATGGTTACACCGTTTGTGTCCTGGATGGAAGCTACGGCGCCAGGCAACCAGGTCCAGCAGATAGCCAATATACATACGACATTTAATATAGTCACGACACTTCTGCTCCTGCCATTTGGCAGCCTTATGGCAAGGACGGCGGTGCGTATACTGCCGGATAGAAAGGAAGAGACGGAAGCCATCAGACATCTGGAATATCTATCTCCCTTCGAACCGTCATATCCGGTAGGACATGCGGCGGCGGCACTGTCAGAGATTAGAAAAGAAGTGGCCAGGATGCTTGCCATGGCCAGAAATAATGCCGCGGCAAGTTTTGATGCTGCGCTTTACGGCGGGAATATGGCGATAGAAAAGATTGAGGCGGCAGAAGAGTACATCAACTATCTGAATACAGAGATTTCACGTTATATCGGACGGCTTATGACAGTTGAGATGAGCGAACAGGATTCAAAACGTATCAATGCCTATTATGTGATAATCAGCAATATAGAACGTATTGGAGACCACGCAGTAAACATTGCAGGATATGCGAAAGACATGAAGAAATGGGGACTTTCCTTTTCAGGCCATGCGCTGGAAGATATACGTCAGATGAAGCAGGTGAGCCTGGAAACGCTTGATATACTAGAATTTACAGGGGAATCTTCCGGCAGGGAGATGCTGGAGAAAACAGCGCAGAATGAGCAGAAGATAGACGATATGCAGCAGAGCTATCTGAAAAAGCAGATGAAGCGGATGAAGAATGGAGACTGTATGGCAGAAGCAGGCCTTCTGTTTTCTGAAATGCTGACGGACTTTGAAAGAATCGGCGACCATGCGCTCAATATAGCAGAATTATATGATGAGATGATGAACTGAAATTGTAGATACAAATAAAATAAGCCTGTCCCCGTGAAGAATGATGGACAGGCTCATTTTATTGGCAGATCTGAATCTGGAGACAGCATATTATCCGGATGTGCCTCTTACATGCCTCTTGATTGCGGCAAAGCTTTCTGCGCTGATGACGTGTTCAATCCTGCATGCATCCTCTGCTGCGATATCGGGAGCGACACCCAGGTCGGCAAGCCAGGTTGACAGGAAAGTATGGCGCTCGTATACCTTTTCGGCAATTTCCCTTCCAGATGGCGTCAGCGTAATATGACCGTCGGATTCCATCGATATATATCCGTTGTTACGTAGGTTCTTCATGGCAACACTTATGCTCGGTTTGGAAAAACCGAGTGCATTAACAATGTCGATAGAACGAACATCAGCCTTTTGCTGCTGCAGCATCAGTATCGTCTCGAGATAGTTTTCTGCAGATTCTTGTATTTTCATAATGCTCCTGCTTTCTTGATGTATTGTGATGATGTAACAATTATAGCAAGAGTAAAACCGGATTGCAAATATATACGGGCTTACGTGAAGTGGAACGTAATAGAGTCAGTCATCTTCCTCCATCTCCTCTTCGTCCGGTATAGCAGACGGCACTGGACCTATCAATTGCAACGCATCATCTAAAGATAAGCTGGCTGCGCTGCAGGGCTGTATCGTATATCCGTCGTCCTTGCGGCTTGGGCCGGTAAATCTCAGCTGGCTTGGGGCAAGCAGGACCTCGCTCTGCCCTTGGTTGATATGACTGGAAAAGCGATATTTGGAGTCGTGGTCCGGGAAGGAGGAAAATAATAGTGGAAAGCTTAAAGGGACAGTGATTTCAAAAATAATATACTGTTCCTTATCATTTCCCGCCCATCCTTTGCAGAAGTCAAGGCTCCAGGATGTAGAACTTGGAAGTATCTCCATATGTTTTTCCTGTCCGCTTTTTAATTCCATGCGAACTGCTCTGTATAGAATGATGGTATCGGTCAGATCTTCTGTATGTTGCCTGGTAGAGCCGATGAAATAATAGAATATCTCAGTTAGTTCTCTTGCGTTTTTACGCATGCTTTCTTTTACTTGTCCGTCAGTATTACGCATATTCGTCACGCCGTGCGTACTGAATCTGCCAACTTCCTTAGAAAGATGCTGATTTAGCGATAAATACTCCATCATTTGAAAAGCCGAAAGGATTGTTTTTTTGTCTTCAACGGTGGTGGACGTTTCTTTCAAGATGTCGAGTCCCTCATGTACTGTGTCGTGGATGGTTTGGAGAATCCATTCCTCATCTATGACTGCTTTTCCGGAAGTATCCAGATTGTACTCTACCTCCCGGCCATCCATGAATGCCAGCAGACGGACGACAGGCCCCGTTTTTACGGGATGGTCATCAGCTACTTTACAAACATCGTCACGATAGACACCTCGCAGCATCTGAATCGTTTTATTTTGTAGAATAGATGTAGCTTTTTTCACTTGCTTTTTTTCCATAGGCGCATACATATCTACACCTCCTTGCTTTTTTATATTATACACCTGCGCAAAAGGGGAAACAACAGAAAGACGATTTGAAGGAATAAAAAACAGATGGTGACAGACTGGAATATGTAGGCAGCTGCGTTAATTACGCGGCTGCTTTTGTGACTGACCAAAGGGTGCAGATCTATACAACAAAGTCATACCCGCTTTAGATAGATTCTTTCTATAAGATTTATCAGCGAATACAACCCCATTGCCATGATACAGAGCAGTACGATAGACATCAGGAGCCAGTCGAGCTTAAAGAGCCGGATGGGGATTCTGAAAGTTTGAATACCATGGGATAGAGTCTGAATCAATCCTTGCGTTGTTGTGGCTTGAAATCTGTGATAGAATAATTGCAACAGCAAAGGAGAAGGAAGAGGGAGAAGGGACAAGATGATAATCAATGCGCTTGACAGTATGATATCGGCGCCGTTTGGGCTGATCTATATGATAATACTTACCGATGAATGGAGATTTTCTAAGAAGACGATGAGATTATCAGCCCCGCTGTTTGTATTATGCTTATTACTGGCTGATATTTTGATTTTCTGGCGGATGGGTGTGACAGTAGAAGGAAGAGCATTGATATCTATAATCAACATCATATCCTGCGGCTTATTCTATCTTATCGTATACAAATATCTGGACGGACGGCTTATATTCATTTTTTTCAGTGCCTGTCTGTTTATATTCATCAGCGATACGATCAGCGACTGTGTATTCTACTACACGGATATTATCCACTTATGTATTAAAACCACCGTTTTTCTTGTAATTGGCGTATTATTATATAAGGTTTTCAGAAGGCCGTTTTTAGAGGTGATTCAGGAAATAAAGCGTGAATGGTGGTGGTTTACGATTATACCCTTATCTTTGAGCTTTACCTTTGCACTTATCATCATGGTACCCGGGCCGCTTTACCGGCATCCGGAGCTACAGCCACAGGCTATTCTGATGTGCCTGTCTGTATTCTGCGTATATGTTGCATTCTATATGTTCTTCAGGAAATTAAAAGACCACTACCGGATGGAAGGGAACTATCAGCTGCTTAAAGTGCAGGTTTCTTCCCTGAAAAATCATGCGGACACACTCAGTGCCATGGATGGACAGTTGAAGATGTACAGGCATGATATACGTCATTATATGCATGTTATCCATACGTGCGTCGAAAGTCATGACTGGGATTCGCTAAACCAGGTTCTGGAATCTATGAGCAGGAGTCTGGACAGCTATGATGGCAGCGGAGAGCTGAAGGTATATTCCGGGGATCCGATTATTGATGCCACCTTGTCTTTCTTTTCCGAGCGGGCAAAGGATGAGGAGATTGAACTGGATGTGTATCTGGAGAGCGTGCCGGACAAAGCTGCCGATATCACGGAATTCTCTGTCATGCTGTCCAATGCGATTGAGAATGCTTATAATGCCTGTATGCATATGACTGACGGACAAAAGAGGATTATCCGTGTGAACGGAAGATGCGAAGGGGCCCAGTATCTTCTGGAAATTGCCAATACATATGCCGGCACGGTAGTATTTGACAGCAAAGGTATGCCAACCGCCGCCCGGGAAGGGCATGGATATGGAACCCGGAGTATGGAAAGCTTCGTGCAGCGCTGCAAGGGATATCTGGACTTTGACGCCAGGGACGGGTGGTTCCGGATGAGGATGATTCTTTAGTTCATGCGGAATATGACCAATTAGCTTTGTAATAAAATATGGATTCAGGGAGGAAGAAAAATATGAAACAAGAATTAGCGTCATTATGTGAAAAATTCATTGTGAACAGAGACACGATTAAGGGTGCGTTCGCATGGGACAGCGCTTATATATATCCAGTCTGCGCAGCCATCTTTACGGACAAAGGCCAGTTGGCAGATGTGGAACAGATGAGACGCTGTAGAGATATTTTGAGAGAGCAGACTGGAATCTTTTCTAATTTCAGGGGGACGGTCAAGCTTGCCATGATTTCTATGTTGGCGGTAGACGGGAACCCGGAAGGGAAGCTTCAAAAGTCTCTTTACGTATATAACGCTCTGAAGCGTCTTTTCTTCACCTCATCGTATCTGCCCCTGGCATCCATGATTATTGCAGATATAGCCGAGCCTGGCGTATATGAAGAGATTGCCGGACGTACACGACATATTTATGATTTGATGAAGGCAGAACACCCCTTTCTGACATCCGGTGAGGACAGTGTGTTTGCCGCACTGCTGGCATTATCTGAACTTACAGATGAACAGATAGCAGAGGAGTCGGAAAAGTGCTATGAGATATTAAAAGCTGATTTTTTTTCGGGGAATGCGGTGCAGTCTCTGAGCCACGTACTGGCGCTGGGAGAAGGATCTGCGCGGGAAAAATGCGAAAGAACGATAGAATTGTACAGAGGCCTGAAAAGGAAGGGGCATAAATACGGAACAAGCTATGAATTGCCTACCTTGGGTGTGCTGGGATTGCTGCCATTGGAACTGGACGTCCTGATTGAGGAACTGGCAGAAATTGACGGTTTCCTGTCAGGACAGAAAGGCTTCGGAGTATGGGGAACCGGGAAGAAGCAGCGGCTCATGTATGCGGGGATGCTGCTGGCCAGCTACTATATAGAACAGGAGGGCAGTCCGGTGATGACATCGGCAGCAATCGGCAGTACCATTTCGCTGATTGCAGCACAGCAGGCAGCGATGTGTGCTGCTGTTGCGGCATCATCTGCCGCAGCGGCAAGTTCAGGTTCCGCAGATTAACCTCTTCAGGCAATGGAATATAATAAACAGAATACCCATATCCATATATGGAAGAAACCATAATATGTGTGGGTGAAAATATGCCGGAGAAGCTTACTGTAAGAGATAATGCAAAAGTGATGAAGGAAGAAAGCATTATGTGCAGGATACTGCGCCTGCTGGCGGAGGAACATCTGATAAGCCTTGAGGAAGAGCTGAGAGGGAAAGCGGTATTCCAAAAGGAAGCCGAAGAATGATCAGGACCGTAATATACTGCCGATGCAGCACGGAAGAGGAGAGCCAGCAGGAGGCACTGAAAAAGCAGGTGGCCGAGGCAAAAGAAAGTGTGAAAGCAAATGGCTGGATGCTCGTTGACGAGTATATCGAATCAAAGAGCGGGACGACAGCGGAAAAGAGAAAGGAATATCAGCGGCTGTACGAAGACCTGCAGACAGACAGGTTCGATGTCGTCCTGATTAAGAGCCAGGACCGTCTGATGCGTAATACGAAAGACTGGTATCTATTTATCGACCGACTCGTGACGAATGGCAAAAAGCTGTACATGTATATGGAACGAAAATTCTATACGACAGACGATGCTTTGATAACCGGAATCAAAGCGATTCTGGCGGAAGAATACAGCAAGGACCTGTCGAAGAAAATAAATAATGCACACAGGAACAGGCAGAAACGTGGGGAGTCTTTTATTCTGCCGCCGGGCACTTATGGATATGAAAAGCTGCCGGATAAGTCGATTGTCATCGTGGAAGAAGAGGCAAAAGTAATACAACTGATGTTTCATCTATGCCAGTCCATGGGATGTGGTAGAATCGCGGCTGTTCTGGCGGATGAGGGATACCGGGACAGAAAGGGGCAGCTTTTTCAAGAGGAGACTGTCAGAAGAATTATCCGGAATCCGATACGGTGTGGAACGGTGGTTCAAAATAAACGTCACTTTGATTTTCAGCTAAAGCAGGAGCTTAGAATGCCGGAGGAAGAATGGATCGTCCATAAATGCGCTGTTCCTGCCATTGTCAGTGAAGATACCTGGCAATCAGCTAATGAGGCGATGGATGAGAGAGCGGCAAGATATCGCACGAAAGCCCCTCGTGCGAAACCGGCTGAAGGAAAGTTCCACCTGTCGGGGAAGATTCATTGCGGCCTGTGTGGAGGCACCTATTACAGAACCATAAGAAAGCGATTCAAGAATCAGGAGAAGATAATTGAATGGAAATGCCGGAATTATCTACGATTCGGAAGAAAAGACAACGTAAAAGATGGGCGGGGAACACGTAAAGCGCCGATAATAGATGGGGCGGGCTGTGACAATATACATTTGGAAGAGCAGAAGCTGCTGGTCCTTCTGGAAGCTGCCTGTGAGGCGTACTATAATAATTATGGAATCGATTACCCGCAGATATGTGATAAGGCGATATCAGTATTAGAAAAAGTGTTCATTCAAAGAGAACCGGCCGGGAAAGCCAAAGAGCTGAAAAAAAGGATACAAAGGCAGGAGAATCTGAACCATAAGCTTGTAGATAAACTGCTGGATGGAATTATATCCGATGAAGATTATAAGAGAAAGAAGACAGAATTTGAAGAAAGGCTGCACAATCTGAGAGAGGAACTGAAGGCCTGCCGTTGGACAGAGCCCGTGCATACCGGGAACCAGGAAAGAATACGTAAAATAGAAGAAAGGCTGAAGGGAGATCTGCTTCACAGGGTGGTCCTGTCGGAAATGCTTGACAGTATAGAATGCATAGAAGTGTATGAGGATAGGCTGAAGATACGATTCTATCATGAGGAGATGTTAGAGATACCGTTGGACATGGAGTTCGCATATGCATCCAGGAAGGAGTCCGAACGGGAGAGAATAGTAGCATATATGAGAGAAAACCCTTCTGTTACGGCAAAGGAGATAGCAGAAATGGAACATGTCAGCCTTACTACAGTGAACTACCGAATTAAAAAATTACGACAGCAGGGCAGGATTTATTTTGACGGCAGAGGCGGACGTGGGCAATGGGCAGTATGTGAACGTGAGGTAGGGACATAAAGCGTCTTTAATCCGGTGGACTTATGTAAGATCAGGTCCACCGGTTCTTATCTTGTGGGACTAAAATCATGAAAACTTTACTGTTGTCCAGAAGGATATAACCATGCTTATGACTGCACAGGCTATCACGGCAATCATAATGTACAGTGCATAATGATTGAATCTGTCCGCACACCAGATCAGGACCGCGCATATACCCCATAGTATATGCACGGTTCCTGTGCCCTGGCACCATCCCTTTAATTGCCTTCTGTTATCCTGCAGCCTGAGGATAACGTTCTTTGGCACCATCCTTCCCGCACACATGAATAATCCTTTTAATATAAAGCATACACCGAATGCACACAGCAGAGCAGCCATCGTATTGTCCTCCAGTCGTTGTCTGTAGTTATGCATCAAGCATGATTTTATTCTTGATGCACTGTCCTTTTGCATGTTCCAGAATTGCAGTTTCAATCTCGTCCAGAGTGTAGCTTTCGGAGATAAAATCGCCGGTTTTGATGACGTTATTCTTCAGAAGCTCGAATGCCGCCATAGTATACTGGGGGGAGGTGTGGTACAGTCCTATTATCGTTAATTGCGAGTAGTGGATGAGATTTGCATCTGCAATCAATTTTGTACCTGCTTTAGTCCCTCCAAACAGAAGAACGGTTCCGCCTTTGCGGGCCATCCGTATATTACTTTCCCACACGTTTGGATAACCAGTCGCCTCGATGGCGATATCACAGCCCCGTCCCCCAGGTGTCAGGGATCTTACTTTTGCTGCCGCATCTGCTTTGGAGGCATCTACAGTCTCAAAGGCCCCCAGCTTTTCCGCCATCTTAAGACGTACCTCTGAGAGGTCGGTTGCAATGACCCGTGCTCCTTTACTGACAAGCAGGGCAATGTACATTAATCCGATGGGACCGGCTCCGTTCACGACAACGGTATCTCCCAATTGCACGCCTACACGTTCTGTGCCGAATAGAACACAAGATAAAGGCTCCATCAGAGCGGCTAATTCATGAGACATCGTATCAGGCAGGATAAACGTATTCTGATCGACGATTCTCTTAGGAATGAGCTGATACTGCGAGAAGGCACCCATATTATAAAGCATATCATCACACATGGTATGGATTCCCTTTTTGCAATAAAAGCATGTCTGGCAAGGGGCCGAATTATGACATACAACGCGGTCGCCGACAGACACGTTTGCCACCCCTTTGCCTACGGCGTACACGACCCCGGATGCTTCATGGCCAAATCCATAGGGTGGGATATCGCCCGGATACCCGCGCATATATGTCTTGACATCTGTACCACACGTCAGGGCCACCTTGTTCTGAACGACGATTTCTCCAAAGCCAGGCTCAGGCACCGGGCATTCTTCCATACGGATATCTTCTGGCCCGTAGAACATTACTTTTTTCATTTAGTCCACCTCCGGCTGCACACCATAGGTCTTAAATTTTTCCAATACGATATCCATCTGGTTATCGCTGAGCAATACCGGATTACCGGCCGCTTTGCATTTATAATAGATTTCCGCACAGAATTCAATTTCCTCGGCTGTATCAAATGCAGTGGCCAGATCTGTGCCGCCTGCCAGGAGGCCGTGATTTCCAAGCAATACGGCATATCTGCCTTCCATCCCCTTAAGGGCGCTTGCTGCCAGTTCAGGAGAACCAAAGGTTTCGTACTTTGTGCAGCGCACATCTTTTCCCGCAGAACCGATGAGATAGGTACAAGGCTCGATACTCCAGTTCAGGCATGCAAGGACGCTGGCATAAGGACTATGGGCATGTACGACGGATAAGATGTCGTCTCTTTCACGGTAGAAGATACTGTGCATTTCATATTCGCTGGAAGGCTTTCTGTTACCGTCTATTATGTTTCCATCCAAATCCATGACAACGATATCCTCAGGAGACAGCTTGAAATAATCCATGCCGCTTGGGCTGACCGCCATGTATTTAAGCGCCTGATTATACACGCTGATATTTCCCCCCGTCCCTTTGGTGAGTCCATGTGTGATTAACATTTTGAGATACGCTGTAATCTCTGTTCTTTCTCGTTCCATTAACATAGCTGATTCCTCCTGTCATTATAAAAAGGTTATTATGAATTGCATACATTTCTTAAGTTACCCGTTTCCAAGTATTCCGTGATAGCCTGAACGAGCGGGAAAGGAGAGTTTGCTATTGAATCCACGGTGTCTCCGGCAATATGCGGGGTCAGTGTTATATTGTCCAGACTCAGATATGGATGCCCCGCACTTAGAGGCTCATGCTGGAATACATCCAGTGCCGCACCGGCGATTTTATGGTTTGCCAGTACATGAATCAAAGCGGATTCGTCAATCAGTCCTGCACGCGATGCGTTGACCAGATATGCGGTAGGCTTCATAAGGCTCATCAATTCATATCCGATGATGCCTCTGTTTTCAGAAGTAAGCCTTAAATGCAGTGACACAATATCCGCCTGCCTGAACACATCCTCCATGGAGTCCACGAAAGCTACAGGCAGCTGCCGGATTGCATCCTCCGGCAGAAATGCATCGTAACCGAGCAGCTTTACGCCAAGTGCGTGCAGCTTCTTGGCGAGCAGCGCACCGATATTTCCAAGACCGATGATGCCCACGGTCATATGTTTCAGCGTGGAAGTAAAACCGGAATTATAGAAGTCAGATGTCCACTGGCCGTTGCATATTTTTTGATGGCTTCTGGCAATGTTCCGTGTCTCAGCCAGCATCATCCCCAATGTAAATTCAGCGACAGCTTCTGCATTACGGATGATATGGATCAATGGGACGCCATGCCTTCTGAGTGCAGATGCGTCAATATTTTCATATCCGCCACGGCATACGCCGACTAATTTCAGGCATCTTGCGTTAAGAACCAGCTTTTCCGGAACCGGACAAAAATGAACCATCAATAGATCAGCAGTCTTCATAGCGTCCTGAAGCCCTTCCGGATACGGAACGGCATCAGGACCGCCGTGTTCCAGCTTTGTCTGCATTTCGGCAAATTCTTCTTTATCGCCGGTTCCCCACAGAAAGGGAATGATCTCCATATCAGAAAAGGGCAGCGTCTTTGCCGCCTCCTGAAGTACGGCCGGAGATACATATGCATCTCCGACCACGACAACGCGGCGGATGAAAGAGTCCTGATTTTCCATCGTCATACCACTCCTTCCGCCGGCTTTACGTCGTTACATGTAAGCATATAGCGGGTAACGGCATCTTTGTTCTTCTTGTATAAGATATAAAGGACAAAATACACAATCACTGTCAACGCGATTATGAATACATTCTGTGACAGGAATGCTGCAAACAGCAGGGCCAGAAGTGGCATGAAGCATGTGCAGGTAATGAGCATGGTCGCGCTTGTCAGTGTGAAGCCTGCCTCAACAGCTACGGCAGTATAAAGGTCGGCCATCCAGCCCCATACATAGAGTGCCAGCGAGAAGTAAAGAATAGTTCCAATCAATGTCTTCAGCATGTTTCCTTTGGATATGCTGATCATCGGTATCATGCAGTATGGCATTGCAATCAGGTCCACCATAATGAGTGCGCGGTTGCCGGGCAACGCGAAAGCCAATACGAGCATAATCGGTATCATCAATGTACCGACCATGATAGTAGCCGGTTCACCATATCCGGTGGCATCATTTACAGCCAGATACCAGGTCCGCCCTTTACCATGCTTTTTGGCGGTCCCTTTCGTGGACTCGGTCAAGAGTGTAAATGCCGCGGCAAAGAGGGAAGCTATTTTGGGGAAGATAGCCATAACTGCAGCGGTGCTGATTGCAGCCGTAGTAATCTCGCCCCAGGTGGCAAGGGTGCCCAGTTCATGAATATTCCCGATAAAGCCAAGAATAAAGCCGATAAATAATCCGAGGACCATCGGTTCGCCAAATAAGCCCAATTTCTTCTGGACTGCACTTAGATTCATGTTGACTTTATTTAATCCGAGCTTATTCATAATCCAGTTTACAAGGATATAGAACGGCACACCTTCTGCGTGGTGGGGAGCGGTCAGGGCACAGCCGGGATAATTATAATAGGTCGAAAAGCACGGCGCCAGCACTTCTGCAAACAGCAGTATATAGAGGTTCATCAATATCATAAGTCCCATGGATAACCAAGCATTTTTAGTAGCCATATATAGCGTAGAGCCCCATAACATAAAGGAATATGTATTCCACAAGTCAGACGGCATAAAAATGTCTGTCCATTTCGTGATAAATAAAATAATCTGAAGGATAATCGCGACAATTAAAAAGGCCATACCGATTTTAGTGGAATAAGCAACAAGGGCACACGCCTGCCAGCCTACGTCCAATACCGGCAGATTAACCCCTGTATTATCTACCATCTTATCTACGATTCCACTGATTGTCGGCATATACGCATTGATCATCAGGCTGAACCCGGTCAGCGCCACGCCTGCCAGCAAAGCCGAACGAAATGCTTTGTTCGGCTTTGCTTTCATAACAATCGCAATGATAAAGATAATTACCGGTACCGACACGGATGCACCAAAAGTATCAAATATGTTCGATAGAGTTTCTAACATCTTTCATTTCCTCCTTTTTCTCATTTTCCAAGTTCATCCAGGACTTTAAGAGCTTCCTCCATAAATTCCTCCTCTGCAAACCCGGTCATGAAGCTGACCGCATTGATTTTGGGTATGTCGACATCATCGTCCACCGGACTTGTGTATGCTATAAAATCATATTGTCCGGACATAAGAGCCATTTTGACGCCGCCGGGGTTTACCTCAGTGGCTTCAAAGCGATAGCCCAGTGCTTCAAAACGCTCCTGCATCTTTACCGCTATCATAGTTGAACTGACGGTTCCGGAACCGCATACAGATAATACACGGATTGTCTTGCCTTTACCTCTAAGTTGTGCTTCTGCCTCGTTTGGTGCAGAATGCTTGTTTTTCTTCTTAAACAGCATCCTGATCCCTCCTTTCTCATTCTTCGTTTGCTTCATTTGATTGCCTGACTCTGTAAATATAACTTATCATGGCTCGTCAATGTGGCGCAGCAATTCATACAGCTCAGAGGATGTACTGCTTGCCATCAACGCTTTCAGGATATCTTCATCAGAAAACAGGCGTAATATCTTCTTCAGCAGGCCGACCTGCTCTTCAGGATTGGAGATTGCCATCATCATAACCAATGAGACGTCCAGATCTGTATCCGTCGACCCCATTTCCGCAAAAGAAACAGGATTTTTTAACTTTGCCACTGCTATGGCAGGCTGATTCACATGTGCTGCAAATGTGTGTGGGATTGCGATGCAGTATTCGCCGAGAGAGAGTCCTGTCGGGTATTCTTTTTCACGATCTAAAACTGCATTCCTGTAAGTATCCTTCACATATCCGGCGGCCAGTAATCGGTCAGCCAATTGAGTAATAACCTGTTCTTTTGTACTTCCTTCTAACTCTGTAAATATGAATTCCTTATGTATCATCTTGTTGTCCCTCCTTTCCAATGATTTGCACAAGAGCAGTCCTTGTTGCTGGTAATTATAGCAGAATATGGCGCTGTTTAAACGTCCAGGTTTGTTCAATATTTTGGAAAGAAGTTAGACTTCCCGGAAAATGCAAAGGATAATATAATTATTTTGTCAAATGCTATATACAAAATGAGATTTTATTCAGCATATTCACTAAATCCTGAATGGAAAGGAGTGAAGCGATATGGGAATTAATAAAAAGCAAAGCGAGTTCTTTCACGAAATCATCAACAGCCCCAACCGCAGCAGGAGCTATAATGAATTATCTGCCCTGCTGGGCGTAAGTATACGTTCCATCAGGAATTATTGTATTGCATTAGAAGATATTGCTGCCGGACTGGGTATAAAAGAGATTATAGAACGCACTTCCACTGGAATTACGTATACAGGTATGGAAAATGAGACGCGGCAGATCCTGTCACGCATTAACACCAGCAATTTCTACGAATACCATCTTTCTCCCGATGACAGGATTCTTTCCATTGTCTTAATACTGCTTGATGCAGAACATCCGGTCACAGTTATGGAGCTATGCGACACGCTGTTTGTCAGCCGGGCTACCATCTTGAATGATATCGAGAAGGTCAAATTATATTTCAAACAGTACCATGTGGCATTTGAGCAGAGTACGAACCGAGGCTACCGTCTGCAGATAGAAGAGCCAAAGCGGCAGGAAATCATCTTAAATACGTGCTTTCCTTATCTGAAGAACTGGAATCCTTTTGAAAAGGAAGCAGGGACATCTGGCTATTTGTTTGATTTGATTCTGGACTTGACAGAGCTGCTTCCGGATGTGTCGGCTATCGTGCAGGAGGCAGAGAGGAAATACGGCATTACAATTGCAGATACATTCTATAAGCAGACAGTATTTACTTTTGCCTTGTTATGTAAAAGATTGAGATTGGGAAAAGAGATTGGTACATCCCTTAAATTCGATATCCGGCTGATGAATGTGTCAGTAGGCGATATTGCCCGCTTTATGCTTTCAGAAGCGGACCATTCTCTTGGAATTGCCTATAGCGACAACGAAGTCCTTTATCTGGCATGGCGGCTGCATACTTGCCACTTTGATCTGCTGCAGAAGTTTGAACATTCCGTTGACTTGTATTTTTATATGGAGGTGTGGCAGTTCTTACAAGAAATAGAAAATGATTTACAATGCAGCTTTTCAAACAACCAGAATTTTGCGATATCTCTGACGAGGCATATCTGGAGCGTACGCAATAATGCATTAGAGAAAGACACGGTGATTGATGAAAAAATCATTCATAACTATCCCGAGCACTATAAGGCTGTAAAAGACCATATAGGAATTATCGAAAGTAGTATCGGCCGTCACTGTACGGAGACGGACTTGTATTACATTCTGCTATATGTAGTAGCGGAGCTGGAAAATCAGACAAGAAAAGTATCCACGCCACGTGTGGTTGTCTTGTGCCATGTCGGCATCGGTACTGGGAACTATCTGGCCAACCGGCTTTTGCAGACCTTTAATATAGAGATATCAGACATTACGGCAACGCACAAGCTTCAGGATATTATGAACAGAAAAGACTTTGATCTGCTTATCAGTATGGTGCCTCTAAAGATGGACCATGTCAATTGGGTAACCGTTTCCCCAAATTTAGAAGACGATGATATTATCGCCGTCCAAAAAGCTCTGGCGTCGGTACACAGACAAAAAAGGCTGACAGATGCAAAAGAAGGGACTGTTTTACGGAAACCGGTATTGAATATACCGTTCGCAAGGCTTTTGAAACGGGATCATATTATCCTTGACGTACCATGCGCTAATTGGCATGAAGCCCTGGAAATAGCTGCAATCCCTTTGCTGAAGAATCAGGAGATCTATCCTGGATATGTAGATGCCATCATACGTTCTGTTGAAATGAACGGACCATACTTTGTGTTCTATCCGGGGATTGCGCTTGCACATGCTGCGCCGGCTGACGGAGTACGGCAATTTTGCCTGAGTATATACAGGACAGAAAACCCTGTCTGTTTCCAGCACGAAAAGAACGATCCGGTAAGGCTGATTGTCATGATCGGCATTACCGACGTTAATACACAAGTCAATGCTGTTTCTGCAATTATAAGTATTCTCCGCCAGGATGATTTACGCAATCGTATGCTGTATGCCCAGACGGCGGAAGAAATAATTGCAATACTATCAGAAATGAATGGATAAAAGGAGGATTTTACAATGTCAGCAACTTCATTTTTTTACCTGCCCCGCGTCTCTGTCTTAGGGGCGGGCAGCCTGAACGAAATAGGAGAACAGGCTTCCAGATTAGCCAGGCGTTTCCTCTTGGTTACGGATTCGTATCTTGCATCCACGGAGGTGACATCCCGTATCCGTTGCCTGCTGGATGAACGGCAGATTGATCTCGTTATCTATGACAAGGTTCAGCCAAACCCTACCTTGGAAAGTGTATATGAGGCCCATTCCCTTTATGCTGGGACAGAGTGTGGAGGCATAATCAGCCTTGGAGGAGGGTCTGCACACGATTGTGCCAAGGCAGTGGCAGTATTGGCAGCCAATCCTGCTCCTATAGAACAGTATGCCGGCGTGGACCGGTTTCCAAACCAAGGGGCACCCGTTATCACGGTCAATACAACTGCCGGCACAGGGAGCGAGATTACGAACTGTTTCCTGCTGACGGACACGAAGACAAATACAAAGCTTATTTTTGAAGGAGTGCATGCGCTGGCCAATGTTGCCATTGATGATCCGGAGCTGATGCTTACGCTTCCAAGGGAATTGACTGCGGCAACCGGTATGGATGCCCTGACTCATGCCATAGAATGCTATGTTTCGAAAGCTTCCTTCAAGTTGACAGACGAACTGGCACGCATTGCGGTTCAGTATATCTTCCGCAGTCTGCCGGCGGCGGTAGCAGATCCGGATAATCTGGATGCCCGCGATGACATGGTATACGGGCAGTATATGGCAGGCATGGCTTTCGGCAATGGGGGTGTAGGTCTCGTCCATGCCACAGCCCATGCATTAGGTGGCCTGTATAATCTTCCCCACGGTCTTTTGAATGCGATTCTGCTTCCTCATGTCATGCGTTTTAATAAACGTGGATGTGCCGGGCGGTATGCAGAACTGCATACAGCTATCGCACCGTTAAAAGAGAAGGTTCAGTCTGCCAGAGGAAGTGCGGACGCTTTCATCTCTGAAGTCGAACAATTATCGAGAAAGATTAGTACAGATATACCGTTACATAAACTGGGCGTAAGGGAAGAGGACTTTGAAGCGGTTGCCGAAAAAGCGCTTAAAGATGCGTGCTGCGATACGAATCCGGTATGTCCTGTACGGTCAGATATTATCGGTATTTTAACATCTGCATTTTAGTTTGGTGAGAAAGGAGGAGTGCGTGATGACATATCAAGGAAATGGTATTTCAGAAGGAATAGCAAACGGCCGGATTTATAGATATCTACCTGCCGAAATACATATAACGCGGCAGTCTGTTTCTAAATCAGAGGCAGGTCAGAATCTGGAAAAGTTTCAACGACTGAGACGTACGGCGATGCAGGAGCTGCTTCAGATGGAGCATAAACTACAGACGACGGACCCTGGAAAAGCCAAGATATTTGCGGCACACCAGGAGATGCTGGAAGATGAAGAGCTGCAAGAAAGTATCAGTAATGCAATAGAAGAGTGCTATTCCCTCGACTGGGCAATTGAGTCATCATTTTCACAGTTCATTACCCTGCTGTCAAAAGCAAAAGATCCTCTTATTAGTGCCAGGACGGCAGACCTTGAGGATGTAAAAAATAGATTGCTACGGCTAGTGGCCGGGGTTCCTGAGAGAAACCTTGCAGAACTTCCGCCGGATACGATAGTAGTAGCCTATGAGCTGCTGCCGTCTGACACAGCGGTAATCGACCGGGAACATGTAAAGGGAATCATTACAGAAATCGGCGGAGTTACATCCCACACGGCGATAATTGCACGAAGTTACGGAATACCTGCAGTATCTGGTGTGACGGATGCCTTGGAATGCTTCCAGGACGGAGGTGAGATTATTATAAATGCACTGTCTGGCGAAGTTATCTATGCCCCGACTCAGGAAGAGCTTCTTGAAGCCGCTCATCTAAAAAATGAATACATGAAAGAGAAAGAGGTTTCGAAGCAATTCCTTGTAAGGCCCTGCCAGACCAGCGACCATGTATCTGTCAAGACGGGTATCAATATAGGCGCGCTGGAAGAAGAGGAGAGCCTGCTTCCGTATGTAGATTATATCGGCCTGTTCCGCACCGAATTTATATATATGGATTCCGGCCATATGCCGACCGAGGAGGAACAATACGAGGCGTATCGGCATATTCTTGAAAAAGCCCGCGGCAAGACAGTCGTACTCCGTACATTGGATATCGGAGGTGATAAGGTTCTGCCTTACTTAGAGCTTCCGAAAGAAGAAAACCCTTTTCTCGGGAACCGGGCACTGCGTTTCTGCCTGGAGCATGAAGAACTGTTTATAACACAGCTGCGTGCGGCTCTGCGTGCGTCGGTTTACGGTGACCTGTGGGTCATGTTTCCGATGATTGGAAGCATAGGCGATATACGTTCTGCCCTCACGGCTTTTGAAGCCGCAAAGCGGTCACTTGAAAAAGACCGTCTTCCGTTTGACGATGGGACAAAGGTTGGTATTATGATTGAAATTCCGGCGATTGCCTTGCTGGCAGAAGAGGCGGCCAGACAGGTCGACTTTGCCAGTATCGGAACGAATGACCTGCTCCAGTATCTTACAGCGGCAGACCGCCAGAATGCACAGGTTATAAAGTATTATAATGCGGGCATTCCCGCTGTGCTGCGGCTTATTGATTATGTAAACCAGATATTTACAGAGCAGGGCAAAACGGTAAGCGTCTGTGGTGAAATGGGCGGGGATCCGGTGTATGCGCCTATATTTGCCGGCATGGGAATCAGGAAGCTGAGCATGGGCATGTCCCGGATTACCGCAGTTAAGCAGGCGATGTCCTGTTTCTCGGCAGAAGAATTATGTGCGATAAAAGATTGTGTCCTGGAGATGGATAGTACAGAGCAGATTGTCTCTTTCATGAAAGCAGAAATTGCAGGGAAACGGGACAAATAATTCAAAGATGGAGAGGGTGCTGATATGTATAAGAAAACGATTAAAATTGTCAATCCGACAGGACTTCACGCACGTCCTGCGTCCGACTTCGTGGCAACGGCAAAGAGATTTACTTCCAAGATTAAGATCAAAAATCTGACTGCCGATGAAAAACCGGCTAATGCCAAATCAATTCTAACTGTGCTGGCTCTGGGCCTGGCAAAGGGTACGGAGGCAGAGATTACGGCGGAAGGAGAAGATGAGGAACAGGCAGTGGAATCCTTGGCTGCATTGATAGAATCTGGGTTTGGTGAATGATGTTATTGAGAGGAGCGGTACAAATGACGATGAAAACATGCCGGCGAACCGCAGCGGTGCTGGCCGGTCTGACAATGATATGTGGCGGAATGTGTAAATTCTTTACCAGCCTTCCGCAGATGGCGGTGACTGCACTGTCAGTATGCGCAATACTTTCTGGAATTGCAGCCGTGTCAGTGGCAGTGCGCTTTCACAAGTGCCCAAGGTGCCATAGATTTATTCCGGTCACGCTTCGCCCGGATATATGTATACACTGCGGTGAAAGCCTGAATGAAAAATAGGAATAAAACTACTTGAAAAGTGAGAAAGAAAATAAAACTTCCTCACTTTTTCTTTATGCATAGTCATGGTATAATAAATAGATACTAATATAGCCGTAGGAGGATGCAGATGCAGTTATTGATGAAAGATAAGCCTTTACTGGAAGTGAATGACAGTGGTGTATGTAAAGTCTTAGATTTTGACCTACTGCCGTTTGCGCTTAGAAAACAGAATATTACGCTGGCAGATTTTATTGAATGGGCTTCCAATCGGACACTTTCAATTGGGAGAAGCTATGCGAAAGAAATTCTAAACAGCCTGAGGTTATCACAGAGTAACCGATATGCAGTCTGCAAGGCCTGCCGGGGGTTGACACTGACAGATTCTTACTGGATACGGCAAGAGGAAGATGTTAAGACTTGGAATGAGGTCAATTTGTTTCAAAATCCCCTGTCCTTATTTATTACAGAAATTTCTCTGTCCGGCAGAAGTACGCATTATCCGGTGACTATGGAGGTGAAGAAAGATATTCATACACCAGAACTTACTACATTGGGGGCCAGTGCAAAAGGCTGGATTAGACAGAGTGACGGTTTGTATCTCCATAAAATAGGTAAGTATGAAATACCGGCAGATAGAATATTAGATGCACTTGATATAAGGCATATTCCTTATCAGGTGTCTGTGGATGAGGAGATAGATTCATACTTGCCTGCCGGGAGAAAACAGTGGATTGCCGGAGTTGGGGAGTCGATTGTAAATTCCAAGTTATTTACTTCAGAAGATATTGCCATGGTTACATTTGAAGAATTTAAAGTTTTCTGTGAAGCATATGATTTGAACCCATATGAAGAAGCAGTAAAGATAGACCGGACGGCATATCTGCAAATGCAGATAGCAGATTATATTTTAAATAATAATGACAGGCATGAGCAGAACTGGGGATTTTTTATGGACAATGAAAGCGGAAAAATCATAGGGTACTGTCCGTTATTTGACCACGACCACGCTTTTTGTGATAATCCAATGGTATTGTCACAGACAGTAGAGGAAGATATGTTGCTGTTTGATGCGGCAATACAGGCACAGAGAGAATTAAATATAGATATGAGCAGGCTTGATAACATGAAATGCCCCATATTTTTAACGGATGAACAGTGGGAGCAGGTACTTAGCAGGGGAAGAATGATTGCGTAATCAGAAATACCCAAAGGGCAATTGAATGATTATGTTATTGATAGAATTGACGGAGATTATGTAGGGGAGCAGACTGGTGTATGAGATGATAGAATATAAGCTTACATGAGTTTGTGATGAGATGGATGGCAGAGGTTGTATCTCAAGGCTTTTCAAACTATCATTTCCCCCACACGGATGAATGTCTGGCTTGCATATATAATCAGGTATCCAAGACCGTTTCTTGCGGCCAGGAACTCCCCGATAATCACCCCTACGAGACAGAGCCCTATATTGACCTTCATCGTACTGATTATGGCAGGTATCGAGCTTGGTATGACTACCTTCGTAAGTGCATGATACTTGGAACCGTGCAGCGTATATATGAGCTTTATCTTCTCAGGGTCTACGGTTGTAAAGCTCGTGTACAGGTTCAGTATGCTGCCGAAGATCGCAACCGACATTCCGGCCACGATTATCGTGGTAGTATTGGCTCCGAGCCATACGATCAGGAGAGGAGCCAGCGCTGACTTTGGCAGGCTGTTCAGGACGACCAGGTAAGGGTCCAGTATCTCTGACAGCTTTGGGCTGAACCAAAGTGCAACTGCCATCAGAATACTGATGGCAATTACGAGGATGAAACTTAAGATGGTTTCATACAGGGTGACTCCTATGTGAAGAAAGATACTTTTATCTATGAGCATTCCCCAGAAGCAGAGCGCTATCTTGGATGGGCTGCTGAAGATAAAAGAATCGATGATGCCTACATTTGCTGTAAATTCCCATATAAAAAGGAAACTAAGTAGTATGAGGACACGGGATACGCTGACGATTCGTCTATGCCGCTTCTGTTGGGAAAGGAAGTGCCGCTGACCGGCGGACAATTCACTCATTCGTGTTCAACTCCTTCCATATTAAGTTAAAATATGTCTTGAATTCAGGGGCATTTCTCCGGTTCAGCGGAGTGTCCTTTTCTAAATCAAATTTCAGAGGCAGCGTCTGCAGAATCGTTGCAGGCCGGTCGGTCAGGATGATTACCCTGTCAGCCAGCGAGATGGCCTCTGAAAGGTCGTGCGTTACCAGTATCGCGGTCTTTTTTTCTCTTCGGATAATCTGTCCGATGTCGTCCCCGACATTTAAGCGGGTCTGATAATCAAGAGCTGAAAACGGTTCATCCAGTAGTAAGATATCAGGCTCCAGGATGAGCGTGCGTACAAGAGCCGCCCTCTGACGCATGCCGCCGGACAATTCTGACGGCTTGGCGTTCTCAAACTGCTTCAGCCCATAAGTGTCCAGCAGTTCATGGGCTTTTTCTTTGCTTCTTGCCGACAGCATATGCTGGACTTCCAGTCCGAGTATCACGTTGTTGTAGATTGTGCGCCATTCAAAGAGCTGGTCATGCTGAAGCATATAGCCGATGTTGGTGGTACTTTCTCTTAAGTATTTACCGTTGATTTTAATCAGTCCCTTTTCCGGCTCTATCAGTCCTGATATAATGGATAATAAGGTGGATTTGCCGCAGCCGGATGGTCCGACAATCGCCACAAACTCTCCCTTATTCATGGAAAATGAAATGTCGATAAGGGCAGGGGTTTCACCTTCCATGTTGTGATAGGCGTAGTGGATATGCCGAAGCTCTAATATTTGATCCATGGAAACCTCCTAAGCCTGGATGATATATAGTTAGTTTATGTGAAAATGTGAAAAGGGTGCCTACGTAATAAGTCTGCAACAAGTCCCCGTTATGATGGGATTGTAGAGGTGAGACAAGTCATCATAAATCAAAGGAAGGGGCAGATGATATGAGACAGTTATGGAAAAAGCACAGGATAGCTTTGATGGCCGCCGGCCTGGTCGTATGCCTGACGGCATGTCTGGGGGCAGGAATTGCATATTCCAGAGCCAGGACCGAAAAGGACGTAGTAAAGGCAGCAGAAAAGGAGGCGGAAAGAGGCTCCGGGGAGCAGGACGCCCCCAAGATGAATGTACCGTGGGAGGACGGCACATTATACAAAGATGTATTGAATGACAGTTATGCGGACATAGGCCAGGAAGTGTGCCGCAAATTCGGATTGGACTATGAGACGGTAACGATGAAAGATGTTACGGCAGAAATGCGCAATTATGAAGAAGTCCTCATCCTGTTAAAAGACATGGGGGCCAATCCGCTGCTGGAAGAGAATGAGGATAAGAAGGCAATAGAGGAAGACAATGGCTATTCGGATGCGACAATGTCGCTGGAAATATATATCGATGAGATCTATGCTTTCGGAGGGGGAAGAGACATAATAGAAGAGATATGCGGCAAATATGATATCGATCCGGATCAGGCAGTCATATCAGATCTGACCGCAGAACAGCTGGAAGAAATAGGTGCGCTCGCCTATGAGACCTCCGACCATCCGAAAGACTGAGGTGCAAAGGACGTAAAAAGAGATGGCAGAGATATTGATAGTAGAAGATGATAAAAGAATCAATGAACTTATTCAGAGGACATTGAGAATGATGGGACATACAGGGCTTCCGGCATATACTGGCCGTGAGGCCCTTAGAGCCGTGGAGGAGAAGCGGCCGGCGCTCATGCTGCTGGATTTGAGCCTTCCGGATATGGACGGGTTCGAGGTGATGGAAAAGGCGGGGGATATCCCTGTCATCTGTGTCACGGCACGAGATGAGATTCCAGACAGAGTGAAAGGGCTGATGGCGGGTGCTGAAGATTATATCGTAAAGCCCTTTGCCCTGGATGAACTGTCTGCCCGTGTTCAGGTCGTTCTCCGCAGGGAGCACAGGGAACAGACTCTGTATAAGCTTGGAAGCACGGAGGTCGATATCTGCCGCGCTTCTGTCAGGAGGGACGGAGAGCCGGTAGAGCTGACGCACAGGGAATACGCTCTGTTGAAGGTGCTGCTTGAAAATTGCAATATCGCCCTTTCCAGAAGCCGGATATTAGATCTGGCATGGGGAATGGATTATTATGGAGACGACCGCACTGTCGACGTGCATATTCGCCGCCTCCGCCAGAAGCTGGGGCTGGAAGATCAGATCAAGACCGTATTTAAATATGGGTACAGATTGGAGATATGACAATGCAGATCTGGAAGAAAAACTTTCTCGTGACGTTTACCTTATTTGTCATAGTAGTATACACATGCCTGTTTGCGGTGGTTTCGATCTCTTTCAGAAATGATCTGGGCTATCTGACGGAACGGGCTATCGACAGCGAGCAGGGGATCGCATATGCCATGCAGTCCATACAAGAGCTGGATGGGGGACATATGGGGACGGATGTCGGCTACATAGCGGAAAGATATGGAAAGGCGGGAATATTGCTCGAAGTGCACTTCGGGGATATCGTACTGGCAGATAAGATTGCGCTGGAAGATATACCGGAGGGCCGGATTGGAATCCTGACATATGGGGGCATGAAGCATCTCTATATCCATGACGAAGTTCTGAGCGGCAGCCGGCTGCTGAAGATAACTTATCTGGAAAACATACAGTCCTTTTACGAGCTTCAAAACAGAAAGCTCTATGGTGCGGCTGCAGCTGGAATACTTATATCTTCCGTTATCGGAATCATGCTTTATGCTACGATGAAGCGGATATTCCGTCCGGTGAACCAGATTGCACATGAACTGAGAACTCCGCTGACAGGCATACAGGGATATGCACAGTATATGATGATGGGCAATATAACGGAAGAAGACCGGTTCTTCGCGGCACAGCAGATTGTAAGCAGTGCACGCAGCATGAAGGATGTGGTGGATAAGCTGCTGATTATGGGTAATGTCAAGGAAGGGGAGCTCTCCTTTGTCCCGATAGATATTCCAGATATGCTGGAGGAAATAAGGCGGGCTTATGCCGGTATTGAATTAGATGTAAGCATACGGAAGATAAACGGTGAACCGACACTTGTGCGCTGCCTGCTGGAGAATATGATTTCCAATGCAGTGAATGCCGGCGGACATGTGAAGGTCACGGCAGACGAAGAAGGGCTCTGCGTCTTCAATGGAGCTTCATTCCGGACGAGGGAAGAGGCCGGGTTAAAGCCGCATGGCTATGGCCTTGCCATCTGCCAGGATATCGCCGGAATCCACAGATGGAAACTGAAGTATGATATATCAGAGAAGACGGGTACAGCCGCAAAGCTCATATGGGGGAGTACAAAAAGGAGGCTTGCGCCTTCCGCTGAAATGCCATATACTTAATAAATACAGTAATCCCGGGGTATGATGCCGGGCAAAGATAATGTGCAAGGGGAAACAGACGGATGAATTACCAGAAAGAGCTCGACAAACTGATGGAAAGGCTGAAAAGTGAAAACAAAGTACCGAGGCTATTGCTTCACAGCTGCTGTGCGCCGTGCAGCAGCTATGTGCTGGAATATCTGAGTGACTGCTTCGACATCACCGTATTCTATTACAATCCAAATATCTACCCGGAAAGCGAGTATACGAAACGGATTCTGGAACAGCAGACGCTGATTGGAGAGATGAAGACGAGATATCCGGTTTCATTTATCGCGGGTCATTATGACAGAGAGAGGTTCTATGAGATGGCTGCCGGGATGGAACATCTGAAGGAAGGCGGGGAACGGTGCCTGAAGTGCTATGAGCTTAGGCTCAGGGAAGCGGCGGAGCTGGCAGTCAAGGGAGGTTTTGAGTATTTTACCACGACGCTCAGCATAAGCCCGCTGAAGAATGCGGACAGGCTGAATGAAATCGGAGTAAGGCTTGAAAACGAATTCGGGGTCAGATATCTGCAGTCGGATTTCAAGAAAAAGAACGGGTACAAGAGGTCCATAGAGCTGTCAAAGGAGTTCGGACTGTACAGGCAGGATTACTGTGGATGTGAATTTTCAATTAAACGTGCAAAATAATGCATTTCCGTTTGATTTTACACAGAAATATGATAAAATCTTTTACAATGATTCTACATGAAAGGAAGAAAACCATATGGCACAGTTATGGGGCGGTCGCTTCACCAAGGAGACAGACCAGATTGTATACAGTTTCAACGCATCAATTTCATTTGATAAAAGATTCTACGCCCAGGACATAAAAGGAAGCATCGCGCATGTGATGATGCTTGCAAGGCAGGGAATCCTGACAGATTACGAGAAGGACCAGATTATCCAGGGGCTGGAAGACATCCTGGACGACGTGGAGTGCGGACGTCTTGAGATATCCGACAAGTATGAAGACATCCACAGCTTTGTAGAAGCGACGCTTATCGACCGGATAGGCGATCCAGGAAAGAAGCTTCACACCGGCCGGAGCAGAAACGACCAGGTTGCGCTGGATATGAAGCTATACACGAGGGATGAAGTGCATCTGCTCGACAACCTGGTGGAGGGGCTGCTGCAGGCAATACTTTCTATCATGGAAGACAACATCGATACATATATGCCGGGATTTACACATCTTCAAAAAGCGCAGCCGATAACGCTGGCCCATCATATGGGTGCGTATTTCGAAATGTTCAGAAGAGACCACGAGAGGCTGCAGGATATCTACAAAAGGATGAACACCTGTCCCCTCGGCTCTGGTGCGCTGGCTGGTACGACCTATCCGCTTGACAGGGAATATACGGCGAGGCTGCTCGGCTTTGACGGAGGTCCGACGCTCAACAGCATGGACGGCGTATCTGACCGGGACTACCTGATAGAGCTGCTGTCGGCGCTTTCAACGATTATGATGCATCTGAGCCGCTTTTCAGAAGAAGTAATCATATGGAATTCCAACGAGTACCAGTTTGTGGAGATTGATGACGCATACAGCACCGGGAGCAGCATCATGCCGCAGAAGAAGAATCCGGACATCGCGGAACTTGTCCGCGGCAAGACGGGTAGAGTGTATGGCGCGCTGAATGCCATGCTTGCAACGATGAAAGGGATTCCGCTTGCATATAATAAAGATATGCAGGAGGATAAGGAGTGGGTATTTGACGCCATCGATACGACAAAGGGATGCCTTGTGCTTTTTGCCGGCATGATAAGGACGACGGAATTCAGGAAAGACCGGATGGAGAAGAGTGCGAAGAACGGCTTTACGAATGCCACCGACGCGGCGGACTACCTCGTGAACCACGGGGTACCGTTCCGGGATGCCCACGGTATCGTAGGGCAGCTCGTTCTGGCATGCATAGAAAAGGGAATCTCGCTGGATGAACTTCCACTCGAAGGGTACAAGGAGATATCGGAAGTATTTGAAGAGGACATCTATGAGGCCATCAGCCTTGAGACATGCGTGAACAAACGGGTTACGACCGGAGCGCCGGGAAGGCACGCGATGGAAGAGACGATTGCCTATTACAGAAAATATATGGAAGAATATTAGAACATTATCAAAACATATCAGGCACAGGGGCCGGGCCCCGTCCGCAGGGGTCTGCCCCTGCCGTGCGGTGAAAAGGAGAAGATTATTATGGAAAAGAAACTGAGAGCAGGTATTTTAGGAGCAACGGGCATGGTCGGACAGCGTTTCATCTCTCTGCTTGAGAACCACCCGTGGTTTGAAGTGGCGACGGTGGCTGCAAGCCCAAGGTCGGCGGGAAAGACATATGAGGAGGCCGTGGGAGGCCGCTGGAAGATGGCGACACCAATGCCGGAAGCGGTCAAGGGACTGGTCGTTGCCAATGTAAACGAGGTAGATAAGGTGGCGGAATCTGTCGATTTCGTATTCAGCGCGGTCGACATGACGAAGGATGAGATCAAAGCCATCGAGGAAGCATATGCCAGAACCGAGACTCCTGTCGTATCCAACAACAGCGCGCACCGCTGGACGCCGGATGTCCCGATGGTGGTTCCGGAGATCAACTCGGAACACTTTGAAGTCATCGAGGCGCAGAAGGAGCGTCTTGGCACTACCTGCGGCTTCATCGCGGTGAAACCGAACTGCTCTATCCAGAGCTATACGCCATGTCTCGCCGCATGGAAAGAGTTCGGACCTAAAGAAGTAGTCGTGACGACATATCAGGCAATCTCAGGCGCAGGAAAGACATTCAAGGACTGGCCTGAGATGGTGGAAAATATTATCCCCTACATCGGAGGAGAGGAAGAAAAGAGTGAACAGGAGCCGCTGCGTGTGCTCGGCAGAGTGGAACATGGAGCAATCGTCAAGGCCGAACTGCCTGAGATATCCTGCCAGTGCGTGCGTGTGCCTGTGCTTAACGGACATACGGCTGCGGTGTTCATCAATTTTGAGAAGAAGCCGACGAAGGAGCAGCTTATCGAGAAGCTGGAAGGCTTCCGGGGCTTTCCGCAGGAAGCCGGACTTCCGAGCGCTCCGAAGCAGTTTATAAAGTATCTGTCGGATGACAACCGTCCGCAGGTTACGCTGGATGTGGATTATGAAAATGGAATGGGCGTATCTATCGGCCGTCTGAGAGAAGATACCATCTATGACTATAAGTTCATCGGCCTGTCCCACAATACGGTGAGAGGCGCGGCAGGCGGAGCGGTATTATGTGCCGAGACACTGACGGCAAAAGGATTTATCACGCACAAGTAAATGTGGGGCTAGTGAAGTGGCTGCAGGCGGGGAGCCGGGTGGCATCTGCTACGATGCGTCCGAGGCTGCGACTATTTCACGTATCCCTAACCCTCCGGAATGCGCGCCGATAGCGGCTTACATCCCATAGGATAAGGGCTCCGGAAAGGATTCTCCGCCTCTTCCGCTTACACCTGCGCATCTCCCACCCGGCTTCCCGCCAGCTATCTACTTCACTTAACAAGGGCGAGGGCGGCTGTGTGACGTTACTGGCCAGAGGATGGCCGCTGGCTGTTTCAGCTGTTGCTGTAAGAAGAGCCGGAACCAGGCAGGGGATGTTATCTCATATAACATCCCCGTACCTGATTCCGGCTCTTCTTCATTATATTATTACCAACCAAGGTTTTCAACTTGCTTCGCCCTTTATCACTATGCTGACACAGCCAAAGCACTTCCTTCAGCCGGCAGCGCCTCACAGCCGCCCCTCGCCTGTGACAGTAAAGCAGATGCCCCATACCTCCCCATCGGCGTCTGGCTTACAAAACTTCCAGCTGCTTCAAATGAGGCTTTATTTTGCATACGATAAGTGATAAAATGTAAAGAGATTTTACGTGCATTTAACACATACGTGATAGAGGCAGCGACTCTGATCTGGTATTCTGAAAATAATGCCTGGGTGCATAGACTGATTACATTTCAGGAATACGAAAGAAGGATGAGGTTATAAGTATGGAAAATGATATTCTAAACTACACACAGAACAGAGAACTGTCTTGGCTGAAGTTTAACAAGAGGGTACTGGAGGAGGCACAGGATCCGACTGTGCCGTTGCTGGAACGGATGAAATTCGTGGCTATCTTTACGAGCAATCTGGATGAGTTCTTCATGATACGAGTGGGCAGCCTCTTCGATATGGTCCAGACAGATTTCAACACGATTGACAGCCGCTCCGGCATGACGCCGGGGGAACAGCTGGAGAGAATCTTCGAGGCTGTGGCACCGCTTTACAAGGAGCGGGATAAGACATATGCGGAAATCAAGAAGCAGCTGAGCCCCTATGGCGTCTGCGGCCTTGACTTTAGAGAGCTGGAGCAGTCCGAGAAGAAGTATGTGAAGAAGTATTTTAAGGAGCAGATTCTGCCAATCCTGTCTCCGCAGATTGTAGATGCGAACCATCCGTTTCCCCATCTTCTGAATAAGGAGATATATGTGACGGCTAATCTGAAATACAAGGATAAGACGATGCAGGGTATCGTACCAGTGCCCCAGTTCGTGTCAGACATACTGTATCTGCCGGGTCATGATATTCGTTATATCCGTATGGAAAAGGTAATCATGGAATACCTGGATCTGGTGTTCGATCAGTACGAGGTGACCGACAAGAATTATATCTGCGTCACAAGGAATGCCGACATAGCGCCGGATGACGAGGCGCTTGAGGTGAATGACGATTTCCGCTACCTGATGAAGGAGACGCTGCACAAGCGGCGCAGGATGGCTGTTGTAAGGCTGGAGGTGGCAGAGAAGCTGAGCGAGGAGATGGAACGGTATTTCTGCGAAAAGTTTGCCATACAGCCGAATCAGATATTCCGGACAAAGATGCCGGTGAAGCTCGCCTATATGTTCGCTATCAGCGGCAATCTGCCGGAGGCGATGAAGCGCTCCCTCGTATATCCGGCCTTCACGCCCCAGAATTCTGCGCATGTGCAGGAGGGCAGTCCGATGAAGCAGCAGATAAGGAAGAAGGACATGCTGCTGTACTATCCGTATGAAAGCATGAACCCATTTCTCAGGCTGATTAAGGAAGCCTCCACAGATCCGAATGTACTGACGATTAAGATAACGATATACCGGCTGGCTAAGAAGGCGCGTCTGGTGGAGTACCTGTGTGCCGCGGCGGAAAATGGAAAAGAAGTGACCGTCCTTATCGAACTGAGGGCGAGGTTCGATGAACAGAACAACATTGACTGGTCGGAGCGGCTGGAAGAAGCAGGCTGCCGTGTCATATATGGTTTCGACGGATATAAGGTACATTCCAAGGTATGCCTCATCACATACAGGAACCGGAATGAAATCCAATATATCACCCAGATTGGAACAGGGAATTATAATGAGAAGACGGCAGCCATGTATACGGACCTGTCGCTTATGACAGCAAACGGTGAGATTGGCAGGGACGCATCTGAATTTTTCAAGAATATGTCTATCAGCAATCTGGACGGAATGTACAACAGGCTTATCGTGGCTCCGACAAGCTTAAAGCAGAGGGTGCTTTACCTGATGGATGAAGAAATCCGCAAAGGCGCCGGCGGCCGCATTGTCATGAAGATGAATTCTCTGACGGATGTCGACTTTATTGAAAAGGTGTCGGAAGCGTCACGTGCCGGTGTAAAAACAGACTTGATTGTACGGGGAATATGTTGTATATTACCAGGAGTCAAAGATTATACGGAAAATGTAACGGTTACGAGCATCGTCGGCCGCTATCTGGAGCATCCCCGCATCTTCAGCTTCGGGACAGGGGCAGACCAGAAGATATATATCGGTTCTGCGGACATGATGACTAGGAATACGGAGAAAAGGGTGGAAGTGGCATGTCCTGTGCTGGATGAGGACATCAGGCGCCAGATCAATCATTATCTGAAGATTATGCTGACGGATAACGTGAAAGCGAGGGTGCTTAAGCCAGACGGTAATTATGGGAAGAAAGAACAGGCAGAAACGCGTACAGATTCCCAGGCATTATTTATGCAGGAGGCGTTGAACGCAAAGCGGAAGGCGCCGGAAAAGCCGAAGACTTTTCTTGACAAGATAAGACATCTATTTGGAAAGTAGACAACGAAGGAGTACAGATATATCATATGGGGAAATCACTTTATATTGCTGAGAAACCCAGTGTGGCACAGGAATTTGCCAAAGCACTGAAGCTAACAACAAAAAGAAAAGACGGTTATCTGGAGTCGGAGGACTCTATCGTGACCTGGTGCGTCGGACATCTGGTGACCATGAGCTATCCGGAGAGCTATGACGAGAAGTATAAGAGGTGGAGCCTTCAGACTCTGCCTTTTATACCGGAACAATTTAAATATGAAGTCATACCGTCGGTAGAAAAGCAGTACAAGATCGTGGCCGGGCTGCTGAACAGGGAAGATGTGGATACAATCTACGTATGTACCGACTCGGGACGGGAAGGAGAATATATCTACCGTCTTGTGGAGCAGCAGGCCGATGTCCATGGAAAAGAACGCCGCAGAGTATGGATTGATTCCCAGACCGAAGAAGAGATTCTAAGAGGAATCCATGAGGCCAGAGACCTGAAAGAATATGACAACCTCTCTGCCTCTGCTTATCTGCGGGCAAAAGAGGATTATCTGATGGGAATCAACTTTTCCAGGCTTCTCACACTGAAGTATGGAAACAGCATATCCAATTATCTTCACACGAAGTATTCTGTGATTTCTGTTGGGCGTGTCATGACGTGCGTGCTCGGTATGGTCGTACGGCGGGAACGGGAGATCCGGGAATTTGTGGAGACGCCGTTTTACCGTGTCATCAGTACGATTGGAGACGCCGGTCAGTCATTTGAAGGAGAGTGGCGCGCGGTCAAAGGTTCTGCATGGTTTGAATCGCCGAAGCTTTACAAGGAAAACGGTTTTTTGAACGAGGAAGATGCGAGGATACTGATCGAAGGCCTGAGTGAACCGGCTCCCATTCAGTGTAATATTGTATCTATAGAAAAGAAAAAAGAGAAGAAGAACCCGCCGTTGCTGTTCAATCTGGCAGAACTTCAAAATGAATGTTCCAAGCGCTTTAAGATTAGTCCGGACGAGACGCTGCGGATTGTGCAGGAGATGTATGAGAAGAAGCTGGTCACTTATCCCCGTACGGATGCACGCGTATTGTCCACTGCGGTGGCGAAGGAAATACATAAGAACCTGAACGGGCTGATGAAGTATGAGCCGGCGGTTGCTTACCTCGGAGAAATCGTCTCCTACGGAAGCCATAAGGGGCTTGCCAAGACGAGATACGTGAACGACAAGCAGATTACGGACCACTATGCTGTCATACCGACAGGCCAGGGTCTGGGGGCGCTGAACGGTCTCAGTGCCGTGTCTAAGAAGGTGTATGATGTCATCGTGAAGCGGTTCCTGAGCATCTTTTATCCGCCTGCGGTCTATCAGAAGGTGTCTGTCGTTACAAAGATAAAGGAAGAACGCTTTTTCTCCAACTTCAAAGTGCTGGCTGAGGAGGGGTACCTGAAGGTGGCCGGGATTCCGGGCCAGAATAAGAGCAGCAAGGAGTCGGAGGACGGGCCAGACGGAGAGAACGCACAGGAGACGGACAACAGCTTCTTCGAGAAGATAATGGGGCTGAAAAAGGGTATGGTGCTCGCGGTAAGATCGCTGGATATCAAAGAAGGCAAGACATCGCCGCCAAAACGTTATAATTCAGGATCCCTCATCCTGGCGATGGAAAATGCCGGGCAGCTCATCGAAGATGAAGAACTGCGCGCCCAGATAAAAGGAAGCGGTATCGGAACAAGTGCAACAAGGGGAGAGATATTAAAGAAGCTCATAGGCAACAAATACCTTGCCCTGAACAAGAAGACTCAGATTGTGACGCCGACCCTGCAGGGAGAGATGATATATGATGTGGTAGACCAGTCGATCAAATCCCTTTTGAACCCCGAGCTTACCGCAAGCTGGGAAAAGGGGCTTACATATGTGGCGGACGGGGAGATTACGCCGGATGAATATATGACGAAGCTGGACCACTTCATCGTAAGCCGTACGAACGGGGTCAAGGGATTGAACAATCAGTACCAGCTGCGCACGTTCTATGATAAGGCAGCCCGTTTTTATAAGAAGGAAAAGGGAAAAGAGAAGGCTGACACAAAATAAACTATAAATCATTAAGGCCGGCACCAGACCGGCGGAAAAGGAGAATCATATGAAGGAATTGACAGTAAAAGAAATGTATACGCTTGAAGAGACGATAGCAAAGGATATATTTAACGGAATTACCTATCCGTGGGAAGTTCTTCCGAAGATAGGCGAATTTATCGTGAAGCTTGGCGAGTCCCTGCCGGCAGACGAGTATGATAAAGCCGGGGACAATATATGGATTGCAAAGTCTGCGAAAGTATTTGCGTCTGCCTATATCAACGGTCCGGCAATCATAGGAAAGAATGCGGAAGTAAGACATTGTGCATTTATCCGCGGGAATGCCATAGTCGGAGAAGGTGCGGTCGTCGGTAATTCCACGGAACTGAAGAACGTGATCTTGTTTAACAAAGTGCAGGTGCCTCACTATAATTATGTCGGCGATTCTGTGCTTGGATACAAATCCCATATGGGAGCAGGTTCGATTACGTCCAATGTCAAATCCGACAAGAAGCTCGTAGTAATCAAGACTCCTGAGGGAAAGATAGAGACCGGGCTTAAGAAATTCGGCGCGATGCTTGGGGATGAAGTCGAGGTCGGCTGTGGAACAGTCCTGAATCCGGGCAGCGTGGTAGGAAGCTATACAAATATCTATCCACTGTCATCCGTAAGGGGATATGTGCCAGGTGGAAGCATCTACAAATGCCAGGGCGAAGTGGTAGAAAAAGTGGAAGATTAAGAGCGGGAACTAAGAATACCCACAGGGAGATATGCGAAAGGAGGCAGGAACGATGAATAAGATAGGATTTATCGGTGTTGGAATCATGGGGAAATCTATGGTGCGCAATTTGATGAAAGCGGGGTTTGAACTGCATATCTATGCGCGCGCGAAGGCGAAAGTGGAGGATGTTATCGAAGAGGGCGCCATTTTCCATGAATCTATCGGGGATTGTGTAAAAGGCTGTGACGCGGTGATTACGATTGTCGGCTATCCAGCGGATGTGGAAGAGGTGTATTTTGAAGAAGGAAATATACTTGACAGCGCAGATGAAGGCACGTATCTCATCGACATGACGACAACGAGCCCGATGCTTGCAGAAAAGATATATGAAAAAGGAACCACAAAGGGCTTCCATGTGCTGGATGCACCGGTAACCGGCGGGGACACAGGCGCCCGGGAAGGAACATTGTCCATTCTCGTGGGCGGAACACAGGAAGATTATGAATCTTGTATGCCTCTTTTTGAAGCGATGGGCACCAATATCAATTACCAGGGAGGGCCGGGAAGCGGACAGCACTGTAAGATGGCGAATCAGATTATGATAGCTGGAACGCTGTCAGGCGTGTGTGAGGCTCTGACCTACGCTAATGCAAAGGGACTTGACCTGTCTACGGTGCTGAAGTCTGTCTCTACCGGAGCCGCTGGAAGCAGGCAGCTGGATATATTTGGACCGAAGATTCTGGAAGGTGACTATGCTCCCGGATTTTTCATGAAGCATTTTATCAAGGACATGAAGCTTGCCCTGACTGAGGCAAATCTAAGCGGGCTCAGCCTGGAAGTGCTCAGCCAGGCATTGGCGAATTATGAGGAACTGGAAAGCGAAGGCTATGGCAATCTCGGAACACAGGCTCTGATTAAGCACTACGAAGAGAGCTGCGGGGAGGAATAGATGGAGCTTACGATACTGGGTACCGGCAATGCTGCGGTGACGGAGTGCTATAATACGTGCTTTGCACTGTCTGACGGGAGCCGGCATTTCCTTGTGGATGCAGGCGGAGGCAACCAGATTCTGAAGAGATTGAAAGAGGTGGGGATTCCACTTGCGGATATCCATGATATCTTTCTCACCCATGAGCACATCGATCATCTCCTCGGCCTTATCTGGCTGATACGGATGATAGGACAGAAGATGAATCAGGGCGCATATGAGGGGGAGCTGAGGATCTACTGTCACGAAGGACTTGCCGGAACAATCCGGACGATTGCGGACCTGACGATTCAAAAGAAAGTGACGAAGCATATTGGCGGACGTATCCGTATTATAACAGTCGAAGATGGAGAGAGCCGGAAGATAACGGGACAGGATGTGACATTTTTTGACATCGGTTCCACGAAAGCAAGGCAGTTCGGATTCTCCATGGTGACGCGTGAAGGACAAAAGATAACGTGCTGCGGAGATGAACCGTACAATCCATGCGAAGAGCGCTATGTAAAAGGCAGCGACTGGCTGATGCACGAGGCATTCTGCCTCTACCGGGAGGCTGATATCTTCCGTCCGTATGAAAAGCATCACAGTACGGTAAAGGAAGCATGTGAGCTGGCCGAGAGGCTTGGCATTCCAAACCTCATTTTATATCACACGGAAGAGACACATCTGCCGGATAGAAAGAAATTATACACAGAGGAAGGGAAGCAGTATTATCAAGGGAATCTCTTAGTACCTGAGGATAAAGAAGTGTTTACAGTGTAGGATCCGTTTTGCCCGGTTTCCATTTATTGCGATTGTTTTTCTTGACATGACGTGACTATTAACGTATTATTGTATTAAATCAATAGTACAAATGGTTAGGAGAAAGAGCTTATCAGGAGGGAAAAGTTATGTTGGCAATACAGAATCTGAGCAAGTCATACAGCAAGGTCCTGGCGGTGGACCAGGTGAATTTTTTCGTGCCGGACGGCCGGGTGGGGATTCTGCTTGGGCCAAACGGGGCGGGGAAGTCTACCATCATCAAGAGTATAGCGGGACTGCTGCGTTATCAGGGAGAGATACAGATACAGGGGCTTCCCGCGAAGTCGATGGACGCGAAGAAGTGTTTTGCCTATGTGCCAGAGATACCGAACATGTTTGAGGCGCTTACGGTCAGGGAGCATATTGAATATATCCGCCATGCATACGACAGTGGGATTACAGACGACGAGATAGAAGAGATACTCTGCCGCTTTGAGATGGAAGACAAGCAGGATAAGCTGGGCAACGAACTGTCCAAGGGGATGATGCAGAAGGTGAGCATCTGCTGTGCGCTTGCCATCAAGCCGAAGGTCATACTGCTGGATGAACCAATGGTTGGACTGGATCCAAAAGCGATAAAAGAGCTGAAAGAGATGGTACTGGAGCTCAAGGAAAAGGGAGTGACCGTGCTGATCAGCACCCACATGCTTGAGATGGTGGAAGACTTGTGGGATATCATGTTCGTGATGGAGAAGAGCCATATCATCGGTTCCTATACGAAGGAAGAAGTGGGCGGAAAAGATCTGGATGACCTGTTCTTCGAGCTGACGGGAGGTAACCGGTGATGGATGCTTTACTATATCTGACGAAGCGTACGTTTTCCAACCGGCTGAAGAAAGCGCTTAAGAAGCCGGTCACATACATCTACATCGTGCTTGGCGGCGCCTATGTGGTGCTATTGCTGGCCGGATGGGGGATACTGGCAAGAAACGGAGGAATCGACTCCGTAAAATGGCTGGTCTATATCCTTACGGCATGGGTGTACCTGGCAATCTGTTCTAACTTCATCTCATATGCCAAGCTGAAGGGAGTCATCTTTAAGCCGAGCCATCAGCATTTTATTTTTCCGGCACCTATCAGTCCCAAGAAGATTCTTTTATATGGCGCGGTGAAGAATTTTGTGATTAACCTTATCATGGATGTGGTGATTGCGCTGGCGGGTATTACGATCTTCCATCTGTCTGTCGGGAGAGCGGTATTGTTGTTTTTTGTCCTGTTCGTATGTGAAACCGTGTTTGAAGCGAGCCTGATCATTTTCTTATACGCGAAAGAGAAGCGTTTCGAACCTCTGGTAAAGGTCATCTGCAAGAGCATCTATGTCCTTATCGGTGTTATCGCGGTCATTATTATACTGTTTATTAAAAAGAACGGGTTTTCTGCAGCCGCGGCTGAGGATATCTTCAATCTCCCGGCGCTGCAGCTCGTACCGGTAGCCGGATGGTGTGTGGCCGCGGTGAGACTTATAGTAATCGGCCCTGCAACTGTGAATGTCATCGGAGCAGCCCTGTTTTTCCTGAGCTGTGCGGGAATGCTGTCTGTTGCGCTCAGGATGAAGTGCAGCGGCGCTTATTATGAGGATGCGGCCAAGTTCGCGGATGATTATGCGGAGATGAAGAGCCGCAGCAAACAAGGAGAGGTCGTCCTCTCAATCGGCAAGAAGAAAAAGTTCAAGAAGGCCGGAATGCGCTATCACGGTTCCGGGGCAAAGGCCATATTTTACAGGCAGCTGCTGGAATATAAGAAGGAAAAGTATTTTATATTCGGAGCGATGACTCTGTACAGCATCATAGGGGCTGCCATCTGCGTCTTTGTGATAGATACGCCAGAGCATATCCCACCGGGGCTGTCCCTGCTTGGCGTTATGGCGTACCTGATTTTCCTCACGACTGGTTATCTGGGGAAATGGAATAAGGAGCTTGCCAATCCTTATATTTTCCTCATACCAGATAAACCGATGCGCAAGCTCTGGTATGCCACTGCGATGGAGCACATAAAGTCTCTGGTGGACGGGATCGTGCTGGCGGTGCCTGTTGGAATTGTATGGGGGATACCCGCGTACCAGATAGTGATGTGTATCCTGATCTATTGTGTGCTTCAGGCGAACCGTCTCTATATCAAGATACTCGGGGAGAGCATTCTAGGCAGTACGCTTGGCAATACAGGGAAAAGTATCTTTGCGATGGCTGTCCAGGGCGGTATATTGGGGGTCGGCATTGGCCTGGCGGCGCTGATGGGATTTTTCATTCATTTTAACTTTGTCTTTCCTATTATGCTGATTTATAGTATGATAGTAACAGTCCTTATTGCACTGCTTACAGTGGGAAGGTTTGAGACGATGGAGCAGTGGGACTAGTCGTAACAGACGGAAAGGAGAATATATGTTAGAGGATAATTACGTGACATTTGAGATTGGTAAAGCGAAGCACATAGCATTAGTCGCACATGACGGTAAGAAGAAAGAACTGGTGGACTGGTGCGATAAGAATAAAGACGTACTTAAGAGCCATTTCCTGTGCGGTACAGGGACGACGGCCAGATTGATATCGGAGCGCACAGGGCTTCCCGTGAAGGGCTATAACAGCGGTCCGCTCGGAGGAGACCAGCAGATAGGCGCCAAGATTGTAGAAGGCCAGATTGACTTTATGATATTCTTATGGGATCCGCTGGAAGCACAGCCTCATGATCCGGATGTCAAAGCGCTGCTGCGTATTGCGGTAGTGTACGACATACCGATAGCAAACAACCTTGCGACCGCAGACTTCATGCTGAACTCAAAATATATGACAGAAATATACAGCCGGAAGGTCGAAAATTTCAACAAGACAATACAAGACAGAGTAGAAAAGATGAAGTAGAAATACTTCATCTTTTTTTGGGAACTCCTAGGGGACAGGTTAAAATGAATTGGGGACGGGGTTTTTCTAGAAAAACCCCGTCCCCAATTCATTTTAACCTGTCCCCTATTGACAAAGGCGGGGCTATATGATATCCTACATAGGACTTAAGTGCTTTAATGCTTTAAAGCGTAACGGATTAAAGCGAAAGAAAGACTAAATGAGAGAAGAGGAGAATATTATGGGTATCAAGTTGACGCTGCTTATTGTATTTTTTGCGGTGATGGTGGCTGTAGGGCTTTATTCTAGGAAGCATGCGACAAGTGTAGATGGGTTTGTACTGGGAGGACGTTCGGTGGGGCCCTGGCTCACGGCCTTTGCTTATGGTACTTCATATTTTTCCGCAGTTGTATTTGTAGGTTATGCGGGGCAGTTTGGCTGGAAATATGGGCTGTCTTCTACGTGGATCGGAATCGGCAATGCGCTGATAGGCAGCCTGCTTGCGTGGGTCGTACTCGGGCGGCGTACGAAGGTCATGAGCCAGCATCTGAAGTCTAAGACGATGCCGGATTTCTTCGGTGAAAGGTATAGCAGCAAAGTGCTCAAGATAGCGGCGTCCGCGATTGTATTCATCTTCCTCGTTCCATATACGGCATCAATATATAACGGCTTGTCTCGGCTGTTTGGCATGGCATTTAATATTCCATATACATATTGTGTCATAGCCATGGCCGTATTTACCGGTATCTACGTCATACTTGGCGGATATATGGCGACGGCAATCAATGACTTTATCCAGGGTATCATCATGCTGATTGGCATCGTGGCGGTCATTGCGGCAGTCCTGAGCGGACAGGGAGGATTCCTGGAGGCCATACGCAAGATGGCGGAGATTCCGAGCGACGTACCGGTTACCTTAGGACAGCCAGGTGCATTCACATCATTTTTCGGACCGGATCCGTTAAATCTTCTGGGAGTAGTGATATTGACTTCACTTGGAACATGGGGGCTTCCTCAGATGATCGGAAAGTTTTACGCAATCAAGGATGAGAAGGCCATCAATACAGGGACCGTCATATCGACCTTATTTGCCTGCGTTGTCGCCGGAGGAAGTTATTTCCTCGGAGGGTTCGGGAGGCTGTTTGATGGCAGTGCTATATATGATGAGGCTGGAAATGTAGTATTTGACAGTATCGTTCCCTATATGCTTTCAACTTTGCCGGACATTCTCATAGGCGTGGTCGTAGTCCTCGTGCTGTCCGCTTCTATGTCGACATTGGCATCGCTCGTGCTCACATCAAGCTCTACGTTGACGCTGGACTTCCTGAAGGATAATGTCATGAAGAACATGAGTGAAAGGAAGCAAGTAAGGACGATGCAGGTTCTTATCGTATTCTTTATCGCGGTCTCGGTTGTGATTGCGCTTGATCCGCCGACCTTTATCGCCCAGCTCATGGGAATCTCATGGGGTGCGCTGGCAGGAGCGTTCCTGGCTCCGTTCCTGTATGGCCTGTACTGGAGAGGCGTCACGAAAGCGGCTGTATGGGCGAGCTTCGCGGCAGGAGTAGGTATCACGGTATCCAACATGTTCCTGCACTATATAGCATCCCCGATCAATGCTGGGGCTGTAGCCATGATTGCAGGTCTTGTAGTAGTTCCGGTAGTCAGCATATTGACACCTAAGCTTAAGAAGGAGCATGTCGACGATATCTTTACCTGCTATGAAGAGAAAGTCACGATTACCAAGAAACGTTCGCTCGAAGCAAACTAGATAGCATATTAATATTAATCAAGGAAAGTGATTATATTTGTCACTTTCCTTTTTCGTATGCATATGTTAGGATATAGAAGTATAAAAAAGAACAATAAAGTTGATTTATATTTATCTGATAAGAATGTGGTATTAGATGATATTTCAGATAATTATCAATGTATAGAACAAGTAGAAGGAGAGCGTGTAATGAAGAATTTTGAAAAGTATGAAAGACAGTATTTTATGCCGCCGGAGGTTACATACGACTGGGTGAAGAAGGAATATGTCGACCATCCTCCCATCTGGTGCAGTGTAGATTTGAGAGACGGTAATCAGGCGCTTATCGAGCCTATGAGCCTTGAGGAAAAGCTGGATTTCTTTCAGATGCTGGTGGATATAGGCTTTAAAGAGATAGAAGTTGGATTCCCTGCCGCTTCGGAGACGGAATATCAGTTTATGCGGACATTGATTGAGAAAGACATGATACCGGAAGATGTAACGGTACAGGTACTGACCCAGGCGAGAGAACACATTATCAAAAAGACCTTTGAAGCGGTAAAAGGTGCGCCACATGCGGTGATACATCTGTATAACTCCACATCCGTGGCCCAGAGAGAGCAGGTCTTCAAGAAGACAAAAGAACAGATTATGAAGATTGCCGTAGACGGGGCAAAGCTGCTGAAAGAACTTGCCGATGAGACCGAGGGGAACTTTACCTTCCAGTACAGCCCGGAGAGCTTCCCGGGGACGGAAGTGGATTATGCAGTGGATGTATGTAATGCTGTACTGGACGTGTGGAAGCCGTCTGCAGACAATAAAGCCATCATCAATATCCCAACCACGGTAGAGAACGCGATGCCGCATATATTCGCCTGCCAGTTAGAATACGTGCATAAGCATCTGAACTATCGGGACAATGTAATCCTGTGCCTCCATCCCCACAATGACCGCGGCAGCGGAGTGGCCACAGCAGAAATGGGAATGCTGGCGGGAGCCGACAGGATAGAAGGGACACTGTTCGGCAATGGAGAACGTACCGGTAACGTGGATATCATTACCCTGGCTATGAACATGTATTCCCATGGCGTAGATCCTGGGCTTGACTTTTCAAATATGGGAGAAATACGTGAGAAATACGAACAGCTTACGAGAATGCATGTGTATGAGAGACAGCCTTATGCAGGCGATCTTGTATTTACTGCATTTTCCGGATCCCATCAGGATGCAATCGCGAAAGGAATGTCATGGAAGGATGACGGAAAGAGCGTCAAATGGACCGTACCGTATCTCCCAATCGATCCTCAGGATGTTGGCAGAAGGTATGATTCAGATGTCATCAGGATCAACAGCCAGTCCGGAAAAGGCGGCGTCAACTATATATTGAAGCAGAGCTACGGAATCAATCTCCCGGAGAAGATGAGGGAGGAGGTCGGTTATCTTGTAAAAGATGTCTCCGACAAAGCGCACAAAGAGCTGACGCCGGACTGGGTATACCAGATATTCTCCGACAACTATGTGAATACGAAACCAGTGTTCCACATAGACGAGTGCCACTTTAAACAGGTAGACGGAATCACGGCAGAGACGACAATCAACCACGGCGGCGAGGCCCATGTCATTACTGCGATGGGAAATGGCCGTCTGGATGCGGTGAGCAATGCAATCAAACAGTACTTTAACATCAGCTACGAACTCACTTTCTATGAGGAACATTCTCTCACGAAAGGGTCATCCTCCAAGGCGGTGGCATATGTAGGCATTATCTGCAACGGAAAGGTCCTGTGGGGTGTTGGCATCGACGCGGATATCATCAGTGCGTCTATAGAAGCGCTGACGGTAGCTGTCAACAAGATAGAGGCTATAGGAAGTTCTGACACGTGCAAAGATGCCAGGATGATCGAAATACTGAACTATATCCAGGCAAATTATATCGATATAACACTGGATGATTTATCAGAAAAGTTCTTTCTGTCAAAACCATATCTCTCGAAATACATTAAAGAGAAGTCAGGGATGACATTCGGAGATCTGGTAAAGAAAATTCGGATGAAGAAAGCAAGGGCATTGCTGAAAAGCAGTAATATGACGGTAGAAAACATAGCGCTCTCCGTCGGCTACCAGAACGTAGAGCACTTCAACCGGCTTTTTAAAAAAGCATATAATATGACACCAATGCAGTTCAGGAATCAGAAGTAAATGTGGGTTTAGTGAAGTAGGGCGCCGCTGGGGAGGTATGGGGCATCTGCTCCGATGCGTCCGGGAACTGCGACTATCACACAGATTCCTAAGCCTGTGGAATGTTCGCCGATTGCGGCTCTCATCCCACAAGCCAAGGAATCTGGTGAGGATTCTCCGTCCCTCCCGCTTATACCTTCGCATCTGTCCCATACCTCCCCATCGGCTATCTACTTTACTGGCATGGGCGGGGCGGTTGTGTGACACTATTGGCTGATGGAAGGGATTTGGTTGTGTCAGCATAGTGATAAAGGGCTAAGCCCTTTGCCGAAAAGAAATTCTAATATGAAGAAGAGCCGGAATCAGGTACGAGGATGTTTATGAGATGACATCCCTTGCCTGATTCCGGCTCTTCTTGCAGCAACGGCGTGCTCGCCTCGCTGCAATTGATTCACAACGAACAGATTCGCCAGCCTGATTCATATAGACTTGCAAAACTCTTATCATTCATCTGCTCTTTGTGTTATTCACATTAAGCTTGTGATATTTTATCACTCAACTAACGCAGCCAGCGTTCATCCGCTGGCCAGTAACGTCACACAACCGCACTCGCCCTTGTTAAGTGAAGTAGATAGCGGGCGGGGAGCCGGGTGGGAGATGCGCAGGTGCAAGCGGAAGAGGCGGAGAATCCTTTCCGTAGCCCTTATCCTGCGGGATGCAAGCCGCAATCGGCGCGCATTACGCAGGGTTAGGGATACGTGAAATAGTCGGAGCCTCGGACGCATCGGAGCAGATGCCACCCGGCTCCCAGTCCGCAGCCACTTTACTAAACTCACATTACATGAACATATTGCCGGTTCCTACATATCGTATTCCATTTTCAAATACTTTCCTGCCGCCGAGTGTAACGAGCTTTACGTCGTTCAGACAGGTGATGTCCTTGCTCAGGTCGCCGCCTACGACGAGGAGATCTGCATCCAGTCCCTCTTTTACAAGACCGCGTTCGTCCTCCACGCCAAGTACCTTCGCGGGATTATAAGTCGCTGTCTGAATCGCCTGTACCGGAGTGATGCCGTATTCAACCATATACTGCAGCTCACGGGGAAGCGGCAGAAGAGGGGACTGGTACATGACCATATCTGTTCCTGCGATTACGGTTATTCCTGTGTCGTAGAATTCTTTGAAATGTTCTTTATAAGCTTTGTATGCCGGTTCAAAATACTGGTAATCTTTCATCTCTTTCTGCATAACCGGATCATTGACCGGGGCACCTGCATTCTTTTCCAGGTTCTCCTTGCAGATATCGTAAAGGAGTGTATAAGCCATGATTGTCGGTGTCCACGCGATGCCCTTTTCCGCCATCTGCTTTGCGTGGTCAAGGGTCATGAACGTGGCATGCTCAATGGTGTCGAAACCTGCATCGATACACATCTGTATGCCTGGATTTGTCCCGGCATGGACACCACATTTGATTCCACGTCTGTGGCATTCATCTACCGCGGCGTCTAATTCCTCCTGGGTATACTCCGGGATATGAGAACGGTGGGTAGTCAGTATCTTTACCCATTCGGCGCCGTCACGGACCTGCCTGCGGATTTCCCTGCGGACTTCCCACGGACCGTCAACCTGTGCGACTTCTTCCCATCCGTGTCCTCCGGACATGCACATGCCTGTATCCGTATGGGTTATATGAGGAATGGTTACAAACCCTTTCTCGGCCGCCAGCTTCAGATTCTTGCATACCCCGTGGGCAGAAGACATATCGCGGACAGAAGTGATTCCACGCTCAAAAGCAGACTGCGCGTGCTGCAGCGCATAGAGCATGACAAGCTGGGATCCATAATTGAAGCTGTCCGGCTGAGAATACCAGTAAGCAAGGTGGACATGCATATCAAACAGGCCTGGAAGAAGAGTGGCATCTCCATAATCCTTATATTCTTCCTCCGGGAACTCTTTCATAAGTATTTCCTTAGCCCCGATTCTTTTGATCTTACCGTCAGCCCCGGTAAGAACTGCTTTGTTTTCAAGGACAGACTTGCCATCGCCTGTCATCAGATATCTTGCTGCAATAATCATTGTCAAAACCTCCTTATTTCGCTTACAATCTAGAACCGGCATTGGGTAAAAGTGCCGGTTCAGTCTCAATTTAAACTGCGCGTGTATATTCCTTCAGCCATTCTCGTTCTTCATCATTCAGATGCGGGCCTATCTTCTCATATACATCTTTATGATAATGGTTCAGCCACTCCCGTTCGGACCTGCTCATCTCTTCCGGGTCGATTCCATCCAGGTCGATTGGAGCAAAGGTAATCGTCTCAAAATGCATGAATTGGCCATACTTGTTCTGAACGCCTTTACGCACGATAAACTCATTTTCAATGCGGATGCCAAACTGGCCATCCTCATAGATGCCAGGCTCATCTGTGATTACCATGCCTTCTTCCAGCTGATGGTGCTCGTTCTTGCTCGGAACGACGTACCAGCGGAATCCTGTCGGAGGCTCGTGGACATTGGCAAGGTAGCCGACGCCATGTCCGGTACCGCACTGGAAGTCAAGATCCAGATCCCAGATAGGCCCTCTTGCAAGTACATCAAGATTGTATCCATAGCAGCCGTACAGGAATTTGGCGCGGGAGAGATTCATCATGGCGCGCACGACGGCAGTAAAGTATTTCTTCAACTGTGCGTCTACAGAGCCGAGGACAAAGGTTCTTGTTATATCGGTGGAGCCTTCATAATATCCGCCGCCCGTATCGTTTAGGAATAACGCCCCGGCCTTCAGCTTGACATCCGTCTCTTCGCTCGGAGAGTAGTGCATCATGGCCGCGTGGTCTGCATAGGCGCAGAGAGGTTCGAAGCTGTCTCTTATGTAGCCTTCCTGCTCGGCGCGGAACTGTGTCAGCTTCTCGGCTGAGCTGAGCTCAGTGATGGTCTCCTTGTCATAACGGGTCTTCACCCAGTGCATGAACTTCGTGACAGCTACGCCGTCTTTGATATGTGCGGCCTTGATATTCTCAAGCTCTACCGGATTCTTCATGGCTTTCATAAGAATCGTAGGATTGGGGGCGGTCACGATATTGCACGGAATGCTCTTGAAAAGAGCATAGTTCATCTTCATCGGGTCGATCAGGATGGTCTCGCATGTATCCAGTTCTTTAATATCGCTGTAGATATCGTTATATGGGTGGATAGTTACATTAACTTTATCCAATTCTTCGTGGATCCGGTCATCCAGCTTGCTGTCGTCCACGTACAGATCAACCCCATCCATCCTGACGACGGCGTAGGAGAGCAGAAGCGGGAAGAAATCAATATCATCACCCCGCAGGTTCAGAAGCCAGCATACATCATCCAGAGATGCGACAGCATGCAGCGTCGCCCCGTTATCCTTCATGACTTCACGGACACGTGAGAGCTTGGACACGGCACTTTCCCCGGAGTATTTCTCTTCCAGGAAGAAAGCCGGCTTATCGGAGAGCGGCGGCCTGTCCGCCCAGACCGTATCAATCATGTCTTCCGAATAATCGAGACGAATGCCCTTAGGGGTGAGGGCTTCCTCATATTCGCATCCCTCCTCCATGGACAGTACACGACCGTCAAATGCGACCGTCCCGCCTTCAGGAACCACATCGGTCAGATATTCCGTCACCGACGGAGTGTCCCCGACGAACATCTTCATCAGGCGGACACCACTGCCTTTTAATTCATTGGTGGCCTGGAAGAAGTATCTGCCATCGGTCCAGAGGCCCGCATCATCCATCGTGATGACAGCCGTCCCGTAGGAGCCGCTGAAGCCTGTAATAAATTTTCTTGCTTTAAAATGTTCTCCGACATATTCGCTCTGGTGGAAATCGGCGGTGGGAACGACATATGCGTCAATCTTCTTTTCAGCCATCAGAGCGCGCAGCCTGGAAATTCTTTCTGATACGTTCATTCGATATACCTCCTTGAAAAAACCTCTTTTTATATCATAAATGTACCACAAAACAGACTAAAGTACAAACCGAAGTATTAAAAATGTGAAATTATAAATGATGCAGCTTAAGGAAAGGCAAAAAAACAGAACTCATGAGCCGGAGTCCCGGCATGAGCTCTGCTTTCATCCATATTCAGTTGATTATTCGGATTGTTCCAGCTTATCAAGCTTGCCGCTGAAAATCCAAAGGATTAAGCCAAGCGCAATTACGACAACTGCAAGTCCGCCATATCCTTTTGCGAATGCGATGGTCTTTAACCATGCATATACAGGCGGATAAGCATACTGTGCGATAAATACCGCGATTGGCCAGAAGCCTAACAGAAGACCAAGTACCTTCGCAGGCGCAATCTTGGAGATGAAGGAGTTCCCCAGAGGGGAGAATACCATTTCTCCGACTGACATCAGCAGGCAAACAAGGGCTAACCATAAGACAGAAGCCTGACCTTCACCTCTGATAATATCAGCGATAACCATTACGATATAGGATACACCTACAAGCATCGTGCCAAGAGCAGTCTTCTTGAACATACTCATGTCACCCTTCGGACGCTTCGCCATCTTAGCCCAAAGCACAGCGAGTGCCGGCCCTAAGATGATACATACGAGAGCGTTGATGGAGTCGAACCATGATGTAGGTATCTGGAAGTTGCCGATATACCAGTTCGCATGGTTCAGGAAGGAAGCACCGTCGCCATAACCGAAATAATAGTACGCAGGCATGTAGGCCATGTACCATACCATCCAGAACACGGCGGAGAACAGCGTTACAAGGATAACGGCGATAATACGTTTCCAGTCGCCGGATGTAAGCGGCTTGGACTCTTCAGCATCTTTCTTGTCCTTAGCTACGAACTCTCTCTGGTCATGCTTGAATGGTTTCTTGCCGGCGTCGCCAAGAGCTCTGCCGTTGAAGATGAACCATGCAGCATCGATAAATAAGAAGATAGCACATACTAAGAATACTGTGTTGAAGCTTAACTTAAGTCCGCCAAGTCCTGTCGTTGCTGTGATGGCAAGGAACGTCGTACCGATGAAGGAACCGATATTAACGAAAGAATACTGAATTGAGAAAGCTGAGTTCAATTCATCCTTATCGTGGAATAACAGTCCGTTGACACCGGATAAGTTCCCTTTGAACAGCCCGGTACCAATTGATACGAGAACAATCATTGCCCACACAAGACCCATAGAGTGGGCCTGCCATGTACACAGGTATCCAATCCCCATCAAAATCATACCTGCAGCGACGCAAATTCTCGGGCTTAACCAGTGGTCCGCTATGTATCCGCCGAACATAGGCGTGATGTACGTCCATGCTACGAAGGAAGCAGACATGGCAGCACCTTCTACATCGGTAAGACCAAGTCCACCTTTGGCAGCCTCAGTTGCAATCCAGATGGCCAACAGGTATTTCACTGTGTAGAATGCCAGACGCTCGAATGTAAATCCGAGAGCACAAACATAGAAGCCAAACGGTCTACGTTTCTTTACTGCTGTTTCCATACTTATTACCTCCCAATATTAGGTTATTATTTTGTTTTAAATATCTGGAACCCCACCAGCAATATTTAAAACTTTATCGAGATAGATGATAGCACAAATCAGACTATAGTACAACTCGTTTTTAAGAAAAAGTTAATAATTATTTTAGGAATTTATTGGAGTTTTGGCAAGGTGATTTGGCGCTGTATTAGCATGCTAAAGGCAAATGGTAAATAATTAACACTCTATTTATGGAGGCATGTGCTATACTTTAATCTGGAATATATTACGTCCAAAACAGGAAAATAATTTGTAACAAAACAAGGATTGCGCACTCTTATATATAAGGAGGCAGGGCAGATGGATGAATTCGAAGAGATCTATACAAGGAATCTGAAAAGTGTATACCGTTTTCTGCTTAAGCTCAGCGGCAGTCCGGATCTTGCGGAAGAGCTGACACAGGAGACATTCTGTCTTGCATTTGAACATCTGGACCAGTTCCGGGGTACATGCAAGATATCGGTCTGGCTCTGTCAGATTGCCAAGCATTCTTATTATGCGTGGTGCCAAAAGAACAAGGCTCTGGCACCGGAGGAGAGTCTGGAAGGATATATGAGCAGGGACAATGTAGAGGCAGCGGTGGTAGATGCGGACCAGAGAAGGCGGATTCATGAGATACTGCACGGTCTTGCGGAGCCATATAAGGAAGTGTTTACCCTGCGGGTGATGGGTGAGCTGTCGTGCCGGGATATCAGCCGGCTCTTTGGCAAGTCGGAATCCTGGGTAAGGGTCACCTGCTACAGGGCAAAGCGTATGATTCAGGAAAGGTTAGGAGGAGACGGAGATGACGAACTGTAACATAATACAAGATCTGCTGCCGCTTTATCTGGACGATGCCTGCAGCAAGGAGAGCAGGGAGCTTGTGGAGGAACATCTCGCGCAGTGCGCCATATGCAGAAAGCAGAAAATGATGATGGAGCAGGGGATAGAATTTGAGGAAGACTTCATGGCACAAAATCTGAAAGAAGAGAAGCTGCTGGAGGAAGGGAAGAAGTATATTGAACAGAAAGCAAAAAAAGATATTCTCGTAAAAGCGGCTTATGTGGATGTCGTTCTTAACATCCTGAGCATTGTCCTTACCGCCATGTATATACGGAAAATAGCGGGGGAAGGACTTTTGATGGAATACATGTTTTCTTATGGCCCATTGCTGCCCGCCGTTCTCATCATGTTTCTCGTAGCGGAGTATGTATTTCTTGTAAGGGACAGAACTAATAAAGAGACCTTTGTATCACAGATGATGGCTGCCGCCTCAATCTTACTAAAAGCCGCCTGCCTCGTAATCGCCGGCATCATAGGCATCGCGATTCTGGTCGCGGGCATATGATGTACCTTCATGCGGCTATGAAATGCAGCTTTATAATTAGGGAGGGACAGCGATGGAAAAAGAGAATAGAAAAGGGAAAAAGGGCGGTTCGCCGTGCGGCGCAGGACGGCTGCTTGGCATAGCCATGTCGGCGGTATTTGTATGTTCCGCCTTGTTTTTGAAATGGCTGACTTTCGAAGGGAAGAGGTACACGCTGCCCCTGTTTCTCAAAGCGGTGCAGGAAAGCGGCGGCCTGCAGGAGTATTATAGCCTTGTGACTAAGACCGCCCTTAAGACCGTGTCAAATGAAGGGGCATATGCAGAGCTGCTGCCGTCCTATTATCTTCTGTACCTGATTGCGGCGGCTGCGCTCTTAAGCGTGATAAGAATAGTGCTGCTTGCCTTCCGCAGAAATCCCCGGTTCCTGAGGTATACGATCTATGGCATGGTGCTGATGGTATTTCTCGTGCTGTTGACCTTCGGCGGGTATCTGCCGGATGTCGGGCTGATTCTCTGCGTTATCGCTGTCGGAATCGACTGCCTGGGCGGAATATATCTGGAACAGAGGAGGCAGATGCAAAGAGAGGCAGAGATACTGAGACGTGAAGAAGCCAAAGAGAAAGAAGAGAGAAAGCGCAGGACATATTTCCCCGGCAAGTACGACCGCGGTTTCTACCATATCGTCTGGAGAAACTTTGTCCATAACCGGAAGAGCTATCTTCTGTTTATCGCAGGCGCCGGCGGGATTGTCACGGTGCTTCACACTCTGCTCGGCGTACAGAGCGGGCTTAAATCGAGCGGTACCGGAATCGGCACCGGATATGACAATGGGATGCAGCGTATACTGGAGGAGATCCTTCCGGTAGCAGCATGCTTTTCCATCTTGATTCTAGCCCTTATCATCACGCATTACCTCAGGACACGGATGCAGAATTACAGTATCTTCTACAGCCTCGGCATAAGGAAGCATACGCTGGTCCTCATAATCGTCCTGGAGTATGCCGCCTGTGTCATGATTGCACTGGCCGCAGGGCTGCTTCTGTCTGATGGGCTGCTTATCCTGGCAGGGAAGACCGTGTTTTCTGATATAGCAGAGTCCGTAGGCCGGCCGATGCAGGGAGTGAAGACATCCGGTGCTGCCGCGGGAATCTATATAGCTGCGGTCGCCGTGTCTTCTCTCGTCAACTACCATCTGTTCGGACATAAAAGCCTGTTTCAGATATCTACCAGAAGGCAGGAGCCGGAGAAGATACCACATCGGTTTCTTCTTCCCGGTATCGTGGCCGGACTGGCGGCCACTGTAGTATCGGCGGTACGGTACTGGCTGCCTCCTGAGACGGAGAAGTTCTCTGCAAATGTGTGGACGCTTGCAGGCTCCTTTGTGCTGTTTTGCTTTCTGTATGCCAGGATAGCTGAAGCCCACGCAGGGCGGTCGGCAGCCCGCGGGGATAAGCTTCTGTCCATCTTGCCGTGGCGGTACCGGTTTAAGACAAATTACCGGTTCTGGTATCTGCTCTTTGCATTCCATCTTCTTTCGGGCATGATCTATATTCCGGAATATGCCGCTGTAGAGGCGTCCGGAGATACAGACAAGCTCTATCCGTATGACTTCGTCTGCATGTCCTATGATGAGGACGATGACTACTTCGCAGAACTGTCTGACACTTACGCTGCTGATATCCATACATGGCCGATGCTCAGATGTACGACACCTCTCGGCGCGCCGTACACCTGGGAGCAGGCCGCCGCCAATCAGTATATGGGTGTCATGTGGCCCCAGGGACAGCATATCGCAGTGTCGGAGACATCCTATCGGGAGCTTAAGAAAGCTGTGGGGGAGCAGATAGAAGACAGGCCTGGTCTGCAGGAGAACGAGATTCATGTCGTATTCCAGCAGGACGCTTCGGTCAAGAGCCATCCGCTGGAATGGTATATAGGTGACAAGGAGCCCAGGCTTCGTATCGGGCAGCCGATAAGGAGCTATAACTTTATGGAAAGGGAAATCCTGTTCCCGGCATACCATATGAAGAGCAGCGAACGAAGCATCCTGACCGGAATGTTCCAGCAGGGCAGGCAGGAGAATATCGTAGTGCTTTCCGACGAGGCATTTAATGGATATTTCTATGTCGGAACGGAAAAGGAAGGACCTACGCGGCTGAAGCTGATTCGCTGCAGCGGGGAAAACTATGAAAAGGTGGAACAGGAACTGGGGGCATTTGCAGAGAAGCACAAAAGCGATGCATCCTGGGACGACAGGATACAGCCGTACTATGCAAAGCAGACGGCGCTGGCAGAGACAGAAGCGGAACATCATTTTAAGAAAGCTGCCTGCATGGCAGTGCTTGCCGTACTTCTGATGGGGAGCTTCTTTCTCTTTTTTATCAAGTACGGGCTGGAGCAGGAGGAGCTGGAGCAGAAGTTCAGCCAGCTCAAATGCCTCGGCATGCCGCAGAAGGATTGCCGCCGTCTCCTAAGAGGGGAAATGATGAAGATCGTGTGTGGAAGCTTTGTGCCGGCAGTCCTGCTGTCCATTCCATTTATATGTGCAGTGGCGGTAAAAAGAATGTATACGTCTGCGGAGCTGGCAGTGTATCTGAAGTCTCTTGGCTTATTGTTCTTGTGTTATTCATCACTATACGCAGCCGTCACGGCAGCGCTTGGGAAATATTATATGAGGGCGGTCCTTGGAGACAGGAAAAAGCAAAGGAGGCAGTTATGGGGACAATCTTAAAGGCAGAAGAGCTGGTAAAGACATACAACATACAGCAGGGGCCGGTACTTAAGGGCATCAGTCTCTCGGTAGAGGAAGAAGACTTCATTGCGGTGATGGGTCGTTCCGGCTGCGGAAAGACGACGCTGCTAAAGATACTCGGCCTGATGGATGAACCTACAGAGGGAAAAGTCTATGTGAAAGGCCGGGAAACGGCAGCGCTTTGGGAGGAGGAGATTTCTGACATCCGAAGGAAAGGCATGGGATTTGTGTTTCAGGATTACAATCTGATGGACAGCCTGACGGTGGAAGAAAATATCATGCTTCCGGCTATACTGGATAAGATGGAACCTGGACGAAGGAAAGCGAAGATGGAACAGCTGACGGCACAGTTTCAAATCAGCGGCCATACGGAGAAATATCCGTTCCAGATATCCGGCGGAGAGAGACAGAGGACCGCTCTCTGCCGCGCCCTCATGAATGATCCCGACCTGATTCTTGCCGACGAGCCTACCGGCAACCTGGATTCCGTCATGGGCGAAGAGGTGATTCAGTGGCTCAAGCGGCTGAATGAGGAGTGGCACAAGACCGTGATCATCGTTACCCACGACCCGAAAATTGCCTGCAGATGCAGGAAGGTGCTGCTGCTCAAGGACGGGAGGCTGATCAAAGAGCTGGTCCGGGAAAGGGAGGATACATTTTATCAGGATATACTTGAACATACCGCCGGACTGTGAGCGCTGTCACGCAGGACGGACCCTAAGTCAGGAACATGCAGACTGACCACTGCGGCAAGAGGGTAGGACAGAAAGGCAGACTTGCCAAACGGAGGAATATGGAGTAGAGTGTGCTTATAAATCGCCGCCTGGAATTTCGTATATTCTTTGACGTGAAAGCAGGTATTGATTTAAAACGTGTTCTATGAAGAAACGGGGGAAAGGTCTGCATGAAAAAACATAGGGAAGAGATTGAGGGAAAATACTTTTCTGCCATAGCCTGCCTTCTGGCGGTGGCAGCCACCTTCTTTCTGCCATGGGCTGATACGGGGGCAGAAAAGTATACGCTATATGGATTCTTCCGGGCGGTATATGCTGCGGGAGGGATTGCGGAATATGCGCCGGATGGTGGAAATATATACGCGTCATACGTGGTGACTTATCTGGCGCTTGCAGGAGTGCTTCTTGTAGCGGTCCATGTAGTGCTTCTTCTGTTCAACAAAAGAAACAGAGTTCTGAATACGGCAATGTATAGCTGTACCTTTGTCTATTTTACCGGGTATACGATATTCGGGGGATATGACGCTGGTCCGGCGCTTTTTGCGTTTGTGGCTGTTATAGGGTTAGAGTTCCTCGTGGTACTATACCTGGAACAGAGTAAAGAAATCAATGAAAATTACCGGCTGATGAAGAAACGGGAGCGGGAAGAGAAGGAAGAACGGAGACGCCGCCTGCATTTCCCGGGGAGATATCCACGCGAATTCTATTCCGTTATCTGGGACAATTTCAAATATAAATGGAAAAATTATGTACTTTTTATCTTAAGCGGCGTACTTTCCGCCACATTTCTGACTGTGGCGATAGGGATGAACTATATTCTCCGAAAAGTCCACTCCATAGAAGACATCGTTCTCGGAACCGGACTGCAGCAGATTCTGATACGCGCAATCGGTCTTATCATGTTTCTTACCATATTCCTGACTGCATTTGTATTTTCTTATTATATTAAAAGCAGGATGTCTGATTACCGAATGTTTACGGTCCTCGGCATCCGAAGCAGGACATTGTCTGTCATCATGATGGCAGAGTATGCCGGAAGCCTTTTTATCTCCTTTGCCGCAGGTGTGTCCGCCGGGACAGGGATACTGCTGTATATGAGACATCTTCTTGTAAAGAAGCTTGGCACGGAAGTGATCGTATCCAGCATCAGCCCGGTCATCTATCTATTTGCTCTGATTGGCTATATCATCGTGCTGATGATAGCCACTGCCATCAATTATGAGTCCTATCTCCGGGTGCGAGATTCTTTTGCCGCAGTAAATGATGTGGTGGGGGAAAAGATTCCGGGAAGATACCTGATACTTGCCACCCTGCTGGGATTAGAGTTCATCCGGTCCAGCATCTCTGATTATGCGGACACGAGCTTGTGGACCGTAATCTATTTCACACTGGGCCTATACCTCACGGTTACATACGGAAAGGCGCTTCTGATGAAGTGGATGGACAAGTCGGAGCGGCATTATTATCGGCATCTCCTGGAAAAGATTCCTTTTTATTACCGCTATAAGAAAAACTGCAGATATCTGGTCATGCTGACAACCGTCCATCTCCTTGCACTTGGGCTGTTCCTTATACAGTTCTGCGGCAATCTGATTGCAGAGCCGGCCGAAAAGCTATGTCCATATGATTTTGTACTGACTATGCATGAGGAGGACGAAGAGACCGTGGCAGGCATAGAGCAGAAATATGATGCCAGGGCAGATGTCTATCCTATGCTGCGGGTTACGACGCCGACGGGCAATTCTTTTGACTTTATGGCAACGCTCATTATGTTTTCCCCTCCGGGGCAGAACATCGGCATCTCGGAGGCTACTTACCGGAAGCTTTACGAGGCGCAGGGACTGCCGGAGCCATCCCCGCTTGGCTTAAAGGACGACGAGATTCACATCGTCTTTCAGCAGGACAGCTCCTATAAGGTCCGGCCAATCGACACATCGCCCGGGACAGGCCTTAAGGCTCCATATCTGAAGCTGGGACAGCCGCAGGGAGCCGGCGGGTATGAACAGTGGAAAGTCAAAGATTATGAGTGCAAGATTCTGACCGGCATGCTGCTGCGGGGATCGCAGGAGAATCTGGTGGTGTTTTCTGATGATTATTTCAATAGTGCATATGCCAGTACCCAGGAAGATATCAAAAACCTCTGCCTGCTAAGAGTCCCAGAGGAGCATTACGCAGATGTGGACAAGGAGCTGAAGGTTCTCCGCGAGAAGCATATCACGGATGAATCCTATGACTATGATATCCGGGTGTATTATGAAAGCCGGCAGACCGTCAAAGATATCGTCTCTGAGCGGTACACAAATGAGGTAGTCTATGCCTTTGTCATCTTGATGCTTGCCGCCTGTGCCTGCTTTCTGACCTATATCAAATTCTCCTTCGAGGCAGACGATATCTGTCGCCGGTATGGGTTTTATGACTGTATGGGCATGCATGAGCGGGAACAGATGAAGACAATCAGAAAAGAGATGTGGCCCTTTGCCATAGTGCCGGTTCTGGTAAGCGCCGTGACTGCGGCCATATATACGGCCTTTGTATTTGTCATCAGGACATATGAACCTTCCCAGATCATGGATTACATGAAGACAGGAGGGACGATGGCCGCAGCATATCTTATCATACAGGCAGCCTGGATGGCATGGCTGGTGCACCAGATGGAGCGCAGAATAAAGAGAAGCAGGATAAATGTAGGGAGGCAGGAAGCGTAGATGAATGAGAAGATTATAGAGACAAAGGAACTAGTCCACAATTATAAAGTGGAGACGAGACGAAGCGTAGAGATTAATAAGATACAGGTCCTGAAGGGGATTGACTTTGCCGTGGAAAAAGGGGAATTCGTCGGCGTCATGGGCAAATCTGGCTGTGGCAAGACCACATTCCTCAAGCTTCTGGGAATGCTGGAAAGGCCTGCAGGAGGGACCGTTATCTTTCAGGGCATGGATACAGAGGAGCTGTGGAAGGATGAGCTGGCAGACATAAGGAGACGCCAGATCGGTTTCGTGTTCCAGGACTTTTACCTGATGGACAGCCTGTCTGTAATGGACAATATCAAACTGCCGATGATACTGGACAAAGCAGATCCAGAGGTGATGAAGAAGAAGGTGGAAAAGCTGTCGGAGCAGTTCGGCATCGCCGACTTGCTGTACAAGGCGCCTTACGAGCTCTCCGGAGGGGAGAAGCAGAGGACTGCCATATGCAGGGCGCTGATCAACGATCCGGAGATAGTCCTGGCCGACGAGCCCACGGGGAATCTGGACTCCAAGTCCGGTCAGGTCGTCATAGACGCACTTTGCAAGATCAACGATGAGCTGGGCAAGACGGTCGTGATGGTGACACATGACTCCCGTCTCGCCAGCTACTGTAAAAAAATCATCCTGCTCAAAGACGGTGAGATTGTAGATACGATTGAGAGGAAGGACAGCCGGGAAGACTTCTATCACCAGATACTTGACAAAACTACCGAATTATAGACAGGATACAGTATGTGAAATAAATATCAATTTTACTACAAAAAGGATTGCTATTTTCAATTCGTTATTATACAATATAATTGGCAAAAATTTGGTTTTACTTTTAGATTTTTCATACTAAAGGACCTGATTTAGAATATGTAAGAAAATGGAGGGCTAGACTATGGACAACTTGGCAACAGGAAGTGCAGCGGGCAATAGAATAGAATCTTTGCTTGACGCAGGAAGCTTTGTTGAAATAGGTGGGGCGGTTACAGCCAGATCTACTGATTTCAACATGCAGGAAAAAGAAACTCCGGCGGACGGTGTCATTACCGGATATGGAGTGATTGACGGGAATCTGGTTTATGTATACAGTCAGGATGCATCCGTTCTGAACGGGGCTATCGGTGAGATGCATGCCAGAAAGATTGCTAACATCTACGATATGGCAATGAAGATGGGCGCACCGGTCATCGGCCTTGTGGACTGTGCAGGATTGAGGCTTCAGGAGGCGACAGATGCTCTGGAAGCATTTGGCAGCCTGTATCTGAAACAGACGATGGCATCAGGCGTCATTCCTCAGATTACTGCTGTATTCGGGACATGCGGCGGAGGGCTGGCCGTTGTTCCGGCACTTACCGATTTTACTTTTATGGAAAGTAAGAAAGGGAAATTATTCATCAATTCTCCAAATGCAATTCCAGGGAATGAAATATCTAAATGCGATACATCATCTGCGCAGTTCCAGAGCGAAAGCGCCGGCCTCGTTGATGACATCGGAACGGAGGAAGAGATTCTGGGAAGCATCCGTTCTTTGGTATGTATGCTGCCATGCAATAATGAGGAAGATTCCTCTTATGATGCGTGCACGGATGATCTGAACCGTGTATGCGCAGGTATAGAAAACGCGTCAGAAGATACGGCGATAGCCCTCGTCCAGATATCAGACAACAATATCTTCTTTGAGACGAAGAAGCATTATGCAAAAGATATGGTGACCGGCTTCATACGTCTGAACGGAATGACCGTAGGAGCAGTGGCAAACCGTTCGAAAGTATATGATTCAGAAGGAGAGGCCACAGCCGAGTATGATGGTTCCCTCTCGGCAGACGGAGCTAAGAAAGCGGCAGAATTTGTAGCATTCTGCGACGCGTTCAACATACCGGTCCTTTCACTTACCAATGTATCCGGCTTTGAGGCAAGCAAGTGTGCCGAAAAGAATCTTGCAAGAGAAGCAGCAAAGCTTACGTACGCATTTGCAAATGCGACGGTACCGAAAGTAAATGTCATTGTTGGTAAAGCTTACGGAAGTGCGTACGTGACCATGAACAGCAAAGCGATCGGTGCAGATATGGTATATGCTTGGCAGGATGCCGAAATCGGGATGATGGAGGCCGCTCTTGCAGCTAAGATCATGTATGCGGGCGCTGATGCGGAAGTAATCAAGGAGAAAGCTTCTGAATATAGAGAAATCCAGTCAAGCCCACTGGCGGCGGCAAGAAGAGGCTATGTGGATACGATCATCGCACCAGAAGATACGAGGAAATATGTGATCGGAGCATTCGAGATGTTATTCACAAAGAGAGAAGACCGCCCGTCTAAAAAACACGGAACGGTCTAGAGAGGTGGAGCAAAGTGAAGAAAAAAATTAGCATATTACTCTGCATGCTGGCGGCCGTCCTCTGCTTTACCGGGTGTGGCAGCAAGCAGAATACCGATGTCGATTACGACAAAGCCACTATAGAGCAGGTGACAGATTTTCTCATCGACTATTGTGCAAGCGCGGATGAAGCCACTACAGAACAGTGGAACAGTATGTCAGAATTCGCGATGGAGCAGCAGTTCGTGAGCGCTGGACTTCCGTTTGAGCCTGAGAGCTTTCTGGGGGCTATCAATGCCTGGAAAGCAGGAGTCGATGAATGTGGCAGCTATATAAGCCATGGCGATTACAAATATACGGCATCCAGAACGGAATTGAAAGTAGTTACAAAAGCAGAGTTTGAGAAACGCGATGCAGAAATTACAGTATTATTCAAAGCGGACACAAGAGGCAATCTGAATCTGGACAGCATGACTGTGGCCGGAGAGTATACAAGAGGAGAAATTCTTGAAAAAGCAGGGTTGAATACGATTCTTGGAATGGGAACAGTGTTTGTCGTACTCATATTCATTTCACTGATCATATCCTTATTCCGTTTCATACCGAAATTGCAGAAGGCATTCAGCCGGAAGCAGGAAGAGGCGGCTGTAGCGCCGGCGCCAGCTGACAGCATACCCGCGGCTGTGGAGCTTGTGGAAGAGGCAGATGACACAGAACTCATAGCAGTTATCTCCGCAGCGATTGCAGCGGCGGAAGGAACAACCACCGATGGTTTTGTCGTGAGAAGCATAAGAAGAAGACCGTCGAACAAATGGAATTAATAGAGGGAAATCAAGGAGGATATAGAAGATGAAGAATTATACGATTACAGTAAATGGCAATGTATATGATGTGACAGTAGAAGAAAAAGGTGCAGGAGCGGCACCGGCGGCACCGGCAGCGCCAGCTGTGGCACCCAAGACGGCACCGGCCTCCGCGCCGAAGGCAGCTCCAAAAGCAGCAGCGGGAGCCGGTTCTATCCAGGTGAAGGCGGGAGCAGCAGGAAAAGTATTCAAGATAGAAGCCAATGTCGGACAGAGTGTAAAGAAAGGTGATGCGGTAGTCATCATCGAGGCAATGAAGATGGAGATTCCAGTCGTAGCGCCGGAAGACGGAACTGTAGCAAGCATCGATGCTGCTGTAGGAGATGCAGTGGAAGCCGGGGCAGTATTAGCTACATTAAACTAAGAAACATAATACATTCTATTATGTTTGAAACACGACTGGAGGTTAAAAAATGGATTATATAACAACGACATTAGGAAACCTCGTGCATCAGACAGCATTTTTCAGTCTTTCATGGGGCAACGTGATCATGATTGCTGTGGCATGTGCTTTCCTATACTTAGCAATACGACATGGGTTCGAACCTCTGCTCCTGGTACCCATCGCCTTCGGTATGCTGCTCGTGAATATCTACCCGGATATCATGCTGCATGCGGAAGACGCAGCCAACGGGACAGGAGGATTGCTCTACTATTTCTACCTTCTGGACGAATGGGCGATCTTGCCTTCGCTTATTTTCCTCGGCGTAGGTGCGATGACGGACTTTGGACCTTTGATTGCCAATCCGAAGAGCTTCCTTCTCGGAGCTGCTGCTCAGTTTGGTATATTTGCAGCTTATCTCGGCGCCATGGCTCTTGGATTCTCTGATAAGGCAGCGGCGGCAGTCTCTATTATCGGTGGGGCGGACGGACCGACGTCTATCTTTTTGGCCGGGAAGCTGCAGCAGACAGCCATAATGGGCCCGATTGCAGTAGCGGCATATTCATATATGTCACTTGTACCAATCATACAGCCGCCGATTATGAAGCTGCTCACGACGAAAAAGGAACGGCAGATAAAGATGGAACAGCTAAGACCGGTATCCAAACTGGAGCGTATCCTGTTCCCGATTATCGTCACCATTGTCGTATGCTCTATTCTGCCTACGACGGCTCCGCTTGTCGGCATGCTTATGCTCGGCAACCTGTTCCGTGAATCAGGAGTGGTCCGCCAATTGACAGAGACAGCCAGCAATGCGCTCATGTATATCGTAGTCATCCTGCTTGGAACTTCTGTAGGAGCGACGACAAGCGCGGAGGCATTCCTGAACTGGGATACGATTAAGATTGTCATCCTCGGGCTGGTAGCGTTCATGTTTGGAACGGCAGCCGGTGTACTGTTCGGCAAACTCATGTGCCTGGCAACGCATGGCAAGGTCAACCCTCTGATAGGTTCTGCGGGCGTATCCGCTGTCCCTATGGCGGCCAGAGTGTCACAGAAGGTTGGAGCAGAAGCGGATCCTACGAATTTCCTGCTTATGCACGCCATGGGACCGAACGTGGCAGGTGTCATCGGTACGGCCGTGGCTGCCGGTACGTTTATGGCAATCTTCGGCGTCATGTAGCATAAGAGCGATATAATAATTAAGATGGAGGAAGAAAGAATGGCAGATATAGAAAAGAAACCAATTAAAATTACGGAAACTATTCTGCGTGATGCGCACCAGTCATTGATTGCCACACGTATGACGACAGAACAGATGCTTCCCATCGTGGATAAGATGGATAAGGTAGGGTATCATTCTGTAGAGTGCTGGGGCGGTGCGACATTTGACGCGTCACTGCGTTTCCTGAAGGAAGATCCATGGGACAGACTGCGCAAATTCCGCGACGGTTTTAAGAACACCAAGCTCCAGATGCTGTTCCGCGGACAGAATATCCTCGGCTACCGTCCGTATGCAGATGATGTCGTAGAATATTTTGTACAGAAGTCCGTGTCAAACGGTATCGATGTCATCCGAATCTTTGACTGTCTGAATGACCTTCGTAATCTTCAGACGGCGGTTACGGCTGCCAACAAGGAAAAGGCAGAGGCGCAGGTGGCGCTCTCCTACACGCTCGGAGATGCCTATACGCTTGAGTATTGGGTGGATATAGCCAAAAAGATTGAAGAGATGGGAGCCAATTCAATCTGTATCAAAGATATGGCCGGCCTGCTCGTACCGTACAAGGCGACAGAGCTCATCGGAGCGCTGAAAGAAGCAGTAGACCTGCCAATCCAGCTGCATACGCATTATACGTCAGGCGTTGCGTCCATGACTTATCTGAAGGCAGTCGAGGCAGGTGTCGATGTGATTGATACGGCGATGTCACCCTTTGCACTTGGAACATCCCAGCCTGCTACGGAGGTCATGGTTGAGACTTTTAAAGGAACTCCGTATGATACAGGATTCGACCAGAATCTCCTGGCTGAGATTGCGGATTATTTCCGTCCAATCAGAGATGAGGCATTGGCAAGCGGTCTGCTGAATCCGAAGAACATGGGCGTCAATATCAAGACGCTTCTGTATCAGGTTCCGGGCGGCATGCTTTCCAACTTGACATCACAGCTGAAGGAACAGGGGGCAGAAGACAAGTATTACGATGTGCTGGAAGAGGTTCCAAGAGTAAGAAAAGATTTGGGTGAGCCTCCGCTTGTAACACCATCCTCACAGATTGTCGGTACGCAGGCTGTATTCAACGTGCTGATGGGTGAGCGCTATAAGATGGCGACGAAAGAGACAAAGGATGTATTGAGCGGCAAATACGGGGCTACCGTAAAACCGTTCAACGAAGAGGTGAAGAAGAAAGTCCTTGGAGAAGATGCCGAGATTATTACCTGCCGTCCGGCTGATCTCATTCCGGATGAACTGGATACGCTGCGCAGCGAGATGGCACAGTGGAGCCAGCAGGATGAAGACGTTCTCACCTATGCACTGTTCCCGCAGGTCGCTACTGATTTCTTCAAATACAGAGAAGCACAGCAGACGAAAGTGGACCAGACGGTAGCAGATACGGAGAACGGAAGCTATCCGGTGTAGTAAATGTGAGTTTAAGTAAAGTGGCTGCGGACTGGGAGCCGGGTGGCATCTGCTCCGATGCGTCCGAGGCTCCGACTATTTCACGTATCCCTAACCCTGCGTAATGCGCGCCGATTGCGGCTTGCATCCCGCAGGATAAGGGCTACGGAAAGGATTCTCCGCCTCTTCCGCTTGCACCTGCGCATCTCCCACCCGGCTCCCCGCCCGCTATCTACTTCACTTAACAAGGGCGAGTGCGGCTGTGTGGCGTTACTGGCCAGCGGATGAACGCTGGCTGCGTGAGATGAATGATTAGATTTAACAAGCTTAACATATGCAGCATAGAGAACAATTTAGTCGTTATTAAGTGTATGCAGCGAGGCGAGCACGCCGTTGCTGCAAGAAGAGCCGGAACCAGGCAGGGGATGTCATCTCAACATCCCCGTACCTGATTCCGGCTCTTCTTATATTAGGATTTCTTTTCGGCAAAGGGCTTTAGCTTGCTAAGCCCTCTATCACTATGCTGACTCACCAAAGCCCTTTCCATCAGCCAGCAACGCCACACTGCCGCCCCCGCCCATGCCAGTAAAGTAGATAGCCGATGGGGAGGTATGGGACAGATGCGAAGGTATAAGCGGAAGGGACGGAGAATCCTCACCAGATTCCTTGGCTTGTGGGGTGAGAGCCGCCATCGGCGAACACCCCACAGGCTTAGGAATCTGTGTGATAGTCGCAGTTCCCGGACGCATCGGAGCATCTGCCCCATACCTCCCCAGCGGCGTCCACTTCACTAAACCCCCATTTGGAGGGATTTCAAGAAATATTAAGAAATTCCAAGCAGTATCTTCATGTTTTTAAGATATACTTTTAGACATCCGCAGCTTGCTGCGGCAATACCTATCTTGAAAGGATGAAGAAGATGTTTTATTTTTTTAGTACGGCCTATCCCTATGTATGTGTTCTCGTACCATGTATGCTCTGCCAGATATATATGGCGAAGAAAGGCGGATCCAGAGTTCGGCCGGCCCACTTGATTTGGACATATATTTTTCTTATCTATATCTCTATGGTATTTTCAGTAACCGGCAGCGGAAGCATCTGGGATTTTGGAGCGTTCGGCAATCTGATCCGGGCGGATGAAATCAATCTGATTCCGTTCGCCGGCGGGGTCGGCTTTGGACAGGTTATGAATGCGTTCATGTTCATGCCTTTTGGATTCCTCGTACCGTTTATATGGACAGAGCGGCGCAGTCTCTTAAGGGTAGTGGCTGTCGGGGCATGCCTGTCGACGGCAATCGAGCTCTGCCAGCTTTTTAATCGAAGGGTGACAGATGTAGAGGATGTAATCATGAATACGCTGGGGACGATTGCCGGTTATGCAGTATGGGCGGCGCTTTGCAGGATAACAGGTGAGAAAAACAGAGAGAAGCAGAGCACAAGAACAGTGGCGCTGGCTCATAATGAGATGGAAATATACCTTGTATTGGCTCTGCTCGGCCGTTTTCTCCTCTATAATTGGAGAGTGCTGCTACAGTGGTACTAAACAGGAATATCAATCATGCAACAATCCCGCTTGTCAAACATATTGAAGAAAATGGTAAACTGGTATATAATTAATTGTTACGAAATATTGGAGAAAAGGAATATGTGACATGGGAAGCAAAAATGAGCTGTTGCAGAAGATAGATGAAAAATATGCGAAATTCAGCAAGGGCCAAAAGAAACTGGCTGAATTCATCCGTGAGGAATATGACAAGGCCGCATTTCTCACGGCGGCCAGGATGGGAGAAGAAGTGGGCGTCAGCGAGTCCACGGTCGTCCGGTTTGCCACTGCTCTTGGATATGAAGGATATCCGGGATTTCAGAAGGCGCTTGGGGAGCTGGTGCGTACGAAGCTCAATTCTATCCAGAGGATGGAAGTGACCTATGGGAGAATCAGCCAGGGAGAGATACTGAATACGGTGCTCCAGTCAGATATTGAGAAGATAAAGCTGACGATGGGGGCGATAGACCACGAGACATTTGAGATGGCAGTGGATACGATATTGAATGCCAGGCGTATCTATGTCATCGGTATACGGAGCTGTGCGCCGCTGGCCAGTTTCCTGAGCTTTTATCTGAATCTGATCTGCCCTGACGTCAAAGCGGTGAACACGAACAGCTCCAGCGAGATATTCGAACAGCTTATACGTATCAGTGAAGAGGATGTTATTATCGGCATCAGCTTTCCGAGGTATTCCATGCGGACGCTGAAGGCACTGGAATTTGCCAGCAACCGCAAGGCTAAGGTGATTACGCTGACAGACAGCATCCATTCTCCGATGAACCTGTACTCTTCCTGCAATCTGATTGCAAGAAGCGATATGGCATCCATCGTTGATTCGCTTGTCGCCCCCTTAAGCGTAGTCAATGCCCTGGTTGTCGCCCTCTGCATGAAGAAGCAGAACGAGGTGATAACGACGCTTGAAACGCTGGAAGAGATATGGGACGAGTATCAGGTGTACAGCAAGGACGAGCTGAATATGGTAAAGAATAAAGTGGAACTGAATGGTTCGGAGGAGATGGGCAAGGGACAGCAATGAGCAAGGTATTGATAGCAGGCGGTGGTGCGGCAGGCATGTATGCAGGTATCGCGGCCGCGGAAAACGGGCATGAAGTCCACATATATGAGAAGAATGACAGGTCTGGAAAGAAGCTGTTCATCACGGGAAAGGGAAGATGCAACATTACGAATGCCTGTGATATGGACGGGCTGTTTGACGCGGTCGTAAGTAATTCCAAGTTCCTATACAGCAGCTTTTACGGCTGTACAAATCAAGATGTGATAGCATTTTTTGAGAGGATCGGCGTGAGGACGAAGGTGGAAAGAGGAGACAGGGTGTTTCCGGCCTCTGACCGTTCCTCTGACGTCATCCGCGGACTTGAGAGGGAACTGGCGCGGCTTGGGGCACACGTGCATCTCAGGACGGCGGTGAAGCATATAGAGGCGCAAGAAGGACATTTTAAAGAGATTGTGCTGGAAGACGGGACAAAAGCCGCAGGGGATGCCTGCATCGTCGCGACAGGCGGCCTGTCATACCAGTCTACCGGTTCGGACGGAGACGGATTCCGGTTTGCCAGAAGTCTTGCGCATACGGTATCAGAATGTATGCCGTCCCTCGTACCGATGGAGTGCAAAGAAGAATGGATAGGAGAGCTTCAGGGGCTTTCTCTGCGCAATGTAAGCGCATCCATTTATGACGGGAAGAAAAAGCTGTATGAAGACTTTGGGGAGATGCTGTTCACCCACTATGGAGTGAGCGGCCCGCTCATGCTTACGGCCAGCAGCTATGTGGGAAAGAAGCTTAAAGGCAGGGAACTGCAGCTTCAGATAGACCTGAAGCCGGCGCTGTCAAAGGAGCAGCTGGACCAGCGTGTGTGCAGAGACTTTGAAGAGAATCTGAACCGGCAGTTTAAAAATGCAGTCGGAAGATTATTTCCTGCAAAGCTTATTCCGGTAATGATAAGATTGAGCGGCATCGATCCTGACAAGAAGGTCAATGTAATCACGAAAGAAGAGCGTCTCAGATTCGTATCCCTCATAAAGCATCTGCCGGTCACGCTCACCGGGCTTCGTGACTATCGGGAAGCGGTCATCACGAAGGGGGGCGTCCGGACGAAAGAAATCGACCCGGGCACGATGGAATCGAAGCTTGTAAAGGGGCTTTATTTTGCCGGGGAGGTGCTGGATCTGGATGCGCTGACCGGCGGCTTTAATCTGCAGATTGCCTGGTCCACCGGCTATGCGGCGGGGAAAGGCATACCTGTTTAACTCCAGACCAGCTAGTGATGGCTGTGTGTGCCGTCCGACAGCCTTTTCATAATTTCCTGTATCTGAGTGATTTCATTCTGTTGTGCTTGTATGATGTTTTCTGCAAGCGTGGTCACCTTTTCGCTGTCCGTGTTACCTACGACAGCCTGTGCCATTTCTACCGCCATCTGATGGTGCATGATCATTCCTTCTGCGAACGCGGCTTCTACATTGGCAGAGGTACCGTGTGAGGAATGGGCAGAGTGGTGGGAAGAGAGCATCGTCTCATATGCTTCGAGATAAGCCTGTTCCTGCTCAGGATCCTCGGTCCCGTCTGTTTCCAATTCATCAATGTAGGACTGCATCTGCGCAATCTCTTCCTTCTGTATGCGGACGATATATTTGGCCAGCTCTTTCAGCTCCTTATCCGCGCCACCATACTCCAGGTAACTTTCAGACATCGATACGGCGGCCTCATGATGGGGAATCATCCCGTTCAGGAAGTCCAGGGCAGCGTTGCCGGACGGCTGCACATGCTCCATATCTTCCATCATTTTATCCATAAGGATGTCCTGATCTTCCAGATAGCTGGAGAGGGCCTGCTCTGCGGCCGGTCCCCGGGGGATGTCGTCGTTCGAGCGCGTGCTGCTGTCTCTGCCGAAAGCGGCCCAGACGATCAGCAGGATGATGATAAGTATAGCGATAATACCGCTTGTCCAGTAAATTGTCTTTTTATTCATAACCAACCTCCATATGATTAACATGCCCAAATATACCGCAAGTATGTAGAATAGGATGAAAGCCGTATACGAAAGGAACGGATCATGCGGCTATCCGTAAAAAATACTTGTCCATCGTAAGATAGTACGATATACTGAATGCATTGGGTCAGACATATCATATTTATAAGTAATCCGATGGATAGTATATAGGAAAGCCCATATAAAAATGGAAGTATGAACAGGCGAGGAGTTAAGATGGGATATAACATAGCGATTGACGGACCGGCAGGCGCCGGAAAGAGTACGATAGCCAAGCTGGTGGCGAAAAAGATGGGATATATCTACGTGGATACCGGCGCACTGTACCGGGGGCTGGCAGTACATTTTCTGGACAGAGGGATTGACCCTTCCAACAGGGAAAATATTATAGAAGCATGTGAAGACGCGGATGTGACCATCCGGTATGAAGAAGGGGTACAGCAGGTATATCTGAACGGGAAAAATATTACGTCCAGACTTCGTACGGAAGAAGCAGGCAATATGGCTTCCGTGAGCTCGGCCGTGCCGGAAGTGCGGACGAAGCTGCTTAAGCTGCAGCGTAATCTGGCGGCAGAGCAAGATGTTGTCATGGACGGAAGAGACATCGGGACATGTGTGCTGCCGGATGCGGATGTGAAGGTGTATCTTACGGCGAGTGTGGAGACGAGGGCGAAGCGGCGCTATGAGGAGCTGAAGGCGAAGGGCGTCGGCTGTGTGTACTCCGAGATAGCCGCGGACATAGAAGAGAGAGACAGGCGCGACATGACGCGCGAGACGGCACCGCTCAAACAGGCAGAAGATGCGGTTCTCGTCGACAGCTCGGACATGACGATACCGGAAGTTGTCGAGGCGATTATCCGACTGTGCCGTTAAGAGAAGAGGAAGGAACATATGAAAATAGAACTGGCGAAAACTGCAGGCTTCTGCTTTGGCGTAAAGCGGGCGGTGGAAACGGTGTATGAACAGATCCGGCTGCATAAAGGAGAGAAGATATATACGTATGGCCCCATCATCCACAACGAAGAAGTCATCAAAGATATGAGGCGGCATGGCGTGGAAGTGCTGGAGACGGAAGAAGAGCTGGACCGCATCGATGAGGGAATCATAATCATCCGGTCCCATGGCGTGCCGAAGTCGGTCTGCGACAGGCTTGACCAAAAAGGAATTGCCTATGTGGACGCGACCTGTCCCTTTGTGAAGAAGATCCATAATATAGTAACGGAAGAAAGCAGCAAAGGAGCGCACATCGTCATCATAGGAAACAGCGCGCACCCGGAGGTGGAAGGCATCAGAGGATGGGCGGGAGATAACGTCACGGTCATCGAAAATGCACAGGAAGCGGAAGACTTTATTATAGAAGAAAGAGAGTGCAGGATCTGCGTTGTGGCGCAGACGACATTTAATTACAATAAATTCAAAGATTTAGTTGAAATTATCGTAAAAAAGGGGTATGATATAATTGTTTTAAATACGATTTGCAATGCAACCAAGGAGCGCCAGGAAGAAGCGCGGGACATTGCAGACAGAGTAGAGGCGATGCTTGTCATCGGTGACAGGCGCAGTTCCAATACTCAGAAGCTATTTGAAATCTGCAGCGATGCATGTAAGGATACGTACTATATACAGACACTTGACGATTTGGATATGAATCAATTAAGGTCCGTGGAAACAGTAGGTATTACAGCAGGGGCATCCACGCCCAATAAAATAATTGAGGAGGTTCAAAATAATGTCGGAATTAACTTTTGAACAAATGTTAGACGAGTCTTTTAAGACAATCAGAAACGGTGAGGTAGTAGATGGTACGGTCATCGATGTGAAGCCGGATGAAATTATCTTGAATATAGGTTACAAGGCGGATGGCATCATAACAAGAAGCGAGTATACGAATGAACCGAACGTCGATCTTACTACTATGGTTTCTGTCGGCGATGAGATGACGGCCAAAGTCTTAAAGGTAAATGACGGTGAAGGTCAAGTGCTGCTGACATATAAGAGGCTGGCGGCCGAAAAAGGCAATGAAAGACTGAAAGAGGCTTATGAGAACAAAGAAGTTCTGAAAGCGCCTGTTGCACAGATTCTCGGCGGCGGCTTAAGTGTCGTAATTGAAGAGGCAAGAGTCTTTATCCCTGCGAGCCTTGTATCAGATACTTATGAGAAAGACTTAAGCAAATATCAGGATCAGGAGATTGAGTTTGTCATCAGTGAATTCAATCCGAGAAGAAACAGAGTCATCGGTGACAGGAGACAGCTTCTTGTCGCTGCGAGGGCAGAAAAGCAGAAAGAGCTGTTTGAGAAGCTTCAGATCGGCGATACGGTCGAAGGAACTGTTAAAAATGTGACAGACTTCGGGGCGTTTATCGATTTAGGCGGTGTTGACGGGCTTCTTCACATATCAGAGATGTCATGGGGACGCGTAGAGAATCCGAAGAGAGTATTCCAGGTGGGAGATACGGTCAAGGTATTGATTAAGGATATCAACGATACGAAGATTGCGCTGAGCCTTAAGTTCCCGGAGACAAACCCATGGGCCAATGCATCTGAGGATTATGCGGTCGGAACGAGTATTACAGGAAGAGTAGCCAGGATGACTGACTTTGGTGCGTTCGTAGAACTTGCGCCGGGCGTGGATGCACTGCTTCATGTATCACAGATATCCAGAGCGCACGTAGACAAACCGTCGGATGTACTGTCTGTCGGACAGGAGATTACAGCCAAAATCGTGGATTTGAACGAGGCGGAAAAGAAGATCAGCCTCAGCATGAAAGCGTTGGAACCGGACACGCCAGTACAGGAAAGTGTAGAAGAAGTTGTGGAAGATGCGCCAGAGACATACGAGGAGACGACTACTGAAGAATAATGCGGCATATGATCCATGTCGAAATAAGGAGATAGAGACTGTATAGTCTCTATCTTTTATATGTTAAAATTTCGACAAGATGTTCTTGGAAATATACAAAGAATTGCCTGTATTCACTGGATTAAGCGGGCATTTTCTTGTATAGTATATAAAGAGAAAATAGGAAGGAAGGAAAAAAGGGATGGCATTGTTAACATTTAAGGGTGGCGTACACCCGGATGACGGCAAAAGCCTGGCGAAAGATAAGGCAATTGTCGAAGTAAATCCGAAAGGTGATCTGGTTTATCCGGTTTCCCAACATATCGGAGCGCCTGCCAGTCCGATTGTCGAGGTGGGTGAACGTGTATTGAAAGGGCAGAAGATAGCGGAAGCCGGAGGATTTGTGTCCGCACCGGTCTATTCTTCTGTGTCCGGAACAGTCAAGGCGATAGAGCCGCATCTGAATCCGACAGGAGCAACGGTGAATTGTATCGTGGTTGAGAATGACGGCGAGTATGAAGAAGTTGTGTATAAGCCTGCAAAGCCTCTGGAAGAGATGGCAAAAGAAGACATATTAAACGCAATCGGAGAAGCAGGAGTCGTCGGAATGGGAGGTGCAGGATTCCCTACAAGAGTAAAGCTGTCGCCGAAGGAGCCGGACAAGATTGATTATATTATTGCAAACTGCGCGGAATGTGAGCCTTACATAACTGCGGACTACAGACGTATGATAGAAACCCCGGAGAAGATTGTCGGAGGCATGAAGATGGTCCTTAAGCTGTTTGATAACGCGAAGGGAATCTTCGGCGTGGAGGACAATAAGCCGGATTGCATAGAGAAGCTCAGGGAGCTGACTAAAGATGAGCCGAGGATGGAAGTGATGGCGCTGAAGACGAAGTACCCACAGGGAGGTGAGCGTCAGCTCATCTATGCGACGACAGGGAGAGCCATCAATTCAGCTATGCTCCCGGCAGACGCGGGATGCGTGGTGGATAATGTGGAGACGATGATCAACATCTATCAGGCAGTAGCCGAAGGCAGGCCGTCGATTGACCGTGTCGTAACCGTGAGCGGAGATGCTGTAAACGAGCCGGGCAATTTTAAAGTCCTGTTCGGTACGAACCAGGCTGAGCTTATTGAAGCGGCAGGCGGATTCAAGGAAGAGCCTGAGAAAGTGATATCAGGTGGACCTATGATGGGATTCTCGATGTTTACGCTGGATGTGCCGGTTACGAAGACGAATTCATCGATACTCTGCCTTACAAAGGATGAGGTTGCCAAGTATGAACCGACTGCATGCATCAACTGCGGCCGCTGCGTGGACGCCTGTCCAAGCAGGCTGATTCCTTCAAGGCTGGCTGATTATGCGGAGCATCACGATGAAGAGGCATTTACGAAACAGGAAGGGCTTGAGTGTATGGAATGCGGTTCATGCAGTTATGTATGTCCGGCAAAACGTCCGCTGAAGCAGTCCATTGGTTCTATGAGAAAAATTGCGATGGCTAACCGCAAGAAAAAATAAACTAGAAATGAGAGGAAGAGGTGAACTAACGTGGAGAACAATATAAAAATGTCATCTTCACCACACATACGTTCCAGAGTCACTTCAGCCAATATTATGCTGTGTGTGACAATCGCTCTGCTGCCTGCGTCAGCGTTCGGCGTATGGAACTTCGGGCTGCCTGCGTTTATCATGCTTTTGAGCACGACGGTGTCGGCAGTCTTGACAGAGTACATTTACGAAAAGTTAATGCACAGGAAAGTCACGGTCAATGACTTCAGTGCTGTCGTAACAGGGCTTCTGCTCGGGCTTAACATGCCTGCGTCTGCTCCGTGGTGGATGGGGGCGCTCGGAAGCGTGTTCGGTATCCTGGTAGTAAAGCAGCTCTTTGGAGGGCTCGGACAGAACTTCATGAACCCTGCACTTGGAGCAAGATGTTTCCTGCTGATATCCTTTACCGGGCAGATGACTACATACATCTATGACGGCGTGACGGGGCCGACACCGCTGGCGATGCTCAAAGACGGCCAGTCTGTCGATTCCATGAAGATGCTTGTCGGCACGATACCCGGGACGATAGGTGAGACTTCCGTGATTGCAATTATAATCGGGGCTATCTTCCTGATACTGATTGGAGCAATCGACCTTCGTATTCCTGGTACATATATTGTCACATTTGTAATCTTTATCGGCATATTCGGACAATTCAGCAATGCAAATGTCGGATTGTTTGATGTGCAGTACATTACTGCCCATCTGTGCGGCGGCGGCCTCATGCTCGGCGCATGGTTCATGGCGACCGATTATGTCACGTCACCAATCACCAAGAAAGGGCAGCTCGTATACGGCGCTCTGCTTGGAATACTGACCGGGCTGTTCCGTCTGTTCGGCGGCTCTGCAGAGGGTGTTTCTTACGCGATTATCATCAGTAACCTTTTTGTTCCGTTGATTGAGAAGGTTACTCTTCCAAAACCGTTCGGTAAAGGAGGAGAAAAATAATGAATAAAATTGTTAAAAATGCAATTATCCTTACATTGATTACTCTTGTCTCAGGAGTCGGCCTTGGTTTCGTATATGAAATCACAAAAGAGCCGATTGCCCAGGCTCAGGACGCTGCGAAAAAAGAGGCATGGCAGGAAGTGTTCCCGGAAGCGTCATCCAGCGACTTTGAGGAGATAGATGTGGATGCGAAAGCGGCCGAGAAGGCTATCAAAGATCTGGGCGTGAAGGCTGAGATTGATGAAGTCTGTGAGGTCAAGGGCGGAGAAGCCGGATATATCGTCACGGCGACGGACAAGGAAGGCTATGGCGGTGATATCAAGATAACGGTCGGCATCACCAGCGATGGGACAGTGAGCGGTATCTCGATCCTTTCTATCAGTGAGACCGCGGGACTTGGAATGAAAGCGACGGAGCCTGTATTCTATGAGCAGTATGAAGGAAAACAGACAGACAGATTCGTCGTGTCCAAGGATGGCGGTGACGGCGAGCCTATCGATGCATTGAGCGGAGCAACTATTACATCAAGAGCGGTAACCGGAGCTGTCAACGCTGCTCTCGGGTATTACCAGAATGCATTTTAAGGAGGTAGTGTGAGATGAATAAATGTACCGAAAGAGTGTTTAACGGTTTGGTCAAAGAAAATCCTACCTTCGTCCTGATGTTAGGTATGTGTCCAACCCTTGCGGTAACAACATCCGCAATAAACGGTGTAGGTATGGGCCTGTCTACGACAGTCGTACTTGTGCTTTCCAATATGTTGATAGCTATGCTGCGAAAGATTATTCCGGATTCTGTCAGAGTCCCGGCGTTTATCGTGGTCGTGGCGTCATTTGTAACTATCGTACAGTTCCTGCTTGAGGGCTTTGTTCCAAGCCTTTATGACGCGCTTGGCATCTATATACCTCTGATCGTAGTCAACTGTATCATCCTTGGCCGTGCAGAAAGCTACGCGTCCAAAAATCCGGTGCTTCCGTCTATTTTCGATGGAATAGGTATGGGGCTTGGATTCACGGTAGGGCTTGCCGCAATCGGCGTCGTCCGTGAAATCATCGGATCCGGCAAAGCGTTCGGATTCCAGCTGATTCCGCTGGCCGACAGCGCTACCGGCAAAGCAGGTTATGTACCGGTTACGATATTTATCCTTGCACCGGGCGCTTTCCTTGTGCTTGCAGGGCTGACTGCTCTCCAGAACAAAATTAAGCGGAACGCGGCGAAGAAGGGCAGGAAAGAAGTTGAAGCGGCAACTTGTGGAGAAGGCTGCGCATCATGTACGAACGGTGCATGTGGCGGAAAAGTTTTCCCGGCAGGAAATGAGAAAGAATAGGAGGAGTACATAGATCATGAGAGAATTACTTATTATAGCGATTGGTTCAGCACTTGTTAATAACGTTGTACTCAGCCAGTTCCTGGGAATCTGTCCGTTCATTGGAGTTTCCAAGAAGGTAGAGACCGCTGCCGGGATGGGCGGAGCGGTTGTCTTTGTTATTACGATTGCATCGTTCGTAACGAGCCTGATATACAAGTTCATTCTGTCCAATAAGGCGATAATGGGCGGAAAGCTGGTGTATCTGCAGACTATCGTTTTTATCCTTGTTATCGCCTGTCTTGTACAGTTCGTGGAGATGTTCCTTAAAAAATCCGTTCCGTCCCTGTACCGGGCGCTCGGCGTATATCTTCCGCTCATTACGACAAACTGTGCGGTCCTCGGTGTTGCGCTTACAAATGTACAGAAGGAATATTCTGTTCTGCAGGGTGTAATTAACGGAGTCGGAACTGCATTAGGTTTTGCCCTTGCCATTGTCATAATGGCAGGTATCCGGGAGAAAATTGAGTATAATGACGTATCAGAATCTTTCCAGGGAACTCCGATTGTATTGATTACCGCGAGCCTTATGGCGATTGCGTTCTTCGGATTCTCCGGACTTATATAGGAGGGAGCTAACGATGAGTGTAACAGGTATTATAATGGCTGCTGTAATCGTAGGCGGCACCGGATTATTCATTGGTGTGTTCCTTGGGATTGCAGGAAAGAAATTTGCAGTAGAGGTAGATGAGCGCGAGGAAGCCATCATGGGAGTCCTTCCCGGCAACAACTGCGGCGGCTGTGGCTATGCAGGGTGCTCGGGCCTTGCCGCTGCAATCGTAAAAGGGGAAGCCGAAGTAGGAGCCTGCCCGGTAGGAGGTGCCCCGGTGGCCGCCAAGATCGGCGAGATCATGGGGCAGGAGGCCGGAGAACAGGTGCGCCAGGTCGCGTTTGTAAAATGTGCCGGTACGTGCGAGAAGGCAAAGCAGGATTACGAGTATCACGGCATCAATGACTGTGTTATGGTGAACATGATGCAGAATGGCGGGCCGAAGTCCTGTAATTATGGATGCCTCGGCGAAGGAAGCTGTGTGAAGGCATGTCCGTTTGACGCGGTTCATATAGTAGATGGCATTGCCGTCGTAGACAAAGAGGCTTGTAAAGCCTGCGGCAAGTGTATCGCTGCCTGCCCGAAGCATCTGATCGAGCTTGTTCCATATGAGCAGAAGCATCTGGTACAGTGCAGCTCGAAAGATAAGGGCAAGGATGTCATGAAAGCTTGTTCCGTCGGCTGTATCGGCTGTAAGATGTGTGAGAAGGTATGCCAGTTTGACGCGGTCAAGGTCGTAGACAACATCGCATACATAGATTCTGAGAAATGTACGAACTGCGGCGCCTGCGCGGCAAAATGTCCAAAGAAGATTATTCTGTAGGTATCATGGTGCAATAAGGTGTACGTCTCCGTGATACGGCAAGAAAAGCCGGTTCCCTGCGTGAAGGAGCATTCCTTCCGCCGGGCTCCGGCTCTTCTTGCATTTATATAACCTCCATGATAGAATATTGATAATATGAGTTAGGAGGACATCACAATGGATAACAACTTAGACAACACGCCTGAGAATACGAAGGAAGAGACGGCTTCCCGGAATGATGAGAGTGCCGCAGGGCAGGATACGGAACCAAAGAGCGCCCAGTATACATACACGGATCCAAATGCAGGATATAGCGGAAGTTACAGCCAGGGCGGCCAGAGCAGCTATCAGGACAATTATAATTATAACGTCGGTAATAATGAAGGATACAATACGAACTACGGCACGGGCATGGACCAGAGCCCGATGACGATGGGGGACTGGCTGCTTACCATTCTGATTATGACTTTCATTCCCTGTGTGGGAATTATCCTCTACTTTGTATGGGCATTTGGAAAGAACGGTAATATCAACAGGAGGAACTACTGTCGTGCATACCTGATAATCATGGGCATCGCAATCATCCTTGCAATTATCTTCCTCGTCATATTTGGAGTGGCAGCTATCGGTTCCTACAGGTACTATTAGAGGAGGCTGTGAATGCTTCATCACGTACCGAGCGTTCCGGCAGGCCATAGGCTTATAGATTACGGACAAAAAGCAGGCCGGAGTCTTGCGTGCATATGTACGCGGACTCCGGCCTTTTTGCTTCGTCTTATTTCTGAAAGTTCTTGGAATAGTGTATCTCGTTGTCATCCGTAATGAATACGGCATCCACATTGTCAAGCTGATCGATGAGCTTCATGCCTCTGTCATAGCCGAGCAGGAAGCATGTGGTGCTCAGGGCATCGGCGGTCAGGGATGAATCGGTTATGATCGTGACACTGTACAGATTATTGTCACACGGGTATCCCGTACGGGGATCCAGTATGTGATGGTATATCTTGCCGTCCTTTTTAAAATACCGCTGGTAGATGCCTGACGTGACGACGGACTGGTCTGCAATCTTGACGGAAGTAACAGGATTGCCGCTTTCGTCAAATGGCTTCTGTATGCCGATATTATAATCCGTACCGTCCAGCTTCGTTCCTATGGCAAGCACGTTCCCACCCAGATTGATGAGGGCATGCTTTACCCCCTGTTTTTCGAGGTAATCTTTCAGGCGGTCTGCAATATATCCCTTTGCGACGGCTCCAAGGTCGATTCCGGCCCCGGGATCTGACAGCGAGACCTTATTGTCTGATATGACAATGTTCTTATAGCTGACATGGCTGGCCGCCGCGGCCGCATCTTCCGGTGACGGGGGAGACGCCTCCTCTGCCTGGAAGTCCCACAGGCTGACGACAGGAGCAATCGTGATATCGAAGGCGCCGCCAGACATCTCGCTGTAATAGATTCCTTTTTTAATGAGCTTCACTGTCTCGTCGGACACTTCCACAGGAGCGCCACCTGCCCGATTGATGCGGGAGATGTCGCTGTCCTCGTTGGTGCGGGAGAACATGGCGTCATATTTCCTGCAGAGCGTCTCACAGCCCTTCAGTACATCTTCGTCCACAGAATCCAGGATCTGGACCGAGATGACCGTGTCAAATAACGTGTCGGTATAGGTCTGGCTCTCCCGTTCTTTCGGGAGACCGGAACAGCCGGTCGCAAGCAGCATGGCTGCAGTGATGATAGAGACAAATTTCTTATATTTCATAAAACACCTCATATTTATACTTATTTCTAATTATTATTATATAGAACATCCTCCAATGTCTGCAAGCAGCATTCTTGCTGTTTGCTGCACTCACATTAGAATACAATAAAATAAAGACTTATGCAATCGAACATGTGGTTGCAGGGCGGGATTTCTTGTGCTAGAATAGTTTTTAGAGAGAAAAGGCAGGTATATTGAAAATGAAGTTGAAGAAAAAAGACTGGATTCTTATCCTTATTATCGTATGTGTCGCCGGAGGCGCTTTTCTGCTTCATCAGGTCGTCGGGGGCAGAGGGGCCAATTGTGTCACGGTGAAGGTGAATGGAGAGATTGAAGGGACATACAGCCTGTCTGAGGACAGGGAAGTGAGCATCAACGGCGGGACGAACATACTTCAGATCAAGAACGGCAAAGCGAGCATGATAAGCGCTGATTGCCCCGACCAGCTCTGTGTGCATCAGAAAGCGGTTTCTATGAATCATGAGAACATCATCTGCCTCCCGAACAAAGTCGTAGTCGAGGTGGAGAGCAGCGAAGAAAGTGAATTTGACGCTGTGACCAATTAGGAGGATACCGGGGTGAAGAACAGGGTGGCTTATTTCGGTGTCTTTACTGCGCTGGCTCTCATCTTCAGCTATGTGGAGACGCTGATTCCATTTCATATAGGCGTTCCGGGAGTCAAGCTGGGACTGGCCAATCTGATTATCGTAATTGCATTATATAAGATGAGCCTGAAGGAGACTTATCTCTTGTCTGTCGTGAGAGTCGTGCTTTCAGGATTTATTTTTGGAAACTATTTCAGCATCATATACAGTCTCGCCGGAGGGCTTCTGAGCCTGACCGTCATGGCCCTGCTCAGGAAGAGAGGCGGCTTCAGCATTCTTGGAATCAGTATAGCGGGCGGCGTGTGCCACAATATCGGCCAGCTTGCTATTGCCATGGTCGTGGTGGAGACGTTCAGTGTCATATACTATATACCTGTGCTGCTCATCGCAGGGCTTGCCACAGGGCTTCTGATCGGAATCGCGGCGGACGGGATGCTGAAGAGGCTTGTCAATATCAATTTCTAGGAGGAGCTATGATATCATATATAAGAGGAGAACTTGCCGCTGTCGAGGCGGACAAGGTTATCGTGGATGTAGGCGGAGTGGGATACGGAATCTATATGTCAGGGCAGGCGATGAGCCTGCTTCCCGCGGCAGGTGAGGAAGTGAAGATACATACCTATCTGAACGTCAAGGAGGACGCGATGCAGCTGTTCGGCTTCCTGACCAAGGACGATCTGGACATATTCAGGCTTCTCATCGGTGTCAACGGCATCGGGCCAAAAGGCGGGCTTGGCATACTGTCGGCCCTGTCCCCGGATGATTTGAGATTTGCGGTGATATCTAATGACGTCAAAGCGATACAGGCAGCCCCCGGAATCGGGAAGAAGACAGCGGAGAAGCTCATCCTGGAGCTGAAGGACAAGCTGAGCATTGAGGACGTTCTGGAACACGCAGCTCATGGGGACAGTCAGCCTGCGGCTTACGCTGCAGGCGGGGCGAATGAAGTGCAGAGTGAGGCAGTCCAGGCACTCGTGGCGCTCGGATATGGCAGCACCGAGTCGCTCAAAGCGGTAAAACAGGTAGATATCACCGAGGATATGGAAGTAGGAGAAGTGCTGAAGGGTGCATTGAAGTATATGATGTATTAGCATAAGGGGAGAATCATGAGCAGGAGAATAATCACCACAGAGAATCTGGAAGAAGATATCAAGATAGAAAATAACCTGCGTCCGCAGCTTCTTACGGATTACATTGGGCAGGAAAAAGCAAAAGAGACGCTGAAGATATATATCGAAGCTGCTAAGGAGAGAGGGGAATCACTGGACCATGTGCTGTTCTACGGGCCGCCCGGGCTTGGAAAGACAACGCTTGCAGGTATCATCGCCAACGAGATGGATGTGAATATGAAGATAACGTCAGGTCCGGCAATCGAAAAGCCGGGAGAGATGGCAGCGATACTCAACAACCTCCAGGAGGGCGACGTGCTCTTCGTAGATGAGATCCACAGGCTGAACAGGCAGGTGGAGGAAGTGCTGTATCCTGCAATGGAGGACTATGCCATAGATATTATGATCGGCAAGGGTGCGACAGCACGGTCGATACGCCTTGATCTGCCGAAGTTCACCCTGGTCGGCGCGACGACCCGTGCAGGTATGCTGACGGCGCCTCTCCGGGACCGGTTCGGCGTGGTCAACCGGCTGGAATTCTACACGGTGGATGAACTGAAGACGATTATACTTCGTTCGGCACAGGTGCTGGACGTCGGCATAGACGAAAAGGGCGCATATGCGCTGGCAAGGCGTTCCCGCGGCACACCGCGGCTTGCCAACCGGCTGCTTAAGAGGGTGCGTGACTTCGCACAGGTGAAATATGACGGATATATTACGGAAGAAGTGGCCAATTACGCACTTGATCTGCTCGATGTGGACAAGGAAGGGCTGGATCAGACGGACCGGGAGCTTCTTCTTACTATGATAGATAAGTTCCAGGGAGGTCCCGTAGGGCTTGACACTCTGGCTGCGGCAGTCGGGGAAGATGCCGGCACAATCGAAGATGTCTACGAACCATATCTGCTGAAAAACGGATTTATCCAGAGGACCCCGAGAGGAAGGGTCGTCACAGAGGCTGCTTACCTCCATCTTGGAATTTCGAGGGAAAATAACGAAAAATAGTTGGTTTTTGTGAGAGATTAGTTTATAATATTACCAGAGTATGAATGAAAGGCAGAGGAGGCTTCTATGGCATCATCTAAAAATTTTACGGAAGTTTTAATAGGGGGCAAGGTGTTTACTTTGAGCGGCTTCGAGAGTGAGGAGTATCTGCAGAAGGTTTCCACCTATCTGAATCATAAGATCGAGGAGTGCAGCAGCAGCGAAGGATACCGTAAACAGAGTGCGGAGACTAGAAGCGTCCTGCTGGCCCTTAACATAGCCGATGATTATTTTAAGGCTAAGAAACAAGGCGGTACGCTGGAAAGCGATATCGAAGCAAAAGACAAAGAGATGTACGATTTGAAACATGAACTGATTTCAGTCCAGATCAAGCTGGAAAATGCAGAAAAGACGATGGACAAGCTGAAAGAGGAGAACAAGGAGCTTCAGATGAAGATTGTTCAGCTGGAGACGGAAATGAAAAATAATCATAAGAAATAGGCTGTCGGCGGACAGCCTTTTTTAAAGGGCGCATATCAATGAATAATAAAGTGGAAATATTGGCTCCCGCCGGATCGGTGGACAGCCTGAATGCCGCAGTTGCTGCAGGTGCAGATGCGGTGTATATGGGAGGCCCCCGTTTCGGGGCGCGGGCATATGCGGATAATCCGGAGGAAGAAGAGCTGCTTCGGGCCATCGATCATGTGCATATACACGGAAGAAAAATATACCTTACGGTGAATACCCTGCTGAAGGATTCGGAGATAGACGATCTGTACCGTTATCTGAATCCGTATTACAGGCAGGGGCTTGACGGAGTCATCGTGCAGGATATCGGAGTAGCAGAGTATATCAGGGCGTATTTTCCAGGTCTTCCCCTTCATGCAAGCACACAGATGACAATCACCGGAGCGCCGGGTGCCGCGCTTATGAAGGAGCAGGGCGTGTCGCGTGTCGTACCGGCCAGGGAACTGTCTCTTGCAGAGATAAGGAAGATAAAGCAAGAGACGGACATGGAAGTAGAGTGCTTCGTACACGGGGCGCTCTGTTACTGCTACTCGGGACAATGCCTCCTCAGCAGTCTGCTCGGAGGCAGAAGCGGCAACAGAGGCCAGTGTGCGCAGCCATGTCGGCTGCCCTACAGCGTCCACGGCGGGAAACCTGCCGGACTGCTGAGCCTCAAGGATCTGTGCACGATAGATATGATACCGGAACTTGCAGGGGCCGGAATCGATTCTTTTAAGATAGAAGGCCGTATGAAGCAGCCGGATTATGTATATACGGTAGTAAGCATGTATCGGAAATATACGGACCTCTACTATGAACGAGGAAAAGAGCGGTATGCCGTAGACGATGGGGACAGAGAACGTCTGTATGCGGCTTACAGAAGGCGGGGATACTGTAACGGGTACTATAAGCGGCACAATGGCAGGGATATGATTTCCTATTCCAGGCTAAAAGGCGTGGAAGGCGATACATCGTATCCTGCGTTCGGAATAAAAGAAAAAATTAATGGGAAATTAATACTTTCCGAAGGAAAACGTGCTAAACTGGAGCTTGAATATAATGGTCATACGGCTGCCTGCGAAGGAGCGGCAGTTGAACAGGCGGTAAAGCAGCCGCTCAGCCCAGAGCGGGTAGATAAGCAGATGAGAAAGACCGGCGGGACGCAGTTTGCATTTGACAGGCTTGCAGTTCATATGGACGAGAGCATATTTCTTCCGATGCAGGCATTAAATGAACTGAGGAGAGACGGCATACGTCTGCTTGAAGAGGCGCTGCTGAAGTCGTACCGGCGAAAGTCAGAAGCGCTCCGGCCTAAGGAAGAGACCCCTGCGGGTGGAACGCTTAAGACAGATGGCGGCAGAGGCCCGATAGACATCACGGTATCCGTCTCGGATGAGATGCAGCTTGAGACGGCAGTCAATGCAGAAGGAATCAAAGCCATCTATGCCGACAGCTCCCTGCTGCTTGACGGGACGGGCGAGTCCATATGCAGGCTCGTACGCCGTGGACAGGCTGCAGGGAAGGAGATGTATGTGGCTCTGCCCTACATCTTCCGGGAGGATACGGCTGCATTATTTGAGAGCCGATATCCTGTCATCCAAGATCTGTTCGACGGCGTGCTGATTCGTAACTGGGAAAGCTTAAGATGGCTGGAAAAGAAGGGATACCCTAAAAAGGTGATTTCTGATTCTAATATTTATGTATTCAACCGGTACGCGAAACAATTTCTGAGCAGGACGCGTATCGATTCTTACACGGCTCCGGCGGAACTGAATGCAAAGGAGCTTAAAGTGCTTGGCATAAGCGACGGGACCTTCGTTGCGTACGGCTATCAGCCTGTGATGGTAACGGCGGGCTGCATACAGAAGACGGCAGACCGGTGTTCCGGTTCGGACGGCCTGTCCTATATCAGCGACAGATACCAGAAGAAATTCGCGGTTAAAAATTGCTGTGCATACTGTTATAATATAATTTATAACACTTCGCCGCTTGTCCTTTTGAACCAGCGGGAAGAGGTGGAAGCTCTTGCACCTTCGGCCCTGCGCCTCGACTTTACGACAGAAGATGCACAGGAGACGCGGAGGATAACGGCACTGTATACCGATGCCTTTGTAAGACGGAAAGATATTAGAACCCCGGAAATGGATTTTACAAAAGGACATTTCAAACGGGGAGTGAAGTAGGTGAAGTTTTGGTAAATATTATTGTTGAGCTGTCCAAATATCTGATGATCATACTCATAACCATGTATACGTATCTCTGCTTCAGCATATTTGGATATCAAGATCCGGACCGGAAGAAGAGCATGCTGCGCAGGCAGAACGTACTCATGTATATGGTCCATATCATTGCCTTTCTCGTCATGTATCTGGAGACGGAAGACATCAAGCTGCTGGCTTTTTATCTGATGCAGGTGGTGCTGTTTGGCGCGACGATACTGCTGTATACCATCCTGTATCCGAAGGTGTCACGGCTTGTCGTCAACAATCTGTGCATGCTGCTCAGTATCGGTCTTATCATGCTCACGAGGCTTAACTATACAAATGCGGTGAAGCAGTTCGTCATCGCGGCAGGAGCGATTGCAATCAGCCTGGCTGTACCGGTAATCATACGGAAGTTCAAGAAGCTGGCAGAGTGGAGGAAGGTCTATGCCATAGCGGGTATCGTATCTCTCGGTATCGTGGCGGTCGTCGGGCAGGTATCGTACGGAGCCAAACTGGGCTTTACGATAGCGGGAATCAATATACAGCCGTCAGAACTGGTCAAGATCATATTCGTGTTTTTCGTGGCTTCCAGCTTCAAGATGTCGCTGGAATTTAAGAATATCGTCATCACCACGGCACTGGCCGCGTTCCATGTGCTTATACTTGTCGTATCCAAGGACCTTGGAGCAGCGCTTATCATATTTATCGTATATCTCGTCATGCTCTATGTGGCGACGAGGCAGCCGCTTTATATACTGGCGGGGCTTGGGGCCGGAAGCGTGGCATCGGTGGGAGCATATTATCTGTTTGGCCATGTACGGACACGTGTCATCGTCTGGAGGGATCCTTTTGCAGCTTACGACAATGGCGGATATCAGGTGGCGCAGTCTCTGTTCGCCATCGGCACGGGGAGCTGGTTCGGGCTTGGCCTGTGTCAGGGGGAACCGGACTTGATTCCGGTTGCCGATTCGGACTTTATCTTTTCCGTCATATCAGAAGAGATGGGAATCATATTTGCCCTCTGCATTATCCTGATCTGCGTCAGCTGCTACGTGATGTTTCTGAATATCGCAATGCAGCTTCACAACATGTTTTATAAGCTGGTGGCCCTTGGACTTGGGACGTGCTACATATTCCAGGTATTCCTGACCATCGGAGGCGTGACAAAGTTCATACCGTCTACAGGTGTCACGCTGCCGCTGGTCAGCTACGGAGGGAGCTCTTTACTTAGCACGATGATTATGTTTGCAATCATCCAGGGGCTGTATATATTAAGAGAAGATGAGGAAGAAGATATTGAAAGAAAGAAAAAGGAAAGGCTACGAGCAAAGAGAAGCGGACAAGAAGTTAAAAAGAAGCGAAGAAAAACGGCAGATGTCCCGCAAAGACCGCAAAGAGGCCAACAAGGCAGACAAGCGCCGGAAAAAGGCAAAGCGCGCCCGAAACAAAGAGTTCGCTAGAGTCACCTATGTATTCGTAGGTCTGTTCCTTGTTCTGATGGGATATATCGCATATTTCAATGTAGTGAAGAGCAGGGATATCATACGCAGCCCATATAATGCCAGGCAGGACTCCTATGCCAAGCGGGTAGTCCGGGGCAAGATTCTGGATAAGAACGGTAATGTGCTCGCACAGACGAATGTGGCAGAAGACGGCAGCGAGACGAGGGAGTATCCGTATGGAAGCATGTTCGCCCATGTGGTCGGCTACAGCGTACAGGGCAAATCAGGGCTGGAATCGTTAGAGAATTTTGAACTTCTTACTTCGAATGCATTTTTCCTGGAAAAGCTGAAAAATGAATTCCAGGACAAGAAGAATATGGGGGACAATGTTGTCACTACGCTGGACGCGGGGCTGCAGGAGGCTGCTTACGATGCGCTCGGAAGCTATAAGGGAGCGGTCGTGGCAATAGAGCCGAGTACGGGAAAGGTTCTTGCCATGGTGTCCAAGCCGGATTTTGACCCTAATACAGTAGCGGACAACTGGGAATCCCTGAACTCCAGTGAAGACAGCGTACTGCTGAACCGGGCGACCCAGGGACAGTACGCGCCGGGATCGACGTTTAAAGTGGTAACTGCCCTTGAATATATGAGGGAACACTCTGATTATGCGAATTACAGTTACAACTGTACCGGTGCCATAGAACACGGCGGACTCACCATCCACTGTTTTAATAATCATGTACACGGGCAGGTGGACTTTGCAGATTCTATCGCATATTCCTGCAACGCGTCATTTTCTAATATGGGACTGTCACTGGACGTAGGCAAGTTCCGGGCTACGGCGAAAGAGCTGCTCTTTGACTCCAAGCTGCCTTCCGATCTTCCGTACAGCGAGAGCAAGTTCACGCTGAAGAAAGGTGCTTCCGACGGAGAGAAGATGATGACAGCCATGGGGCAGGGGCAGACGCAGGTGAGTCCATACCATATGGCTCTGATTACTTCTGCGATAGCGAACGGAGGCACGCTCATGAAACCTTATCTGGTGGAAGCGGTCACCAATTATTCAGGGTCTGTCGTGGATGAAAACAAACCAGAGAAGGCAGGAACGCTGATGACCGCTGGGGAGGCGTCGAAGCTAAAGGAATACATGACGGATGTGGTACAGTACGGAACGGCGTCCGTGCTGAGCGGACAGGGCTATACGGCGGCCGGAAAGACAGGGACTGCGGAATATAGCTCGGACAAAGAAAAAGACCATTCCTGGTTCATCGGCATGACGAATGTAGACAATCCGGATCTTGTGATCAGCGTAATCATAGAAGCTTCCGACGGTTCGGCCAAAGCAGTCAATGTCGCGAAGCAGGTGTTCGACGCCTATTATAATTAATATGCTTATCGGGCAGGGGCATAAGCGGCAAAGAGAGGTACAGAAAGATGAAATATTACCGGCATATCTACCTTACGGAAGGGCTTAAAAAGAAGAAGGATAAAATAATAAAAAAGCTGGAAAGCAATAAATTCCAGGTGAGCATTCACCTGATCGTGCTGTCCGGGAATGAAAAAAATCATCTGGAGATTATTAATTCCATCCTTCTTCTGCAGCCGGATTATCCGAAAGAAGACTATCTTGTCGTCGGAATCGCGAAAAGTTATGATGATGCACTGGAACTGGTGGAAAAAATAACAGAAGAGGTATATCATGAGACGGAAGGGACGGATATCCGTTCCTATATATTAGAAAAAGAACAGGAAGATTAAGATGCTACATATTATACTGCTTATCTTGAAGATCATAGGAATCATAATAGCCGCAATACTGGGGATACTTGTATTGTTGGTTTGCATTGTGCTTTTTGTGCCCTTCAGATACCGCATCGAGGCAGCTTCAGGCGGGACGTCCGACAGTCTTCAGGCAGATATGACATGTACGTGGCTTATGCACCTGATCAGATTCACGGCGTCGTACCGCGGGAATAAGTTTGACTGGAATCTGCGCATATTTTTCAAGAAGATGGCAGGAGAAGAGCAGGCGGATGCAGACGACATAAAAAAGTTTGAAGGGGAAGTGGAAACAGATGAAACGGAATACGAAGAGATATTGGAAGAGACGGAAGAAACAGGTGGACGCGGTGCTAAAGAGCATCCTGGCCTTCAAAAAAAAGATGAAAAAGAACCCGGATTACCTGAAAGAGTTGAGACGAAGCGGGAAGAAACTGCAGAAGATGCTCGGGAAGAAAAGACCGGTTCTGGCAAGAAGCATGGGAAATCTGAAAATCTCTATGAAAAATGCAGGCAGACATTCCGTAAGATAAAATGTACAATTCAAAGATTATGTGATAAAATAAAGGCGTTATCAGAGAAAAAGGAAAAGCTCAGTGAGTTTATTCTGGATGATATCCATAAGACGGCATTTGCCAAAGTGAAAAAGGAAGCATTCCGTCTTCTGAGACGGCTGAAGCCGAAGACGGTAAGAGCAAAAATACACTATGGGTTTGAAGATCCGTACAGAACCGGACAAGTTCTGGCGGGGCTTGGCGTCCTATATCCTTTCATGGGAAGGGACACGGAGATTGTTCCGGATTTTGAGCAGAAGATACTGGAAGGCACGCTGTTCGTCAAAGGCAAAGTGCGTGTACTGCATTTTGTATTGCTGTTATGGAGGCTGTTCTGGTGCAGGGAAGTCCGCGCCACGTATAAGCACATTAGAAGTTTTGAATTATAGTATTGTTGAGGAGGAAACGGACATGGCTGAAAATAATTTTAAAGGAACGGTAGAAGCGCTATTTTGCGGAATGGACGGGGTAATCTCGTCAAAAACGGTGGTAGGCGATGCGATTCACATAGGGGACACGATTATCCTGCCTCTTGTTGACGTATCGTTTGCGGTGGGAGCCGGGGCTTTTAACGGTGACAGGAAAGAAAGAGGGGCCGGCGGAATCGGCGGGAAGATGACGCCATGCGCGGTGCTCGTCATCCAGAATGGACATACGAAGCTTGTCAACATCAAGAACCAGGATACGATGACAAAGATACTGGATATGATTCCTGACGTCATAGATAAGTTTGGATCAAAAGGGGAAGATAAGATGACGGAAAAGGATGTGGAGGATATACTGGATGGTGCCGGGGACGCTGAGGATATTGCCGGCTAACAGTCTCGTTTCCTGAGAGCGTGCATATAATATAGTGAGAATTGGTGCAGAGGTTAGTGAATGAAACGAGTAGTGGGATTCGCCCTGCTGTGTCTGGCAGTAGGTATGATATTTACAATACTTGTCAGGCATCCGTTGATAGAGTTGATATGTGCCATAATATGTGCGCTGGTGGGGTATGAATTGTTTTGCGGCAAAGAATAGCGTCTTAGAGAGTGCGGCGATGCTGTCATGGCAGAAACTGCACTTTTTATGTTTCTTGACATACATAAGAATGAACAGGAGGGAATGCAGATGATGAAATGTTTAAAATGTGGCAGCGAGCTGCGGGAAGGTTCCGTGTTCTGTACCTACTGCGGAGCAAAAATGGGCAGTCTGCCGGAAGTGGAAAGGGCAGGCGTACAGACAGAAGAGGCCGCGGCGTGTAAGGACGGGCTGGAAGGCCTGCTTGGCGGAATCCGGGCATATGTAAAAAACGAAACGGACAAGCAGCGAAAAGATCTGGCTGAGAAGGAAGCGCGCATACATACGCTGGAACAGGAGCTGAAAGAAAAGGAAACGCTCATAACGCAGCTTAAGGAAGAACTTAAGTATAGAGACAACAGGATTGCCGATGCCCCTGCCCCTGTCAATAATGAGTGTCCGAAGTGCGGGAATACATTGTCGGAGGATATGGTATTCTGCAACCAGTGCGGGACGAAAGTACGGTAGTGATGAAGAGAAAGATTATTGTCCGTCACCTTGTAATAATCAGCGGTCTGCTTGTGCTCCTCCTTTTTGTCTGGAGGTGTCCGCTGGAGTATCTGTTTGGTATCCCCTGCCCGTGCTGTGGGATGACAAGGGCGTTCAAGAGCATGGTGAGCCTTGACTTCAGGGCTTCCTTCTCTTATCATCCGCTCCTTCTGCCGACCGGATTCGCCATCTGGTATATCCTTCACAAGGATGTGCTGCCAAAACGGTTCAGAATGGGAAAGAAGACGGCCAGAGTATTGGGAGGCCTGCTTCTCATTCTGCTGCTGGCGGTATATGTATACCGCATCGCCTTTCAGGCGGACGGTATCATTAAGATAGACCTGGATGACGGGCTGATATTTAAAATAATGAGAGAAATACGAGGGTAAAACATATGATAAAGCAAAGAAGTCTGGCTACATATATTATTTTGACATTCTTGACATGTGGCATATACAGCATATTCTTCTGGTATTCCTATACGGAAGATGTCAATGCGATGTGCCGGGGAGATGGGGAAGAGAGCATGAACTATATACTGGTGCTTCTTCTGTCCGTCATCACGTGCGGCATATATGGGCTGTACTGGTTCTATAAGCAGGCCAACCGTCTCAGAAAGGCAGGACCGAGATATGGAGTTGCAATAGCGGAAGGCGGAGGAGAATTCCTGATGTGGTATCTCGTCGGCTGCCTGATCTGCTTCGTGGGCAGCTTCCTATCGTTCAACGTGCTTATCAAGAATGCCAATCTTATTGCTGATGCATATAACCGTCAGAACGGCGGGCCAACACCTCCTCCGTACGGCGGGACAGCCCATAAGGAGACGCCATACGGCGCGTCTGCGGGCACGGTGGATAACAAGAAAGAAGACAAGACTGGCTGCTTCTGTGCAAGATGCGGGGAGAAGATGTATGTGACGGACCGGTTCTGTCCCCAGTGCGGGGCTAGGAATGAACGCGCGGCAGATGCCGGCCATGCCGGATCACAGGCCTATTCCGGCCAAGCAGCTTACGCCGGCAGCACCCAGGGGGGCAGACAGGCCGGTGCCGACATATTGGGTTCCTTGCCCGGAGGGCGGCTGACCGCAATCGTGGCGGCTGTGGCTGTAGTTCTGCTCGTGATAGACAGACTCTGGAGCGGTGCTGAATTCTTCACCATGTTCTCCATGATAGAATATATGCTTCCGGCTCTGTGTATCGCTGTGTTTGGCGTATTATGCTTTCTGGACAGGCGGGAATACAGGCAGTACGAGATCGTTCCTCTGATTCCCTATTTTGGCCTGCTGTTCCTGTCCGGCATACGTGTGTCCGGAATCACGCCGTATACGAGCTATTCCTGGATATGGGATTATTATTCGGCATTTGACAATTTCTGTTCTGTCATACTGGCGCTTGCGGCACTGGCCGCGGCTGGATGCCTCGTTATGGAACTTGCGGGAAAGCGGTACGATATCGTACTGCTTGCCGCAGTCATCATCATATTCGGCATTACGCTGCTGACGGGAGTGGTTACCTTGTTTACCCAGTTCCGTTACTGGGGCTTCCCCGGGATATACAGCTTCTTCACGCTGTTCGTCTCTGTCGTGAGCCTGCTTCCGATGCTGTTGTACGTGCTGCAGCGCAATCCGCAGATGCTGGATAAATTGAAAAAATAATATGCAGAAAATCAAAATAAGTACTTGCTTTTCTTGTATACATCTGGTAAAATAATCAGTGTTGCGAGTTCGGAAAAGGACTTATTATGAGCGTTAGGAGGTGCAGTCATGGCAAAATGTGCTATTTGTGAAAAGGGTGCTCACTTTGGAAACAACGTAAGCCACTCTCATAGAAAATCACCAAAGATGTGGAAATCAAACGTGAAATCAGTTCGTGTTAAAACAGCAAACGGAGCTACAAAGAAAATGTATGTTTGTACTTCTTGTTTGAAATCAGGCAGAGTTGAACGTGCGTAATGAAAGTTAAAACTCAGATTTCTTGTGGAATCTGGGTTTTTTATTTGTAAAATAAGGGAATTAATAGTATAATATTTTTGTTAAGCTTGTATATTGCATTTTCAATTTAGAGAATTGGAGGTTTTTAATATGAAGGGATGTATGAGTACGGATCTTGGTATCATCACCATCGATCCTGAAGTGCTTGCGAAGTATGCAGGGACCGTGGCTGTGGAGTGTTTTGGAATCGTAGGGATGGCTGCAGTCAATATGAAAGATGGCTTTGTCCATCTTCTGAAGAAGGAAAGCCTGACACACGGTATCCAGGTGAGCATATCAGAAGAGAATCATATTACGCTCAGCTTCCATATTATTGTCGCTTATGGGGTAAGTATTTCAGCCGTGACGGAAAATCTTATCAGCAATGTAAAATATAAGGTGGAAGAGTTTTCCGGAATGCCGGTAGATACGATCAATATCTACATTGAAGGCGTCAGAGTCATCGATTAGTTAAGGAGGAACATAAGAAGTGGCTACAAAAACTATTAATGTGGATATGCTTGCCAGGATGTTTCTGGCTGGAGCACAGAATATTGAGGCGAAGAAAGAATATATCAATGAACTGAACGTATTTCCGGTACCGGACGGAGACACCGGGACGAACATGTCCCTTACGATCATGTCTGCTGCGAGGGAAGTGACTGCACTTGAGAAACCAGATATGGCAGACCTTGCTAAGGCAATCTCTTCCGGCTCCCTGCGTGGGGCGAGAGGGAATTCAGGTGTCATCCTGTCACAGCTTCTGCGCGGGTTTACCAAGTCTATCCGTGAAGAAAAAGAAATAGACGCGCTTGGACTTGCCGCGGCATGTGCAAGGGCGAGAGATACGGCATATAAGGCGGTCATGAAGCCAAAAGAGGGAACCATCCTTACGGTCGCAAGCGGTATTGCCGACAAGGCGGCAGAGATGGCGGAGGAGACCGACGATCTGGAAATCTTTATACCGGCAGTGATCAGGCATGCGGAAGAGGTGCTGGAGAAGACGCCGGATATGCTTCCTGTGCTAAAGGAGGCCGGCGTGGTGGATTCCGGCGGACAAGGCCTTCTGGAGGTAATCAGAGGCGCTTATGATGCATTCCAGGGCAAAGAGATCGACTACAGCACTATCGAGCCCGGCAAGGTGACCGTGACTGCGCCAAAGGTATCACAGGAAGCGGAAGATATTAAATTTGGCTATTGTACGGAATTTATCATACTGACGGAAAAAGAGTTTTCCGAAGAGGATGAGGACGGGTTCAAAACATATCTGTCTTCTATTGGAGATTCTATCGTCTGCGTGGCTGACGATGATGTCGTCAAGATTCATGTGCATACGAATGACCCGGGACTGGCGATACAGCGTGCCCTTACTTATGGACAGCTGTCTCGGATGAAGATAGACAATATGAGGGAAGAGCACCAGGAGAAGCTGATCCGGGATGCCGAGAATCTTGCAAAGCAGCAGAAGGAAGAGGCGGCGAAAAAGAATGCCGCGCCCAGGAAGCCGATGGGCTTTATCGCTGTTTCCATTGGAGAGGGCCTGAATGAAATTTTCAGAGAGCTTGGCGTCGATTATATTATCGAAGGCGGACAGACGATGAATCCGAGTACGGAGGATATGCTCAACGCCATCGAACAGGTGAACGCGGATACGGTATTCATACTGCCGAATAACAAAAATATCGTACTTGCCGCGAACCAGGCGAAAGCTCTTGTTGAGGACAAAGATATCATAGTGATACCGACAAAGACGGTTCCGCAGGGGATTACCGCGGTCATCAACTTTATGCCTGAAGCAGACGCGGCCGCCAATGAGGAGACGATGCTGAAAGAGATTAAGAACGTCAAATCAGGGCAGGTGACGTATGCCGTACGTGATACCCGCATTGATGACAAGGAGATTCATGAAGGGGACATCATGGGAATCGGAGACGGCGGCATCCTGGCGGTAGGCCAGGAAGTGGAAGCGACGACCCGAGAGATGCTTGTCAAGCTTGTAGATGACGATTCCGAACTGATCAGCCTCTACTATGGCGAGGAAGTGAAGAGAGAAGATGCAGAACGGTTTACCGAAGAGATAGAGGAATTATATCCGGATGTAGATGTGGATGCACACTTCGGCGGGCAGCCGATATATTATTACGTGCTGGCTGTAGAATAAGATAGAGGAAGAGGGGACAGACGCCCTGTGCATGCAGAGGTCTGTCTCTTTTCTGTCTAAAAGCATAGTAAGGATTGCAATTATGGTTGAATTGACAAAAATAAGCGAATTAAAAGGAATAGGTGAAAAGACGGAGAAGCTGTTTGGACGGCTTGGAATTGCTACGGTAGGAGATCTGATACGCTACTATCCCCGGGGATATGATGTCTATGATGAGCCGATTCCGATCAGCGAGGCTTCAGAAGGGCGTGTCGTGACGGTGACAGGGGCGATATTTGGCAGGGTGCAGGTATCCGGCAGCCGGAATATGCAGATCACGACGATTTACGTCAAGGACATCACCGGTACGCTGAAGGTCATCTGGTTCCGCATGCCGTTCCTGCGCAATACCCTCGGAAAGGGAGGGGTCATAACGCTGAGGGGCAGGATTGTAAACCGGAAAAGCGGCATCGTCATGGAACACCCTGAGATCTTCTACCCGAGTGCCAGGTACGAAGAGAAGCTCCACACGCTGCAGCCGGTCTATGGGCTGACCGCAGGGCTGTCCAATAACAGCGTCATGAAGGCGGTGCGGCAGGCACTTACGGAACTGGACCTCTCTAAAGAGACGCTGCCGGGCGAGATTAGGCTGAAATATGGACTTGCCGAGTACAATTATGCCATACGTGGCATACATTTTCCTGAAGATAAAGAAGTGTTCTATCATGCAAGAGAAAGGCTCGTATTTGAAGAGTTTCTGGAATTTATCCTATCGCTGCGAAAGCTGAAAGACAGTAACGAAAAAGAGCAGAACCACTATCCGGTCAGGAAAGCTCTCGGGACAGAGACATTTCTCTCACAGCTTCCCTATGAGCTGACAGGTGCGCAGAGGAAGGTGGCGGATGAGATTGCGGCAGATATGGCGGGAAGTACGGCCATGTCGCGTCTCGTGCAGGGAGATGTGGGTTCCGGCAAGACTATAGTGGCGGTCCTGGCGTTGATGGATACTGCTTTTTCCGGCTGCCAGGGAGCGCTTATGGCGCCGACGGAGGTGCTCGCCAGGCAGCACTACGAATCCATCACGAAATTATTTGACCGGTACGGGGCTGCAATAAGCGTGGAGCTTCTCACCGGATCAATGACCGCGAAAGAAAAACGTGCAGCGTATGGACGGATAGAGAGCGGCGAAGTCCAGATTATCGTAGGAACGCATGCATTGATTCAGGAAAAGGTGAACTATAAGAATCTTGCACTGGTCGTGACAGATGAACAGCACAGGTTCGGGGTCAAGCAGCGGGAGGCATTCGCCCGAAAGGGCGGCGTGCCGCATATCCTTGTCATGAGTGCCACACCGATACCGAGAACCCTTGCCATCATCTTATATGGGGATCTGGATATATCCGTGATAGATGAACTGCCTGCAAACAGGCTGCCGATCAAGAACTGCGTCGTAGACACCGGCTACCGTAAGACGGCGTATGCATTCATGAAGAAGCAGGTGCAGGATGGGAGGCAGTGCTACGTCATCTGTCCGATGGTGGAGGAGAGCGAACATCTTGAGGTGGAAAATGTCCTGGATTATGCCCAGATGCTACAGGATGAGCTTGGGGAAGAGGTGTCCGTTTCCTGCCTCCACGGCAAGATGAAACAGGCGGAAAAAGATGACATCATGGAACGGTTCGGCAGTAACGAGATTCAGGTCCTCGTATCCACGACGGTCATCGAAGTCGGAATCGACGTGCCGAATGCCACTGTCATGCTCGTGGAAAATGCAGAACGCTTCGGCCTGGCACAGCTTCATCAGCTGCGCGGGCGTGTCGGGCGCGGGAAGCACCAGTCCTACTGTATCTTTATGAGCGCCTCCAGATCTAAGGAGACGAAGGAGCGTCTCGAAATACTGAACGAGTCAAATGACGGGTTTAAGATTGCCAGCGAAGACCTGAGGCTGCGCGGACCGGGAGACTTGTTCGGTATACGCCAGAGCGGCCTGATGGACTTCAGGCTCGGGGACGTATACCAGGATGCGAAGCTGCTGCAGAAGGCAAACGAAGCGGCGGACCTGCTTTTGGATTCAAAAAATGAATGGATGAAAAAAATGCCAAAATATGAAGGAACTTCTAGTGTAATAATATAAATCCTCCATATACTATCGTTGTAACAAAAAACAAAAAAGTTACAAACAATTATCGAGCATCCAAATGCTCGATAAGATACGAAAAGGAGGAGTATAACAATGGCAAGTCGTTCATCTAACAGAGCAGCCGTACCTGAAGCAAAGGGTGCATTGGACAAATTCAAATATGAGGTTGCAAACGAATTAGGAGTACCGTTAACAGAGGGTTACAACGGAGACCTGACATCAAGACAGAATGGTTCTGTTGGTGGTTATATGGTTAAGAAAATGATCGAGCAGCAAGAAAAACAGATGGCTGGTAAATAACAACCAGATTAAATGATTAGAAAAAGCACTTGACAGGTTGAAATAACACCTGTTGGGTGCTTTTTTCTTTGGGGACAGGGATATTTTAATTGGGGACGGGGGAAATTCGAATTTCCCCCGTCCCCAATTAAAATATCCCTGTCCCCAATTGACTTTTTTCGGTCGAATCTTTATAATAGACAGGAAATGTTATAACGAGTATAAGGGGTTGTGTATATGAGAGTCATTGCAGGCAGTGCCAAGCGGTTACAACTTAAGACGCTCGACGGTATGGATACGAGACCTACGACGGACCGGATCAAGGAGACGTTATTTAATATGATCGCTCCCTATCTGTATGACTGCATCTTTCTCGATCTGTTTGCGGGAAGCGGAGGGATTGGCATCGAGGCGCTCAGCAGGGGCGCGATGGAGGCTGTATTCGTGGAGAAGAATCCGAAGGCCATGGCGTGCGTCAAGGAGAACCTTAAGAGGACGGAGCTTGCCCACAAGGCAGCAACGATGTCCGCTGATGTGATGACGGCGCTTTATAAGCTGGAAGGTGACAAGCAGTTTGATTTTATCTTCATGGATCCTCCCTACGGCAAGCTGCTTGAAAAGAAGGTGCTCGGATATCTTGCAGAATCGGAGCTGCTTGCGGATGAAGGCGTGATTATCGTGGAAGCTTCTAAGGAGACGGAATTTGATTATCTGGAAGATCTTGGATTTACGCTTCTTAAAACGAAAGAATATAAGACGAACAAGCATGTATTCATAGAACCGGCAGGGAGGAAAGAGATATGTTAAGAGCGGTATACCCGGGCAGTTTTGACCCGGTTACATATGGACATCTGGATATTATCGAGCGTTCCGCAAAACTGGTGGACGAGTTAATCATCGGAGTCCTGAACAATAAAGCAAAAACCCCGTTGTTTTCCGCAGAAGAACGTGTTAGAATGTTAAAAGAAGTAACAAAAGGAATGCCAAATGTAACTATCATACCGTTTGATGGCTTACTGGTGGAATTTGCACGCAGAATGGAGGCTACGATGGTAGTCCGCGGTTTGCGTGCCATAACTGATTTTGAATATGAGCTTCAGATGTCCCAGACGAACCATAAGCTGGAACCGGAGATAGAGACCGTCTTTCTGACGACAGGCCTCGATTATTCATATTTGAGTTCTACCACCGTAAAGGAAGTGGCAGCTTTTGGAGGGGATATCTCTCAGTTCGTGCCGGATCTGGTGGCAGACACGATGCGAGAGAAAATGAACAGAAGGAGAGTGTAAATTATGAGCAGCCGTATTGAACAGATTATTGAAGAAATTGAAGAATACATTGACAGCTGTAAGTTCCAGCCGCTGTCAACGTCCAAGATCATAGTCAATAAAGACCAGATGGACGAGCTTCTGCGAGAACTCCGCATGAAGACGCCGGATGAGATTAAGCGGTATCAGAAGATTATCGCGAACAAGGATGCAATTCTTGCCGATGCACAGGCGAAGGCGGACAGCATGATTGAGGAGGCGCAGATACACACGAACGAGCTTGTCAGCGAGCATGAGATTATGCAGCAGGCTTATGCACAGGCGAATGAGATTGTAACTGCAGCCACGGATCAGGCGCAGGAGATTCTCGACAACGCCACGAGCGATGCCAACGATATCCGTATCGGAGCGATGCAGTATACAGACGATCTGCTCGCAAATGCGGAGAGCATTATCGGCCATACGCTGGACAGCTACACGACAAAATATGACGGACTTGTCAATTCCCTGCAGGAGTGTTACGATATGGTACGCAACAACCGCTCCGAGCTGGATGTCCCGGAACAGTCTGCGCGGACGCTGGAAGCAGAGTACGGAGCGCCGGACGAACCGGTAGAGGAGCTCCAGATAGAGGATGATGAGGATTTGCTACAATAGAACGACATAGCCACAGGCCAACAGGCTGGTTACCCCCGCGGTAATCAGCTTTTCTATTATGTAAGGAAATATGGGGAGCCCGGCTTCCTGCACCATGCACCGCGTCTGGGCCACAGAGCACCATCCCCCGAAGGAAGTAAGCCCCATAGTGAGGATGAAGCACAGTCCTGGGTCAGAACAGGCTCTGCAAATCATAGGGATTCCGTTCGTGATTTCCAGCGACGGAAGGGCAAAAAGCGTAAGTGCCGGATGATGGAGCGGAATCAGTTCCGCAAGTGCTATAAGTACGGAAAACAGCATGATATAGCCGCCTACCTTGGTAATCGTCACAAAGCCGTTCATGATACTGTCGTCCACGACACCTGCGGAAGATGCTTTCGGGGAAGGGACATGAAAGTCCTGGCCGTCAGGATGCCCGCTAATATGGTAATAACGTCTGAACAGGAAGCTGCAGATACATGGGGAGATCGTGAGTATGAGGATAGCGGGCAGCGTGAGCGGCTCCTCTTTCAGATTCTGCCAGATGACATAGCTTATAATGAACATCGGGCTCGTATTGTTGCAGAAGGAGAGGAGGTATCGTCCTTCTTCTCTGGATATGTAACCGCCGTTCAGCAGATCTGCAGTCACTTTGCTTCCCATCGGATAACCACACATGAAGCCGGTAAGCACTGCATAAGAACCGTATCCGGATACGCGGAAAAGTCGGCAGAAAAGGGGACCTGTAACACGGGCAATGAGGGACGCCGCATTCGTTCCAATCAGCAGGTTGGACAGGATGATAAAGGGAAGCAGCGTGGGAAGGACTATGTTAAACCAGAGCAGAATCCCTGCACTGGCACCTTTGAACACAGGCTTTGGAAACACGAGCATCAGACCGAACACACCTATAATCAGAACTTTAAAAAATCGACGTTTCATGCGTGTTGATATCCATTCAAGAATCTTTCTTTTTATTGTATGGATATGGTTGATTTTTTATGATGACTGTGACAGAATGTAAGATAGAAATAAAAGTCTAATGAAGAGAGGTTAAAGTAATATGGCAGTATTAGATCAGCTGGAACCAAAGAAAGTATTTCAATTTTTTGAAGAGCTGTGCCAGATTCCGCACGGCACATTTGACACGAAACGCATCAGCGACCACTGTACAGCCTTTGCCAGGGAGCGTGGGCTTGAAGTCTTTCAGGACGATGCAAACAACGTAATCATCAGAAAACCAGGTACGAAAGGATACGAAGACAGCGAGCCTGTCATCCTTCAGGGGCACCTGGATATGGTGTGTGAGAAAAGGCCGGAGTCTTCCCACGATTTTGCAAGGGAAGGGCTTGAACTGTATGTAGAGGACGGATACGTCAGGGCAAAAGATACCACATTAGGTGGGGACGATGGTATCGCCGTGGCGATGATGATGGCTGTTCTGGACAGTACCGATATACCCCATCCTCCCATTGAAGCAGTATTTACTACAGATGAAGAAGTAGGCATGGGTGGGGCCATGGCTATCGACTTGTCTGTACTGAAGGGGAGGAAGCTGATCAATATCGATTCGGAAGAAGAAGGGATACTGACGACAGGATGTGCCGGTGGATTCCGTTATGAGACGGTCATTCCAATCCACAGGGAAAAGAAGACAGGTACAGTCATTACACTCAAAATCCACGGCCTCCAGGGCGGACACTCAGGAATTGAGATACATAAGCAGCGCGGCAATGCACACAAAATGATGGGACGACTTCTAAACCGCATCGGACAGACGATAGAGATAGCTCTGGCAGAGATAAACGGAGGTTCCAAAGACAACGTGATTGCCATGGAATCCACTGCGGAAATCCTCGTGGCAGACAAAGATGCCGCTGTAGTAAAAGCGTTGGCAGAAGAAATGAAAGCCGTCTGGGATAATGAGTTTATGGGAGATGAGCCGGGGCTTGCGGTAAAAGCAGATGCATCCGCAGATTCCACTGTAGACGTATGTGACAAGGCCAGTACAGAACGTGTCATATCCTATCTTGTCATGTGCCCGTTCGGCGTTCAGGGATACAGCAGAAAGCTAAAAGGCCTTGTAGAGACGTCGATGAACATCGGCATCATAGAGACGGCAGCCGATCACGTTAAGACGGTATATCTGGCCAGAAGCTCTGTGGAGAGCAAAAAGCAGGAGATGAAAGAGCTGCTGGCAACATGTGCAAAAGCAGCAGGAGGCGAAGGGAAGAGCTTTAACGAATATCCTGCATGGCAGTTCAACCCGGATTCAGAACTCCGCCGCATCATGGAGGATGTATATGAGGACATGTTTGGAAAAGCGCCGGAAGTGACAACCGTGCACGCAGGACTGGAATGCGGCCTTTTCCTTGGCAAGAAGCCGGATCTCGACTGTGTATCAGTCGGACCGGATATCATGGATGTACACTCCTTTAATGAGCACCTCGGCATAGAGTCCACGGCCCGCACCTGGAAATATCTGCAGGCAGTGCTCGCAAAGTGTAAATAAACAGGAACAGGCGTCAGGAGGCGGTCCCAAAGAATTAGTCTTGGGACGGCCTCTTTTTTCATATATTAAAATAAAAAGGATATTTTATGAAACGTATGAGACCTGGCAAGATGCTTCTGGTCCTGTTTATCACGGCATTCTCTACCGTCCTTCTTACCGGACATATATATAACCGTGCAGTCATCAACAGGATGCAAAAAGAGACGATAGCGAACCTGGAATACCGCGCTGATTTTTACTCTGACGCTATGCGTAGGGATAAGGATAAGCTTTCCAAAGGATGCAGAAATCTGCTTGAAAATGTGGAAAACGAAGCGAGTTATTTTCCGATTCCCGAATCCACTGTGGATAAGTCGCTGACCGTATCCTTTGTAGACACATGGATGGCAGAGCGGAAATATAACGGAACGAGCGGACACGAAGGCACAGATATCATGGCTGTAAAGAATGAGAGAGGACTTTATCCGGTACTCAGCATGACAGACGGGACGGTTACGAACCTTGGATGGCTGGAGAAAGGGGGTTACCGCGTCGGAATCACCTCGGATAGTGGTACATATTATTACTACGCGCATCTCGACTCCTATGGCAACATACAGAAAGGCGACAAGATAAAGGCGGGGCAGTTCATCGGATATATGGGAGATTCCGGATATGGTGAGGAAGGAACGACCGGACAGTTTGATGTGCACCTGCATTTTGGAATCTACTCTTATGAGACGGGCGAGGAGATCAGCGTCAATCCATACTATGTCCTTCTGTCGCTTGAAAAGAAGAAATTAAAATATTCATATTCCTAGAGTTATGATAACGAATATGTTATACTAAACTATGTATGTACAGATAATTTAAATTGTAACTACATATGGAGGAATTACGACATGAATCTGCCTTGTGCATTTGAAGATAAGATGAAGGGACTGCTTGGAGACGAGTATCCTGACTATATAGCATGCTACGATGAGCCAAGATACTATGGACTTCGCGTCAATACGAATAAAATTACGGTAGAAGAATTTGAAAGGATATGTCCGTTTGACATCACGCCTATTCCGTGGATTTCAAATGGATACTACTATGACGGAGAGGCAGTGTCCCCGTCAAGGCACCCATACTATTTTGCAGGTTTGTATTACCTGCAGGAACCAAGTGCGATGACGCCGGCCAGCCGGCTTCCCGTAGAACAGGGGGACAAGGTGCTGGATCTGTGTGCCGCGCCCGGAGGAAAAGCGACAGAGCTTGGCGCAAAGCTTATGGATACCGGCGTGCTTGCCGCCAACGATATCAGCAGTTCAAGAGCGAAAGGCCTGTTGAAGAACATCGAAGTCTTTGGAATCGGAAATATGCTTATACTGAGCGAAGAGCCTGGCAAGCTGTCCGGATACTTTTCGGAGTATTTTGATAAGATACTCATCGATGCACCATGTTCCGGGGAAGGTATGTTCCGTAAAGACAAGAAAATGGTTAAAGCTTGGGAAGAGCACGGGCCGGAATATTTCAGCGGCATCCAGAAAAGTATCATCGTCCAGGCTGCCGATATGCTGAAACCTGGAGGACTGCTGCTGTATTCTACCTGTACGTTTGACGGACGAGAGAATGAGCAGGCGGTGGCATATCTGCTGAAGAACCGCCCGGAATTCAAGATTGTGGATATGGAGCAGTATGAAGGGTTTCGTCCCGGACGCCCGGAACTGACGGAGACAAAGGATCCCGCAATAGCAAAAACCGTTCGTATCTTTCCACATCATATGAAAGGAGAGGGGCATTACCTTGCGCTCCTTAGAAAGGACGGAGGCATTTGCAGGGAGGACTGCTTCTCACCCCTCAAGAGAAGCCGTATAAAACTGCCTGCAGAATTGGAAGCGTTCATGGAGAACGTATCGTGGGAGCTGGACCGGACCAGGATAGATATAAGAGGAGAACGTATCTATTACATGCCGGAAGGGCTTCCAGACCTGAGAGGAATCCGCTTTCTGAGGACGGGCCTGCTTATGGGCGAACTTAAGAAGAATCGCTTCGAACCAAGCCAGGCACTGGCTATGTACATGAAAAAAGGAGACTATGAGCATACTATAGATCTTTCCGCAAAGGATGAGCGGGTTTCCAGATATCTGAAAGGGGAGACGGTCGATACTGAGGGTATGGGGACAGGCAAAAGCAAAGGCTGGCATCTTATCTGCGTGGATGGCTATCCGCTCGGGTGGGGCAAGCTCTCAGGAGGAATCCTAAAGAATAAGTATCTTCCCGGATGGAGGCTGTGCTGATGATAAGGCTTGATAAATATCTGGCGGATATGGGCATCGGAACACGGCAGGAAGTGAAGAAATATATCCGGAAGGGGAAGATTACGGTAGATGGAGCCGTCGTCAGATCTCCGGAATACAAAGTGGACGAGGATAGCGCAGTATGCTGCGGTGGCAGCCGGATCGATTATGAAGCGTATGAATACTATATGCTGAACAAGCCGGCCGGTGTCGTGTCTGCAACCGAGGACCAAAGTGAAACGACGGTCATTGACCTGATAAAAGAAAAGAGAAGGAAGGACCTTTTTCCGGTCGGCCGGCTTGATAAAGACACGGAAGGGCTGCTGCTTATCACGAATGACGGGGCGCTTGCCCACCGTCTGCTGTCACCGAAGAGACATGTCGATAAGGTGTATTATGTCCGGGTCAAAGGAGAAGTTACGCAAGAAGATGTGCGTGCCATGGCAGAAGGCATGGATATCGGGAATTCTGCTTTGGAAGAATGGACCAAGCCGGCTGTTCTGGATATCATATCCAGTGGACGTAAGTCGGCTGTAAGGCTTACCATACAGGAGGGGAAATATCATCAGGTAAAGCGTATGTTCCTGGCAAGAGGTAAGGAAGTCACCTATCTGAAGCGGGAGCGGATGGGCCCCCTTGCCCTCGACGAATCACTGCAGCCGGGAGAGTACCGAAGACTTACAGAAGAGGAGCTAAGAGAGATACATGAAACAGACAGGCATGCTTAAAGATATGGAGGCAATCATATTCGATATGGACGGTACGCTTCTGGATTCCATGTGGATATGGCCATCCGTGGATGATGATTACCTCCGCAAGTATCATCTGGATAAGCCGGAAGACTTTCATGAGATGATGGAAGGGAAAAGCTATATCGAAGTGGCGCAGCTTTTTCTGGATATCTTCCCATGTCTTGATCAGACGCTGGATGAAGTCATGGATGAATGGATGGAGATGACATATGACAAGTACATCCATTCTGTAGATATGAAGGAAGGGGCTCATGAATTCATTCTGGACATGCGCGCCCAGGGGATGAAAATCGGTATTGCCACCAGCAACTCCAACGTGCTGGCGGATGCAGCGCTTAATGCCCATTCTATCCGCCCGCTGTTCGATTCTGTGCATAGTGCGTGCGAGGTGGAAAAGGGGAAGCCTTCCCCGGATGTGTACCTGCTCGTGGCAGAAGAGATGCATGTCCCGCCGCAGCGCTGCCTCGTCTTTGAAGATGTCCCGATGGGCATACTGGCAGGCAAACGGGCGGGAATGAAAGTGTGCGGGGTGGATGATGATTTTTCCAGGCCCCAGGAAGCCAGAAAAAAAGAGCTGGCCGATTATTACATACAGAGCTATTACGACATCAGTAAAGGAACTTATGAGGTATTGACATGAGAAAAGGATTCTTACCAATCTGCAGACAGGATATGGAGGAGAGAGGATGGGAGCGGCCGGACTTTGTCTATGTGTCCGGGGACGCTTACGTGGATCATCCGTCTTTTGGCCACGCAATCATAACAAGAACGCTCGAGGCTTATGGGTATAAGGTGGCGGTCATACCACAGCCGGACTGGAAAGATAAGAATAGTATCACTGTATTTGGAGAACCGAGACTGGGCTTTCTCGTGTCCTCCGGCAATATGGATTCCATGGTGAACCACTACTCGGTGTCAAAGAAGAGGAGGAAGACGGATGCATTTACACCGGGCGGGGTGATGGGCAGACGTCCGGACTATGCTACCGCCGTGTATTGTAATCTTATCCGGCAGGTGTATAAGAAGACGCCGGTTATCATAGGGGGAATCGAGGCGAGCCTTAGAAGGCTTGCCCATTACGATTACTGGTCGGATAAGCTGAAGCGTTCCGTGCTGCTGGATTCCGGAGCAGACCTCATCTCATATGGCATGGGCGAGCTCTCTGTCATAGAGATAGCAGAAGCGCTCGATGCCGGCATAGATGTCAAAGATATCACCTATATTCCAGGTACGGTGTGCAAGGTCAGAGATCTGGATAGCGTGTACGATGCGGAAATCCTTCCATCCTTTGAAGAGCTGAAGCAAGACAGGCTTAATTATGCCAGGAGCTTCTATACGCAGTATTGCAATACTGATCCCTATTCAGGCAGACGGCTTGTGGAGCCTTATGGAGAGCACCTGTATGTCGTGCAGAATCCTCCGTCCAGGCCATTGTCCACGCCGGAGATGGACCGCGTATACAGCTATCCCTATATGAGGACCTACCATCCGGTCTATGAAAAAGACGGAGGAGTACCCGCTATATCGGAAGTCAGATTCAGCCTGGTGAGCAACCGGGGGTGCTTCGGGGGCTGCAATTTCTGCGCGCTGACGTTTCATCAGGGCAGGATAATGCAAGTCCGAAGCCATGAGTCGCTTCTGGCAGAGGCAGGCCGGTTCATATGGGAAGAGGATTTTAAAGGATATATACATGATGTGGGCGGGCCTACGGCGAACTTTCGGCACCCTTCCTGCAGCAGACAGCTCGAATCCGGCGTATGCAAGGAGAGGCAGTGCCTGTTTCCGAAGCCGTGCGGCAACCTGAACGTGGACCATAAGGACTATACCGTACTGCTCAGAAAGCTGAGAGAACTGCCGGGGGTTAAGAAGGTGTTCATCCGCTCCGGTATCCGTTTCGATTATGTAATGGCTGATAGGGACGACACCTTCTTCCGGGAACTGTGCCGACACCATGTCAGCGGGCAGCTGAAGGTAGCTCCGGAACATGTAGCGGACGCGGTGCTGACAAGGATGGGAAAGCCGGAGAACAGCGTGTACCAGGCGTTCGTCAGGAAATATAATAAGATAAATGAAGAAATAGGCAAAGAGCAGTACCTCGTCCCGTATCTCATGTCCTCTCACCCCGGTTCTACGATGAAAGAGGCCGTGGAGCTGGCGGAATATCTGAGAGATCAAGGATATATGCCGGAACAGGTGCAGGATTTCTATCCGACGCCGTCTACCATAGCCACGTGTATGTATTATACCGGGGTGGATCCGAGAGATATGAAACCGGTATATGTGCCAAAGAATCCTCATGAGAAGGCGATGCAGCGGGCCTTGATCCAATACCGGAACCCGAAGAACTACGATCTCGTCCTTGAGGCACTTAAGACAGCAGGACGCATGGATCTGGTAGGTTACGACAGACGCTGCCTGATAAGGCCGCGCCATCCTAATGGAGGGAAATCCTTTCCATCGGAGGGCGGACGAAAAAGCCAGGACAACAGGACGCCGAGAAAGAAAAAGACCATTCGTAATGTCCATAAGAAAAAGAAAACAGGATAGGAGGCAGAACAATGAAAATTGCATTAATTACAGGTGCATCCTCCGGTCTAGGCCGGGAATTTGCAAGACAGATACCGAAGCTGTACCGGAAGCTGGATGAGATATGGCTGGCCGCGAGAAGCACGGATAAGCTGAAAGAGCTCGCTAAAGAGCTTCCTCTTCCTGTGCGTATTTTTGACGGAGATTTGACGCGGGATTATATATACGATAGAATCAAAAAAGAACTGGAACGGCAGTCAGCCGACATACGTATGCTGGTCAATGCCGCCGGATACGGTGCCATAGGCGACGCAATCGATATCGACGTGCCTGCACAGGCCGGCATGATTGATCTGAACTGCAGGGCTTTGACAAAGATGACGCTCCTGTGCATCCCATATATGTCAAAAGGCAGCCGGATAATCCAGATGGCCTCTGCGGCAGCGTTTGCTCCGCAGCCCGGCTTTGCCGTCTATGCGGCTACCAAATCTTATGTATACAGCTTTGCAAGAGGGTTGGGCGGCGAATTGAAAAGCAGAGGAATCATAACGACTGTGGTATGTCCTGGTCCGGTAGATACGGCCTTTTTCGAGCGGGCGGGGAATACCGGCGACAGCTTGAAATGGAAATTTATGTCCGGACCCGTGGAAGTGGCACACAAAGCACTTGCCGACGCGGCGAACAGACGGGAGACGTCCGTGTACGGAGCGGCTATGAAGGCAGCCAGGATTGCAGCCAGGCTGCTTCCTGACAGGCTTGTTATCCGGCTGATGAGGGCAGACAGCAAAAAGCAGAATAAGGGAGACGAAAGAATACGATGAAGATACAAAAAGGCCAGCCGGGATATATCAAAGCACAGAAGCAGAAGCTGCTCATGTTTACGATTGTGGAGTTTGCAATCGTGGCGGCTCTGCTGCTGCTTGGATACTTCCAGACGGGAACGAAGCTGAATCTGCTGACTGCGGTTGCCGTGCTTGGGTGTCTGCCGGCTTCGAAGATGCTGGTTGAATTTATAGCGATCGCGCCGTATAAAGCCATAGATTCCGAAAAATATAAAGAGACAGAAGAAAAAGCAGCGCTGCTGACGACCGCTTATGATATGGTCATCACAAGCAAGGAGAAGATAATGCCGGTGGATGCGATTGTCATCTCAGGCAATACGGTCTGCGGATATGCTTCCAACCCGAAGACGGATGCGGCCAAGGCGGCAATGCATATAAAAGAGACGCTGCGCCAGAACCACATAGAAAAGGTGGCGGTCAAGATATTCAGCGACTATGTGGCATTTATTACCAGGGCGGAAGGGATGAACAGCATCGCCGCCATCGACAGGCCTGACAGCAAGGATTTGGAACAAAGGATACGCAGCGCCATACTAAGCACTTCTATGTAGATTTTAACGCGGAAAGGATTATTCCTAAACAGAACCACTATGAAGAATATCATAATAAAGCCAAACGAATCAGAGCAGCGGCTCGATAAATTTCTGAAGAAATACCTGAGCGGCGCGCCGGGGAGCTTCATCTATAAGATGCTCCGCAAGAAAAATATAACGCTGAACGGCGCCAGGGCCGCCGGCAGTGAAAAGCTTCACGCCGGAGATGAGGTGAGGCTCTTCCTTTCGGATGAGACGGTTGAAAAGTTTGCCGGGATTCCTGTCCCTGTTATAGAAGCAGGCCAGAAGATCCGTCTTGATATCATCTACGAGGACAGGCATATCCTCCTCGTCAACAAGCCGGCCGGCATGCTGTCGCAGAAGGCGGAGAAGACAGATGTCTCGCTCGTCGAGCAGGTGATATCTTATCTGCTTGACAGCGGCCAGCTTACGAAGGAGGAGCTGCAGACCTTCCACCCGTCCATATGCAACCGGCTGGACCGCAACACGAGCGGGCTCGTAGTGGCCGGGAAAACGCTGGCAGGGCTTCAGGCGTTCAGCAGCATGTTCCGGGACAGGAACCTGCGCAAATACTATCTCTGTATCGTGAAGGGGAAGGTGGACAGGCCTTCGCATATCAAAGGGTTCCTTATCAAGAATGACAAGACGAACGAAGTGGAGATCGTACAGGAACGGTACGGCGGCAAGGCGGTTCCCATAGAGACAGAGTACACCCCCCTGGCTTACAGCGGGGCGCTTACCCTCCTGAAAGTGCATCTGATCACAGGCCGCACCCATCAGATACGGGCGCATCTGGCCTACGTATCCCACCCGCTGTGTGGAGATTACAAGTACGGAGACAGAGCGGTGAATGACCGGTTCAGACAGTTGTATGGCGTCACGTCACAGCTGCTCCACTCATATGAGCTCGTCCTTCCACACATGGAAGGGGAATTGTCGGCATTGTCAGACAGAAGATTCCGGGCTCCGGTGCCGGATATATTTCAGAAAGTGATAAAGGAGACAGCATGGGAACATGGAACTCAAGAGGCCTTAGAGGTTCTACGTTAGAAGACTTGATCAACCGGACAAATGAGCGGTATCAGGAGATGGGACTGGCGCTCATACAGAAGATTCCGACACCGATTACGCCGGTGAAGATGGATAAGGAACACCGACAGATTACGCTTGCCTACTTTGACCAGCGCAGTACGGTAGACTATATCGGTGCGGTACAGGGGATACCAGTCTGCTTCGATGCAAAAGAGTGTGTCGCGGATACCTTCCCCCTTCAGAACATCCACCGGCATCAGGTGACATTTATGGGCGGTTATGAAAAGCAGGGGGGGCTGTCCTTTCTGATCATCTATTTTTCAGCCAGAAATATTCTGTATTATATGCGATATGATGAGATGCTTGCCTTCTGGAAGCGGGCGGAGGACGGAGGCAGGAAAAGCTTTCGGTTTGATGAACTGGATCCGCGTTTTCTGATGGAACTGAAGAATGGCTGCTACGTTCCTTATCTGGATGCGGTGAATCTGGATCTGGAGCTGAGGGAGCAGCTTGACAAAGAATAAGAAAATGCGTATAATGCAGTAAGGAATTTAACATGGTAGCACGCTAAAGTGGTGCTCCGTATTATGACACAACAGGACACAGCAGGAGGAGATATGAAGAAATTACTACACACGCCGGAAGGGGTCCGGGATATATATAATGTGGAATGCGGGAGGAAGCTGGCACTGGAGAGCAGGCTGGCAAAAGTATTCCATCTCTATGGGTATCATGACATACAGACACCTACCTTTGAATACTTTGACGTGTTTCGGAAGGAGATTGGCACGATTCCCTCGAAAGATCTGTACAAATTTTTTGACAAGGACGGCAATACGCTTGTTCTGCGGCCGGATATCACTCCGTCTGTCGCCAGAGCGGCAGCAACGCTCTACGGCGATGAACAGCTTCCAATCCGTCTCTGCTATACCGGCAATACGTTCATCAACCATTCCAGCTATCAGGGACGGCTCCGTGAAAATACGCAGATGGGCGCGGAACTGATGGGCGATGACTCGGCAGAGGCAGATGCGGAGATGCTGGCACTTGTCATCGAATGCCTCACCTCCATCGGGCTGAAAGAGTTCCAGCTTAATGTAGGTAATGTAGATTACTTCCAGAGCCTGATAGAAGATGCCGATCTGGACGAAGAAGCGGAAGAACGGGTCCGGGAGCTTATCAACAACCGGAACTACTTCGGGGTGGAAGAATTCCTGGACAGTATCCATGTAAAAAGAAGTTCCAAGGAAGCGTTTGCGGCTCTGGATGAACTTGTCGGCGGTGTGGAGATACTTGCCAGGGCGAGGAATATCGCTCCGAATTCCAAAGGCATCATGGCAATCAAACGTCTGGAGAAGATTTATGACGTTCTTAAGATATATGGAGCAGAAGAATATGTGACGTTTGATCTGAGCATGAGTGGTACTTATGGGTACTACACCGGCATCATCTTCCGGGGCTATACATTTGGTACCGGAGATGCCTTTGTCAAAGGGGGGAGGTACGACCGTCTTCTTGAAAAATTCGGAAAAGAGTCTGCTTCGATCGGTTTCGTCATCGTCATCGATGAACTGATGAACGCACTTGCAAGGCAGAAGGTGCGCATCGTATATACAAGAAAAAACACACTGATCGTATATGATGAGGAGCGGCTGAAAGAAGCGCTCGTACTGGCCAGAGATTTCAGAAAAAAGGCCAAAAACACAGAACTTGTCAAGAAGTCCAAAGGCAAGCTCATAGAAGACTATATCGAATACGGCAAAGAGTATTATGCAGGAAATCTGATTTACATCAATAAAAATGGGGAAATCACGATGATAAACCTGGTGACGGGAGAGCACAAAGTGATTGCCTCAAGAGACAGGAGCTGAACTATGAGATATCTGACATTTGCCCTTGGGAAGGGGCGCCTGGCAAAGCAGACGCTGGAGCTTTTTGAAAAGATAGGAATCACTTGTGAAGAGATGAAAGATAAGGATTCCAGAAAGCTGATATTTACGAACGAAGAACTAAAACTTAAGTTCTTTCTTGCAAAAGGGCCGGATGTCCCCACGTATGTAGAGTATGGAGCGGCGGATATCGGTGTGGCAGGGAAGGATACGATACTGGAAGAACGGCGCAAGGTACACGAGGTGCTGGACCTTGGCTATGGCAGGTGCAGCATGTGCGTCTGCGGGTATAAGGAGGCTGCCCCCCTTCTCCAGCATCACGAGCTCATAAGGGTTGCCACCAAATATCCGAATATAGCAAAAGACTACTTTTATAATACGAAGCATCAGACCGTGGAGATAATCAAACTGAACGGCTCCATTGAGCTGGCGCCTATCGTGGGGCTTTCAGAAGTGATAGTGGACATTGTGGAGACTGGCTCGACATTGAAGGAAAACGGTCTGGAAGTGCTGGAAGAGGTCTGCCCGCTTTCTGCCAGGATGATAGTGAACCCGGTAAGCATGCGTATGGAAAGCACGAGGATAAAGACGCTTCTGACAAAGCTGCGCGCGGCTATGACAGTAATGGATTGAGAGATAAGAGAGGACAGGTTATAATGAGGATACTACGGTTAGACAAGGAGACAAAGCAGAATGTCCTGGAAGACCTCCTGAAACGGAGTCCGAACAATTACGCCGGATACGAACAGGGCGTGGCGGAGATTCTGGATAAGATAAAAGCGGAAAGAGACGAAGCGCTATTCCATTATACGAAGAAATTTGATGGGGCGGATATCAGTGCCGGGAATGTGAAAGTGACGGAAGAAGAGTTTAAGGAAGCCTATGAGCAGGTGGATCTGTCGCTACTCTCCATAATCAGGAAGGCTCTTGTGAATATCCGCACCTATCATGAAAAGCAGCGCCAGTACAGCTGGTTTGACAGCAGGCCTGACGGCACGATCCTCGGACAGAAAGTCACGCCCCTTAACCGGGTCGGCGTGTACGTACCCGGGGGGAAGGCTGTGTACCCTTCTTCCGTGCTTATGAACATCGTGCCGGCTAAAGTAGCCGGAGTCGGGGAGATTATCATGGTGACGCCACCTGGAAAGGACGGGAAGGTGAACCCCAATACGCTTGTCGCCGCGTTAGAAGCAGGTGCAGACTCGGTCTATAAAGCGGGCGGCGCACAGGCGGTCGGCGCGCTGGCATACGGGACGGAGAGCATACCGAAGGTAGACAAGATCGTAGGGCCTGGGAATATATATGTGGCCCTTGCCAAAAAAGCGGTATACGGCCACGTGAGCATAGACGCAATAGCAGGGCCGAGCGAGATTCTCGTAGTGGCGGATGAGACGGCAAACCCAAGATATGTGGCAGCCGACCTCCTGTCCCAGGCGGAACACGATGAACTGGCATCTTCGATACTTGTGACGACAAGCGAAAAGCTGGCCAGAGATGTATCTGCCCAGGCAGATGCATTTGCCGAAGAGCTGTCCCGGTCCGAGATTATAAAGAAGTCATTAGAGAACTACGGCTATATCCTCGTGGCCGAAACGATGGAGGATGTTATAGACATTGCTAATGATATCGCGTCTGAACATCTTGAGATTATGACGAAAGACCCATATCATATCATGACGAAAATAAGGAATGCCGGTGCTATCTTTATAGGGGAATATGCAAGCGAACCGCTGGGCGACTACTTTGCAGGCCCGAATCATGTGCTGCCCACCAATGGGACGGCAAAGTTCTTCTCGCCGCTGTCTGTGGATGATTTCATCAAAAAATCCAGCATCATCGGCTACTCCAGAGAGGCGCTGGAGGAGATTCATACAGATATCGAGGCATTTGCGGAAGCGGAGCAGCTGACCGCCCACGCCAATTCTATTAAAGTGCGTTTTGAAGAGGGATAAGGAGGATAAGAGGATGGAACGGACAGCCCTATGTACGAGAAAGACAAAAGAGACAGATATTGCCGTGAGGCTTACTTTGGATGGAAGTGGACAGAACGATATCAGCACCGGCATAGGATTCTTCGACCATATGCTGGATGGATTCGCGCGGCATGGATTATTTGACCTGACCGTAAAGGCCGAAGGCGATATACACGTGGACTGCCATCACACCGTAGAGGACACGGGAATCGTATTGGGGCAGGCGATAGCACAGGCGGCAGGAGACAAGGCAGGCATCAGAAGATACGGCCATTTCATACTTCCCATGGACGAGACGCTGGCCCTCTGCGCAGTAGACTTGTCCGGACGCCCTTACCTTGGATATGATGCGTTGTTTGCTACAGAGCGGATAGGCGGCCTGGACACAGAGATGGTACGTGAGTTCTTCTATGCCGTGTCTTACAGTGCCATGATGAATATCCATCTGAAGATACTCGATGGCGGCAACAGCCACCACATGGCGGAAGCCATGTTCAAAAGCTTTGGGAAAGCGCTCGATATGGCAACCATGGAAGAGCCGCGGATCAAGGAAGCATGGACGACAAAAGGAAGCCTATAAAGGAGACTAGATACAATGAGCTATAAACGATTGATACCCTGTATCTTTATCAGGGGAGGGAAAGCGGTAAAATGGTTTACAGATGAAACGGTGCTGGCAGACGACGTCATCGGACTTGCTAAATATTACAGTGACCACGGGGCGGATGAACTGCTTGTGTTCGACCTGTCTGACGCCGATGAAGAACATGATGAGGCAATCGACCTGATGAAACGGATGAACCGGGTCATCCGTATACCGATGGTGGCAGGAGGCAATATCCGGCGGCAGGAGGATATTAAGAAGATCTTATACGCGGGAGCCAAGCGGGCGATGCTGAACTTTTCCAAGACGGACAGCGTAAAGCTGATTGATGATGCCGCCAGACGTTTTGGAAAGGAGAAGATTGCAGTATCACTGAATGACTTTGACGCTTTGTTCAAGCACCAGCATCTTATTCAGGACTACAGCAGCGAGATCGTATTCATGCACAGGCTCGATCTGAATTCGGTCATGAATGTCACAGACGTCCCGTGCGTGGTCGTCACAGACACGATGGAGGAGCCTGAGCTGTTCAAGATTCTTAAGTGCCCGGGCGTAAAAGGGCTGTCGGGCAGATTCGTCAGCCAGACGGATATGGATTTTGTAGACTTCAAGGAGAAGTGCGGCCAGGAAGAGATCAAGATGACTTCCTTTGAAAGCATGATGGAATTCTCACAGTTCAAGACGAATGAACAAGGGCTCGTACCCGTCGTCGTCCAGCACTATAAGACCCAGGAGGTGCTGATGCTCGCCTATATGAACGATGAGGCATTCTACCGTACCATCAAGACCGGCAAGATGACCTACTATAGCAGAAGCAGGGAACAGCTCTGGACGAAGGGCGAGACAAGCGGCCATTTCCAGTATGTGAAATCACTGACGATAGACTGTGACTATGACACGCTGCTTGCCAAGGTAGACCAGGTGGGTGCAGCCTGCCATACGGGCAATCCGACCTGCTTCTTCCAGCCTCTTGTAGGAAGTGACTATGATGAGACGAATCCGCTGCAGGTATTCGAATCGGTGTATGGTACCATCCAGGACAGACGCGAAAATCCAAAGGAGGGCTCTTATACGAATTATCTGTTCGACAAAGGGATTGACAAGATATTAAAGAAAGTAGGCGAAGAGGCGACAGAGATTGTCATTGCCGCCAAGAATCCGAATCCTGAAGAAGTCAAATATGAGATGGCGGATTTCCTGTATCATGCCATGGTGCTTATGGTAGAGAGGGGAATCAGCTGGGAAGATATCGTCAAGGAACTTGCAGACCGCTAAAACGGGAATGAAACAGCATATATGCCGCATATAATATTCCAGGCAGAAATTAAGTACAAAGCCAGCTGCCTGGAAAGGACGGGATGCTATATGAACAATTCTGAAAAAAGGCGGCGCCAGCTGCTGAATGAGACGCGTTATCTGTACAGCGACCGAAAGGGACCTCCGGCCGTGCATCCGAGATATGGCGCTGCCTACCACAAATTGTACGGGGAAGAGGACACCGGTGCCGTCAGCACGTTCGGAATAAGGGTATTCCTGTGCTTTATGCTGTTCGCGGCTTTCGTCGCTATGGAGAATAACGGAATCGAGGTAAAACATGTGAACAGCGACAGGGTCATCCAGGAGATAACGACGGATATGGATGTGGCGGAAGTATGGAAGAATCTCTAAGGTAAATGATGGAAAGCCCAGTGGCGGCACGTTTGTTGACACTGGCGTCAACTATTGATATAATAGAAAAGCAGAATGTAAAGCGTTGATTGTACTTGATCAACGCTTTTCTTATGGTACAGGAGTAAGATGCAGGAGGATAGAATATGGTTAAAATATGGATTGTAGGTGCGGGAGGTCAGCTTGGAACCGCGCTTAACGAAGTGCTGGATCCGCTGGAAGCGGAAGTGTTCAACACAGATAAGGAAGAACTTGATATTACGCATACCGACGAGGTAATCGGGTTCGGCGAGATTAACCGGCCGGATGTGATTATAAACGGTGCGGCGGTTACAGATACCGGGCTGTGCGAAGAACAGCCGGAACTTGCCTACAGGGTAAATGCGCTCGGGGCCAGGAACTTAAGCATCGTTGCAAGAAAGACAGGGGCAAAGATCGTGCAGCTGTCCACAGATGATGTGTTCGACGGTCTGAGCACGACGCCGTATTCGGAGTTTGATGACACGAATCCACTCACCGTGTACGGACGGTCTAAAAGAGCCGGGGAGAACTATGTGAAAGAGTTCACGCACAAGCATTTTATCGTGCGCAGCAACTGGGTATACGGCAGAGGCGAAAACTTTGTAAACAGCGTGCTTAAGAAGGCCAAAAGCCAGAGAGAGATTTCTGTGGCTTCCGATCAGTTCGGTTCGCCGACGAGCGCACGGGATCTGGGCAGGATTATCCTTCATCTGATTCAGACGAATGAATACGGCACATACCATGCCACATGCAAAGGAACCTGCAGCCGTTATGAGTTTGCAAAGGAAATCCTGAAGCTGGCAGGCCTGGAAGCGGAACTTAAGCCGGTGCCGACGCGGGAATCAGAACTGTCTTCCGTGCGTCCGGCCTACGCTGTACTGGACAACTTTATACTTAGAATCATAGACGTATATGAGATGCCAGGCTGGAGAGCATCTCTGGAGGAATATATGGAAGAGTGGAAGAACAAAGGAGGAATCGGATAGATGGGTATGGAGAGAAAAGGGGAGAAGAAAAAGCTGGGACTTACGACAAAGATTTTCATCGCGTTGATTGCAGGAGCTATATTTGGCATCGTCTTATGCTACGTGGTTCCTGCCAGCTCAGTAAAAGACGATATCATAGTGGACGGCGTCCTGCATGTCATCGGCCAGGGATTCATCCGGCTTATGAAGATGCTCGTCGTACCGCTCGTATTCTGTTCCCTGGTGTGCGGGAGCATGTCCATCGGCGATACGAAAAAATTGGGCACTGTAGGGGTGCGCACACTTGTGTTCTATCTCTGTACGACAGCCCTTGCCATAACGGTAGCATTGTCTGTAGGAAATATCATCAATCCGGGACGAGGCCTTGATATGTCCAAGATACAGGCAGGCGCGGCGGATGTGGGCAGCGCGGAAGCGTCATCTCTGACAGATACGCTGCTCAACATCATACCGGATAATCCGGTGAACGCGCTGGCAAGCGGCAGCATGCTGCAGATAATCGTATTTGCCCTCATCATCGGCATCATACTTGCAAAACTGGGAGAACGGACCGAGACGGTGAGCAATTTCTTCAGCCAGTTCAATGATATCATGATGGAGATGACGATGATGGTTATGAGCTTTGCGCCAATCGGTGTATTCTGCCTCATTTCCAAGACGTTTGCCGGTATCGGATTCTCGGCTTTCGTACCTCTTGGAAAATATATGATAGGGGTGCTGATTGCACTGGCAGTACAGTGCTTCGTCGTCTATCTGGGACTGTTAAAGCTGTTTACAGGATTGAATCCGCTTAAGTTCATCAAACACTTTTTCCCTGTCATGGCTTTTGCATTCTCAACAGCTACGTCGAATGCGACGATACCGCTGTCCATTGACACGCTTGCAAAGAAGATGGGGGTGTCCAAAAGAATATCTTCCTTTACCATACCGCTCGGCGCCACAATCAATATGGATGGTACGGCAATCATGCAGGGCGTCGCGGTCGTATTCGCGGCACAGGCATTCGGCATCCATCTTGAGCTGATGGATTATATCACCGTCATCGGGACAGCCACGCTGGCATCCATAGGGACAGCGGGAGTTCCAAGCGTCGGCCTCGTCACCCTCACGATGGTGTTCAACTCTGTCGGGCTGCCTGTGGAGGCTATCGGCCTTATCATGGGTATCGACCGGATTCTGGACATGACGAGGACTGCCGTCAATATCACTGGCGATGCGGTATGTACCACGATAGTCGCACACCAGAACAAGGCGCTGGACAGAGAGGTATTCAACCGGAAAAACGCATCTGCCGAACATGCATGACCGGCGGCTGAGAATATATGGAGAATGGCATAAGCCGGGGAGCGCAGGGGCGACATGTGCATTGAGTTTCCCAGGCAGATGTGCTATCATTTTAGATATACCTTATTGAACATTAGTAGTTCAATAAGTATAGATTACGGACAATGAACCGGGAGCTTTCTTCATAGCTGCTGGCTTTGCGGGAAAGAGAGGCGGATGGATGAAGCCAGGTGAAGCAGACGGCAGGATAGAGCCGAAGAGACAGACAGATTATTATAACCGGCTGTTCCAGTCTGTCATGTGTGGTATTGTACAGTACCGGTTGACGGACCAGGGGGCTGTATTTAAAAGCGCCAACAGAGAGGCGATACGTATCTTCGGCTATACGCGGGAAGAATTCTGGTCCATCAGGATATGGGGAGCGGACAGGCTTATAGCAGATGAAGACAAAGCGTATATTCTTGGACTGCTTACGAAGCTGAGGCAGCCGGGGGATAAGATCAGCTATGAGTACCGCCTGCTCAAAAAGGGCGGTATACCTTGCTGGGTAATCGGAAGTGCGGAACTGATCGTCGACATAGACGGAGAAGAGGTTATCCAGAGCGTATATATGGATATCGACGAAAGGAAGAATGCCGAGAAGCGGAATGAGCGTCTGACCGCGCAGCTGGAGGCAAGCAATGAGATACTGCACCTGGCGCTGGAGCATACGACCACATGTGAATTCTATTATTATCCTGAGACGAAAGAATGTATCGTGCCGGAACGTACCTGTGAAATCTACCACTGCCGTGCCCGGTATGCTGACATGCCGCACAGCTTTGCCGTGGAACATGTGGAGGAAAGGACGAGGCCGGCATTCTACGAGATGTACAGCCGTATCCAAAGCGGCGAGAGCACGGCTTCCTGTGAATTCAAGGGCATGAACGGAGGCTACTGGTGCCGGGAGACGATGTCGGTCATACAATCGGATGAGAACGGTCGACCCAAACTCGTTATCGGCATCGTGGAGGATATAACAAAGCAGAAATCCATGGAAGACGCACTCGAAGAAGCACGTTCCCGCGACCGTCTGACAGGGCTATACAATAAAGAGAGCGGCATCCGGCTCGTCCAGGAATATCTGGACAGCAAGAAGCCGGAGGAACATGGAGTCATGATGCTCTTTGACATGGATGACTTCAAGCAGATTAACAAGGCGGAAGGCGGCATTTTCGCAGATGCGGTCCTTCAGGAAGTGGCGGAGCTTTTGAGAGCCGAAAGTGGGCCGGATAATATCCAGATACGTCTCGGAGGCGATGAATTTATGGTATTCTTCAAGAACAGCTGCAAAGCTGAGGCTACCATAATCGGCCCCCGCATAGCTGCCCAGGTGAGGAACATGCTCATTAATGCCAAGAAGAACATCACATTGTCTGTGAGCGTCGGCATGTGCAGTACCGAGGTTGTGGATGAATATAATGCCCTCTACCGCTGCGCGGAGAGTACGCTGAAGTATGTCAAAGAGAACGGCAAGGGAGAGGCTGCCTGCTATCTGGATACGTCCAATGAGCTTGGTGTATTTCTCACCCAGATCTATACCGACAGACATCCGGTCAACGACATAAAGATGGATACGTCACGGCCGGACGATGACCTTGTGTCTTTTGCACTGGATCTGCTCGGAAAATCAAAGAATCTGGATGATGCCGTATTCCTTCTGCTGTCACGCATCGGGAGGACCTATCACTTTGACCGGGTATCCATCATCGAGGCGGACCGTGCGTATCTAAGCTACCGGTTTGCCTACCAGTGGGCCAGAGACAAGAAAGACCTCCAGCTCGGGCAGGATTTCTACGCTTCGGATGAAGAATTTGAAATCTGCGCAAATATGTATGATGAAGATGGCCTGGCAGATCATAATGTAAGAGAAGGCATCTCCCATATCGCCTCCTGCCTCCACGGAGGCATCTGGAACTATGGCGAGTATGTCGGCTCTATGAGCTTTGAAATAGATGTGATGGATTATGTATGGACGCCCGAACAGCGCAAGCTATTGAAGGAGCTGGTCAAAATCGTCCCTTCCTTCATCATGAAATCGAAGGCAGATGCCGTAAGCCGGGCCAAGACGGACTTCCTGTCACGGATGAGCCATGAGATCCGTACGCCGATGAATGCCATAAGCGGTATGACTACGATAGCTAAAAGTGTTCTGGATGACAGGGGAAAGCTGATGGACTGTCTGGACAATATCGAATCTGCCAACGTCTATCTCTTAAGCCTTATCAATGACATCCTGGAGATGTCCCGTATCGAAAGCGGCAAGATGGAACTGAACTACAGCCCCATGGATCTTGCGCGGCAGATGCAGGATTTAGAGTCTTTGTTTCGTGCACAGGCAGAAGAGAAGCATCTGGAGCTGATTTTTGAAAATGGATACAATGCAGGCCGCCTTATCTATGCTGACAGCCTCCGGCTGAATCAGGTACTTGTCAATATTATCGGAAATGCAGTCAAATTTACCAAACAGGGGAGTATTACCGTGCGGGTGGAAGAGATAGAGAGGGCGCCGAAGTCCGTACTGCGCTTTTCTGTTAAAGATACCGGTATCGGAATCGAGCAGGAAGCCATGTCACGCATATTCAATGCCTTTGAACAGGCGGATGCCGGCACGGTGGCCCGCAGCGGTGGAACCGGTCTAGGACTGGCGATTTCCAGCCGTCTTGTACAGATGATGGGAGGTACGCTGGAGGCATGCAGCTGCGCAGGAGAAGGATCTGAATTTTTCTTCACGCTACATTTTGACTATGCACGTGAGAAGGAGGAGGTGCTCCCGAAGGAGAACGTTATGCCCGTGGACTTCCAGGGGCGCTGCATACTACTGGCGGAAGACAACGAGCTCAACAGAGAGATTGCACAGTCGATTCTGGAAATGAGCGGCTTTGAAGTGACTTGCGCGGCGGACGGGCGTGAAGCTTACGACAGATATTGCGAGAGCGGTACCGGAGAATTTGACGCGATTCTGATGGATATCCGTATGCCGGTTATGGACGGCCTGGAAGCCGCCAGACGTATCCGGACCTCCGGAAGGACGGATGCCCGTACAGTCGCCATTATAGCGCTTACGGCCAATGCATTCGACGAGGATACGAAAAAGTCCATAGCCAGCGGGATGGACGGACATCTGTCAAAGCCCATCCAAGTGGAACAGATGCTGGAAACATTAGGCAGATGTATAGAAAAGAAGTCAAGGGGCGGTCTGTGAACCGCCTCTCAAGCGCAGGCTGTGTCTGGGAATGTTCGGTTCCAAAACGATGCATTACTGCAGAATTACGAGAGGAATATTATGAGAAAACTTGCTTTGAGCGATGATATATTGCTAAAAATAGAGAAGCCGGCGCGCTATATCGGCAACGAGGTGAACTCGGTAATTAAAGACGCGGATAAGGTGGATATACGTTTTGCAATGTGCTTTCCCGACGTATACGAAATAGGAATGTCTCATCTAGGTATTCAGATATTATATGATATGTTCAACCGGAGGGAAGATGTCTGGTGCGAACGTGTATATTCCCCGTGGATGGACTTGGACGGCATTATGAGAAGAGAAGGGATTCCTCTGTTTGCATTGGAGTCCCAGGACAATATCAAGGATTTTGACTTTCTTGGCATAACGATTCAGTATGAGATGTGCTATACGAATATCCTGCAGATTCTTGAGCTGAGCAAGATGGCGCTCCGGGCGGAGGACAGGGGAGAAGACACCCCTATTGTCATCGGCGGCGGCCCCTGTACGTACAATCCGGAGCCTCTGGCCCCATTTTTCGACCTGTTCTATATGGGAGAGGGCGAGACGGTATATGACGAACTTTTGGATGTATATAAGCAAATCAAGAAAAGAGGCGGGGCAAAGAAGGAATTTCTGGAAGCTGCTGCGGAGATAGAGGGGATATATGTCCCTTCCTTTTATGATGTCAGCTATAAAGGGGACGGAACGATTGCGTCTTTTGTGCCAAACAACGTGCATGCCAGGGAGAAGATTAAGAAGCAGGCCGCTATGGATGTTACGGCTATCCCATATCCTGAGGCACCGGTCGTACCATTTATCAAGGCCACGCAGGACCGGGTCGTTCTGGAGATACAGCGCGGGTGCATCCGGGGATGCCGGTTCTGCCAGGCAGGCATGCTTTACCGTCCCACGAGGGAACGGGACGTGGAGGTGCTTAAGGAATATGCCAATAAGATGCTGAAAAGTACCGGACATGAAGAGATTTCCCTGAGCTCTCTAAGCTCCAGTGATTACAGCTGTCTTCAGGAGCTGGTGACATTTCTCATTAATGAGTTCAAAGGGAAGGGAATCAACATCTCCCTGCCGTCGCTTCGTATCGATGCCTTCTCCCTGGATGTCATGAGCAAAGTGCAGGATATACGGAAAAGCAGCCTTACGTTCGCCCCGGAGGCGGGGTCCCAGAGGATGCGCAATGTAATTAACAAGGGACTGACGGAGGAAGATATCATCAATGGGGCCGGACAGGCTTTCGAAGGTGGATGGAGCAAGGTGAAGCTATATTTTATGCTCGGACTTCCCACGGAGACGGAAGAAGACATGAAAGAGATAGCAGTGCTGGCGGATAAGGTGGCGAGAAGATATTATGAGATACCAAAGGAGGAACGAAGTGGGAAATGCCAGATTACAGCCAGTTCTTCTTTCTTTATTCCGAAACCGTTCACACCGTTCCAGTGGGCAAAGATGTATACGAATGAGGAATACATTTCCAGGGCAGCGACGGTAAAGCATGCGTTCCAAGAGCAGTTGAACCGCAAGAGCCTCCGCTATCACTGGCACGATGCGGAGGTGACCGTACTGGAAGGCGTATTCGCCAGAGGTGACCGCAGGACTGCTGCTGTCATCGAGGAGGCATACCGGCTTGGCTGCCTGTATGACTCCTGGAGCGAGCATTTTGACAATGAAAAATGGATGCAGGCATTTGAACATACTCATGTAGACATTGCATTTTACAATCAGAGGGAGCGCACTATGGAAGAAGTGTTCCCATGGGACTTTATTGATATCGGCGTTACAAAAGACTTTCTTATGCGGGAATGGAGGCGTGCCATGAATGGGGAAGTGACCCCGAACTGCCGCCAGAGCTGTTCAGGCTGCGGTGCGGCAAGATGGGGAGGAGGTGTCTGCGTTGAAGGCAAGAATTAAATTCCGTAAAACGGGAGTGATGAAATTCATCGGCCATCTGGATGTGATGCGGTATTTCCAGAAAGCGATGCGGCGCGCCGAGATTCCGATAGCTTTTACATCGGGCTACAGCCCGCATATGATTATGTCGTTTGCGCAGCCTCTGGGCATCGGAATCACAAGCGATGCAGAATATCTCGATATCGAACTGTCGGAGCCTGTCGCTGCTGCCGATGCCATCAGGCAGCTTAATTCGGTAATGGTAGAAGGCATAGAAGTCGTTGGCTTCGTCAGGATAGCAGATGACAAGAAAAGCAGCGGCATGACCATCGTCGCGGCTGCCGGATATGAAGTGACATTTCCGGAAACGTTCCGGACATCGGACGATATTATAAAGATACCTGAATCATGGAGAGCGCAGGCAGACTCCTTTATGGAGCAGGAAGAGATAGTCGTGTGGAAGAAGACGAAACGCAGCGAGAGAGAAGTCGATATAAAACCGATGATTTACGATTTCACGGTAAAAGAGAACAGCATATATCTATTGCTCGCCACCGGAAGCGAGCAGAACCTAAAGCCTGACCTGGTGATGGAAACTTATGTCAGATATATGGGATTGGATATAGAAAAGATACCCGTACATTACCACAGGCTGGAGGTATACGCTCGAAAAGAAGGAGAGCTGGTACCGCTTGAGGCATTGGAAATTTGAAAGGGGTCAGACCCCTGTGCACACAGGGGTCTGACCCCTTTCAAAATTTGACATATCGTCCGATTTCTGCCTTTGAAACATCCAAATTATCTGACACAAATTTTATGAATTCTTTTTTCAGTTCAGGCGACCAGAAAATTGCATCTTCAGAGGGCAGATTTTTTCCTGACAGGAAAGATTTGGCACATTTTTCAATGAGAAGCTTTTTCCGTTCAAACACTTCTTCAGGTGTGTCAATGAAGATAAAACGGTCATGTTTGTTATGGAATTGCTGAAAACCAATGGTTTTTGGAAAGTGTTGAATACACATAAGGAAAGCTCTGGAATGAATGAGAAATCTTGATTTTTTAACATATTCTTTCATGCTGCTGAAATTATACATTGAGGGGGCAGGCACGAGTGAGGCCTTGGAGGGATTGTTATGAATATAGCGCATACAGCACCAGAAATACCTTTCACTTTCGATAGTTTCGCTGTGATAGCGTCCCTGGAACACATGTCCCACTTTATTATATTTGGAATTGTAATAAACCGCATATGTTGTAGAAAACAGCTGGATAAAGGCTGATAGTTCAGTGAAGGGAATTCTAAGAAGCAGATGGAAATGATTAGACATAACACAATAGGAATAGATTTCGACGTGATACTTCTGACTAGACTTTTGTAAGATACGCATAAACTTTTTCTTGTCATTTTCTGAATTGAAGATGTTGACTTTATTTATGCCTCGGTTCGTGATGTGATACATGTCCGTTGAACTGGGCATTCTTGGTTTTCTCGGCATAATTACCTCCTTTCTTGTTGTGCAAACATGATATCACAGTTATAATGAAAAGACCAGAAGAAATCAGAAAAAGGAGAGAATTTTCATAGGGGTCAGACCCCTGTGATATAAAGGGGTCTGACCCCTATGAAAATTATGGAATATATACCGGCAAAAACGATTGTGACTCGCATGAAGAAACCTGGTGAATGGTTTAGTGCAGATTATAATATGAATATTTATAAAGGATGCTGCCATGGCTGTATTTATTGTGACAGTCGTTCCGACTGTTATGGCATCGACAGGTTTGACGTAGTCCGTGCTAAAGAAAATGCGTTGCAAATTATCAGGGATGATTTGCGGAGGAAGACTAGAAAAGGAGTAATAGCCACCGGAGCTATGAGCGACCCATACAATCCGTACGAAAAGGACCTGCAGTTGACTCGCCACGCACTTGAATTATGTGATGCATTTGAATTTGGTGTTACAATTGCAACGAAAAGCACGATGCTTGAGAGAGATATTGATATCTTAGAGAGTATAAAGGAACATTCTCCTGTGTTATGCAAGATTACCATTACCACAGCAGATGACAATCTTTCGTCGAAAATAGAACCCGGCGCACCAGTTTCTTCCTGCCGCTTTGAACTGATACATGATTTGACGTGCCGGGGGATACCAGCAGGTATTCTTCTCATGCCGGTTCTGCCATTTCTGGAGGATACAATAGACAACGTACGATTGATTGTACGAAAAGCCGCACAATGCGGAGCACATTTTATCTATCCCGCTTTTGGAGTGACGCTTAGAGATAACCAGCGACAGTGGTATCTTCAAAAGCTTGAACAGTTATTTCCAGATCAACAGCTTATGGTAAAGTATAACAGGCAATATGGCACATATTACGAATGCAGAAGTCCCAAAGCCGGGAAGCTATGGAAGTGTTTTAAAGAGGAATGTGAAGACAATGGAATCTTGTATAATATGAAAGACATCATTCACCACTACAAAGCACCTTATCGATGTGAGCAGTTAAGTTTATTTAATGATATACAATTTGATTAAAAGTCAGAAAATGGAGAGAATTTCGAAAGGGGTCAGACCCCTATGTGCATAGGGGTCTGACCCCTTTCGAAAAGGAGGAGCAATGGGTAAAAAGGAAGTTAAGACGAATGCGATGCGTATTCTTGACCGTATGAAGATACCGTACGAGTATGATACGTATGAGTGTGATGATTTTGTGGACGGCATCCAGGTGGCGGATATGCTCGGTACGGACCGCAGCCTTGTGTACAAGACGCTGGTGGCTGTCGGTAAGAGCGGCGGCTGTTATGTGTTTGTCATACCTATCGAAGCGGAGATTGATTTTAAGAAGGCGGCCCGTGTCGTTGGTGAGAAGTCTCTGGAGATGCTCCACCTGAAAGATCTGACAAGGGTGACTGGCTATATCCGTGGCGGATGCACCGCGATTGGGATGAAAAAGCAGTATCCGACGGTAATTCAGGAATCAGCACAGCAGCTGCCTCATATGTATGTAAGCGGAGGAAAGCTTGGCATGCAGCTGAAGCTTGCGCCCGAGGACCTGAGAAAAGCAGCAGGTGCCTCATTCGCAGACGTGACCCACCGATAACAGAAGCAGATAGTACCGCAGACAGGAGGAACAGCAGATGGAATACCTTGGTAAACATATTGAAACTGTAATACTTGACATAGGCAATGTACTGATTGATTTTGCATGGGAGGCGTACCTCACATCCTATCAATACAGCAGCGAGATGTATGAAACGGTAGCTGACGCCATGTTCCGGAACGAGGACTGGCGTTTGGGTGACTCGGGTCTCGTTACGACCGGACAGTGGCTGGAACTCTTTATTGAGAATGCCCCGGAGGCAGAACCTCAGATTCGAGAGGTATTCGCGGATTTCGGCCGTTCTATCGTCCCATATCCCTTCACAGAAGAGTGGATCAGGCACCTCAGAGGGCAGGGGGTACGGCTCTACTACCTTTCCAATTATTCAGAGGAAATGTATCGGCAGTCAAAGGAGCAGCTGTCATTCCTGCACATGCTCGACGGAGGCATATTCTCATGGGAAGAACGCCTGATGAAACCGGATTCCGCCATATACAGCCTGCTTATCAACCGGTACGGTATCGCACCTGAAAGCGCCGTCTTCTTCGATGACTGCAGGGAAAATGTAGAAGCAGCACGAAAGGCTGGAATAAACGGAGTGCTATTTACGACAGATATTCCATTGCGGATGCTCGAAAAATGATGTAATATAAATAGAGAATTACGCAAGAAGACAAAGGCAGTTATGGAGGATTACAGAAAAGATGAAGAAAGTTGTAAAGTTTGGCGGAAGTTCGCTGGCAAGTGCCGCACAGTTTGAGAAAGTAGGAGCAATAATCAGAAGAGATGACACGAGACGCTATGTAGTTCCGTCCGCACCCGGTAAACGAACGCCGAATGATACAAAGGTAACAGATATGCTGTACAGCTGTTACGGCCAGGCTATTATGGAAGAAGAGTTTGAAGAACAGCTAAAGGAAATCAAATCCAGGTTCAAAGAGATAATCAAAGGCCTTAAGCTTAACCTGTCACTGGATGCAGAATTCAAGACAATCGAAGAGAACTTCAGCAAAAAAATCGGCAGAGACTATGCGGCATCCAGAGGAGAATACCTGAACGGCATAATTATGGCCGCTTACCTCGGATATGAGTTTATAGATGCAGCGGAAATCATCGTATTTGACGAGTCAGGCGACTTCGATGCACCGGCCACCAACATGATCTTGTCGGAACGGCTTGCGAAGACCGAACGCGCAGTGATTCCGGGATTCTACGGTGCTATGCCGAACGGAAAGATCAAGACATTTTCAAGAGGTGGTTCTGACATCACAGGCTCCATCGTAGCCAAAGCCGTACACGCGTGCATGTATGAGAACTGGACAGACGTATCCGGATTTCTCGTAGCCGACCCGAGAATCGTCAGGAATCCAAAAGCAATCGATGTCATTACATACCGCGAACTCAGAGAGCTGTCCTATATGGGCGCTACCGTCCTGCACGAAGATGCCATCTTCCCTGTCAGGAAGGAAGGCATTCCAATCAACATCAGAAATACGAACATTCCGGAAGACAAAGGAACGCTTATTGTAGAAGGTACCTGCCGCAAGCCGAGATTCACCATAACCGGTATCGCGGGAAAGAAAGATTTCGCTTCTATCACGGTTGAAAAAGCAATGATGAACTCCGAAGTCGGATTCTGTAAAAAAGTGCTGGAGGTATTCGAGGAAAATGATATCTCTATCGAACACATGCCATCCGGTATAGACACGATGACAATCTTTGTACATCAGGATGAATTCGAAGAGAAAGAACAGAAAGTGATTGCAGGCATCCATCGGGCGGTAGAACCAGACTTTCTCGAACTGGAGTCAGACCTTGCGCTCATTGCCGTCGTCGGACGGGGCATGCGCGCGACAAGGGGAACGTCAGGCCGTATATTTTCGGCACTTGCACATGCCAACGTAAATGTCAAGATGATCGACCAGGGCTCCAGTGAGCTGAATATCATCATCGGCGTACGCAATCATGATTTTGAAGCCGCGGTCAGAGCATTATACGATATCTTTGTGACAACGCAGATATAACAGGACAAGGGGAGGTCTGCAATGAATATTTTATTTTTTCTCAAGCCTAAAAGCGAACTCGCTTACATCTATGATTACCATACACTTCGTCAGGCACTTGAAATTATGGAATACCACAAATATTCTTCCGTGCCGATATTGAACCGGGACGGCAAATATGTCGGCTCCATCACGGAAGGCGATTTGCTTTGGGGGCTGAAAAGGCTTGATTTGATGAATCTTCACGATGCGGAGGACATCAGTATCAAGAAGATAGAGAGAAGGCTTGATTACCAATGCGTCAACGCAGAATCTAATATGGAAGATCTGATAGGAAAGGCCATGGAACAGAATTTCGTTCCCGTCGTCGACGATGAGGAGCATTTTATCGGCATAATCACCCGTCGTGATATTATCGGGTACTGCTACGATAAGATGAGTGACTGTGATAAACGTTGAGCAGTACATATCTGACCGGGCATGGACAAAAGACATAACAGAAGAAGGATGAGCATAATGACAATAGATTTTCATACACATATGTTTCCCGATAAGATAGCGAAGGGGACCCTGGACTTTCTGGCTTCGGTCTGTCATATAGAACCATATACGGACGGCACATACGAAGGGCTGAAGGCCTCTGGTACTGCGTCCGGCGTGGATATGAGCATCGCGCTGCCCATCGTGACAAAGCCTTCCCAGTTTGATTCAATCAACCGTTTCGCCGCAGCGCATCAGGAAGGACGCATCCTCTCGTTTGGGAGCATCCATCCAGAAAGCGGAGATTATAAGAATCAGCTGAAGCAGATCAAAGCAATGGGAATGAAAGGAATCAAGCTGCACCCTGATTATCAGGAAGTGTATTTTGATGATATACGCTATAAACGAATCGTGGACTACGCGTCAGAGCTTGGCCTGATTATAAGTGTCCACGCAGGACAGGATCCTAAGTGCCCAGAAGATGTGCACTGCACTCCCCGGATGGCGGCCCGGCTTATCGATGAGGTGCAGCCGGAGAAGCTTGTACTGGCCCATCTTGGAGGTAACGGCCTATGGGACGATGTGGAAGAATATCTCGTAGGGAAACACGTCTATTTTGACACAGGAGTTGTGCTTGGAAGAATCGCTGATGAACAGTTTATAAGGATTGCCAGGACTCACGGCAGCGATAAGATTCTGTTCGCGACAGACTCGCCGTGGGCCGGACAGAAAGAATTCATCAGCTATCTGGAATCAATGGACCTTACAGAGGAAGAGAAGCGCAGCATATCCGGAGAGAATGCAATGCGGCTGCTAGATCTTCTGTAGCTACTGTGAATACAGGAAAGGGCAGGGATGTGGACTATGAAAAGACTGGCACCTTTATTTGTTTTGATGGCTTCGGTACTATGGGGCTCCATGGGAATTATAACAAGATATGTGGCGGCAATCGGATTCAACACGAGGCAGACCGCCGCAGTCAGAATCACTTCTGCCGCGGTCGTGCTCATACTGTTCCTGCTTATCACTGACCGCAGCAAGCTGAAGATACGTAAAGAAGATTTCAAATGGTTTCTGGGTACCGGACTCGGAAGCCTGTTTATCAATAATCTGGCCTATGCGGCAACCGTGCAGAGGGCATCCCTCTCCGTAGCAGTCGTGCTGCTGTATACGGCACCGTTCTTTGTAATGATTATGTCGGTCCTCTTCTTCAAAGAGAAGCTGACGCTCCAGAAGATAGCTGCCCTTTTCCTTTCATTTGCGGGCTGCATACTCGTGGTAGGGCTGTCTGGCGCAAATGTGGGCGACAATGTGTTAATCACGCTGCTGATTGGACTGAGCGCCGGTTTCGGATATTCCCTTTACAGCATATTCGGTAAAGTCCTGATGGGAAGATATGAATCGCTGACCGTCACGGTCTATACTTTTATCCTGGCGAGCCTCGCGTCGCTCGTTATCGCGGAACCTGTATCCATGGTCAAAATCATTGCTGCCAATGCGGAAAAAATGCCGGTAACGGTAATCGGAAGCGTCATCACGCTCGCATTGCCGTATATCTGCTATTCTGCCGCATTGAAATACATAGAAAGCAGCAAGGCGTCCATCATAGCTTCCTTTGAAGTCGTTGCGGCAAGCCTGTTTGGCGTCTTCCTGTACCATGAGCCGCTGGATCTATTTAACATCGTAGGCATTGTTTGCGTCGTGGCCGCGCTGATCATACTGCAGCTGAAGCCAAGGAGTGAATTGGAAATCTCGTAGATTGGCCACAAGAGAAGAGCCGGAACCGGGCAGGGGATGCTAACTCGCATGACATTCCCTGCCTGGTTCCGGCTCTTCCTGCATTATGAATTCTGCGATAAGGGTCGCGCCTATGCCGGTAATATAGACAGCTGTGCCGACGCATCAAAGCAGATGCCATCGGCGTCCGCTTTCCCCATCCTTACAGAAGATTGATATTGTGGGCAGATGCTTCCTCCAGCATCTCCTTCGGCCATATAGAAGACTGCACTTCTCCGATATGTGCCTTTCTCAGATACAGCATACAGATGCGCGACTGGCCGATTCCGCCTCCGATAGTGTAAGGCAGCTGGCCGTCGAGCAGTGCCCTCTGGAACTCCAGCTGCGCCCTGTCTTCGCAGCCTGCGGCCTTCAGCTGGCGGCGGAGTGCTTCCTCATCCACACGGATTCCCATGGAGGACAGCTCAAGGGCGATATCCAGAACCGGATAGTATACGATGATATCACCGTTCAGTTCCCAGTCATCATAATCGGGAGCACGCCCGTCATGTTTCTCACCGGAAGCAAGCACCTTCCCAATCTGGGAGATGAATACCGCGCCTTTTGCCCTGGCAATGCGGTATTCCCGCTCCTTGGCATCGGCCCCAGGATAAAGGTCCTCCAGTTCCTGTGACGTGATGAATGTTATCTCATCCGGCAGGAACGGCTCTATGTAGTTATATCTCCTGGACATGAATTCTTCTGTCTCTTTCAGTGCAGAATATACCTTACGTACTGTGTAGTGGAGCGTCTCCGTGTTCCGTTCTTCTTTGGATATGACCTTTTCCCAATCCCACTGGTCTACGTAGATAGAATGGATATTATCCGTATCCTCATCTCTGCGGATAGCGCTCATATCTGTGTACAGGCCTTCTCCGGAATGGAAATCATAACGCTTCAGCGCGTAACGTTTCCATTTGGCCAGAGAGTGGACGATTTCCGCCGGCGCGTCCTCCTGTTCTCTGATGCCGAAGGAAACCGGCCTTTCTACTCCGTTGAGATTATCGTTAAGACCTGATTCCGGCTTTACAAACAAAGGTGCTGAGACACGGGTCAGGTGCAGAGATTTGGCCAGTGCACGTTCGAAGTGGTCCTTCACTTCCTTGATTGCGACTTCTGTCTCCCGGATCGTAAGCGGGGATGCATAGTGGTCCGGGGTGATTAAATGTTCCATATGTAAGACTCCTTTGCGTATTATTCTATCTTTTAATGTATACTTACAGACAGGCGTAAGTCAAGGAATTCTTGATACGGATTTTGCACCGGAAGAAGATAAGAGAGATTTTCTGGATATAACTGCATCTTGCTAAATACCATATGTTGTGATATCATCTGATGTATCCACAACAATTTGTGATTATATGGAGGAAGAACAATGGAAGACATAAGAATCAAAGGGCTGGAACAAGTTCTTGCACATATACAAGGAGATTTCAAAGACCCTGAATATGACCTGACACTCCTGTACAGCAAATACGAATCACTCCTGAAACCAGGACTGCATGACAGGGAAAAGCTGTCTCTGCTCACGAAAGCGGCCGTCGAGCTCACCACCCAGGAGGCGCCGGGATGGGAACTGATAGCGGCACGGCTCTTATACGCAGGTTTTCGTGACAGTCTGGATGATGCCATGAAAAGTTATGGAATCACAGGCTTCTATGACAAGATCGTATTTCTTACCGAAGAAAAACTATATGGCAGCTATATATTAGATCATTACAGCAGGCAGGAAATCGAGGCGTTCGGCAGGATGATACAGGAGGAGCGAAGCAGGCTTTTTACATACTCCGGCCTGGATCTGCTCCTTAACCGCTATGTTATCCGTACCCGAAATGGTACTGTGCTTGAGACTCCGCAGGAGATGTTCATGGGGATAGCCATGCACCTTGCTATGAAGGAAAAGGACAGACGCTCAGAATGGGTACAGCGTTTCTACGATATGCTGAGCCTGCTCAAGGTGACGATGGCAACACCTACGCTTTCCAATGCGAGAAAGCCATACCACCAGCTTTCTTCCTGTTTCATAGACACGGTTCCCGACAGCCTGGACGGCATCTACCGGAGCATAGACAGCTTCGCGAAAGTGAGCAAATACGGCGGCGGGATGGGGTTGTATTTTGGAAAGGTGCGGGCAAGCGGCAGTACGATACGTGGATTCGAAGGAGCGGCAGGAGGTGTCATCCGCTGGATCAAGCTTGCCAATGACACCGCGGTGGCCGTGGACCAGCTCGGAGTCCGCCAGGGCGCGGTGGCCGTCTATCTTGACGTGTGGCACAGAGACCTTCCGGAATTCCTGAAGCTTAGGACGAACAACGGCGACGACCGGATGAAGGCGCACGATGTATTTCCGGCCGTATGCTATCCTGACTATTTCTGGCAACAGGCGAGAGACCATATCGAAGGTGACTGGTATCTCATGTGTCCCCATGAAATTCTGACCGTAAAGGGATACGCGCTGGAAGACTGTTACGGTGAAGAGTGGGAGCAAAAATATCTGGACTGCGTGCAGGATACGAGAATATCCAAACGGGTCATACCAATCAAGGAGATTATCCGTCTGATTATCCGTAGTGCCGTAGAGACAGGGACTCCGTTTGCCTTCAACCGGGATACGGTGAACCGTATGAATCCGAACTGCCACAGAGGCATCATCTACTGCAGCAACCTCTGCACAGAGATTGCCCAGAACATGGGTGGGGTAGAGGAAGTGTCTCAGACCATCGAGGAGGTAGACGGAGAGGAGGTTGTCGTAACCGTGACCAAGCCGGGGGAATTTGTCGTGTGCAATCTGGCCAGCATCTCGCTCGGACATATCGATGTGACGGATGAGGCAGAGCTTCGCCGCACGGTGTCTTCTGCGATGCGTGCACTTGACAATGTCATCGACCTTAATTTCTTCCCGGTTCCGTATGCAAAACTGAATAATGAAAAATACCGCCCGGTAGGACTCGGTGTCAGCGGGTACCATCATATGCTCGCTAAAAATGGAATCGCCTGGGAAAGCGAAGAGCATCTTGCATTTGCCGAGAAAGCATTTTGTGCAATCCACCGCGCCGCCATAGAAGCCAGCTGCGATATCGCAGAGGAGAAAGGTGCCTACGCATACTTCGAGGGAAGCGACTGGCAGACCGGGGCTTATTTTGACAAGCGCGGCCTTACCGGAAACGGATGGGAGCAGCTCCGTGCAAGGATTGCCGCCTGCGGCGTTAGAAACGGGTATATGCTGGCCGCTGCTCCGACGAGCAGCACGAGCATCATCGCCGGTACGACGGCAGGCCTTGATCCGGTCATGCACAGGTTCTATCTGGAAGAAAAGAAGAACGGGCTCATACCTAGAGTTGCGCCCGAACTTTCAATGGACACGTACTGGTATTACAAGAACGCACATCTGATTGACCAGATCTGGTCCATCCGTGCCTGCGGCGTACGCCAGCGCCATATCGACCAGGCACAGAGCATGAATCTGTATATTACGAACGAATACACGTTCCGAAAAGTGCTGGACCTGTATGTGCTTGCATGGGAGTGCAAAGTAAAGACTATCTATTATATACGCTCCAGGAGCCTGGAGGTGGAAGAGTGCGATGTGTGCTCTTCCTGACGTTCAAACAGAGAGGAGAAGGATATGTCAGAACTGACGAAGAAGATGCTTTTCAATCCGGACGGGGACACCGATGTCCTCAGCAGAAGGATGATTGGCGGCAACACGACAAATCTCAATGATTTTAATAATATGAAATATACATGGGTCAGCGACTGGTACCGCCAGGCGATGAACAACTTCTGGATACCAGAGGAGATCAGCCTGGGAGTGGATATAAAGGATTATCTGCACCTTCCCGCTGAGGAGCGCAGAGCATATGACAAGATACTGTCCTTCCTTATCTTCCTGGACAGTATACAGACCGCGAACCTCCCGCATATAGGCGAATATATCACGGCGAATGAAGTCAATCTCTGCCTGTCGATTCAGGCATTCCAGGAGGCGGTACACAGCCAGAGCTACAGCTATATGCTGGATACAATCTGTGAGCCGCAGAAGCGCGAGGAGATCTTGTACCAATGGAAGGAGGATGAGCATCTGCTTCTGCGTAACGAGTTCATCGGCAGCCTGTACAATGAGTTCCAGGAGACGAAAAGTGCACCGTCGCTCGTGAGGACTCTTGTTGCAAACTATATATTGGAAGGTGTATACTTTTATAGTGGCTTTATGTTCTTTTACAATCTTGGACGCAACGGGAAGATGCCTGGCTCCGTACAGGAGATCCGGTATATCAACCGGGACGAGAACACGCATCTGTGGCTGTTCCGCAGCATGCTCCAGGAATTGAAAAAGGAAGAGCCGTGGCTGTTCACCGCGGAAGATATAAACGTATACCGGCATATGATACGGGAAGGTTGCGAGCAGGAAATCCGATGGGGACACTATGTCATCGGAGACAAGATTCAGGGGCTGACGAAGGATATGGTAACCGGCTATATCCGGTATCTTGGAAATCTGCGATGTGCAGGTCTTGGGTTTGAACCAGTATATGACGGATATGACAAGGTTCCTGAAAGCATGCGGTGGGTAGAACAGTATTCGAACGCGAATCTGATCAAGACAGATTTTTTCGAGGCGAAAAGTACCGCCTATGCCAAGAGCAGCGCGCTGGCAGACGACCTGTAATGACAGGCCGGCGGACAGAAAGGATATATTATGAAGCAAAGAAGCAGCCTGTTCTATGGCTCCCTGATTCTGATACAGAATATCTTGATCGGCATAGGCAACCCGATTGCAAAATACGGGATGTCCTCTTTCCCTTTCTTTTTATATGTGTCCGTACGTTTCCTCATGGGGTGCCTGTTCCTCGTACTAATATTCCACAGACGGATATTTGCCGGTATGAAAGCATCCTTCTGGAAGCCGGGTACGCTGATATCGGCTCTTACCGCTGGAGCGTATATTCTCGGTACGCTGACATTTAAATATACGACGGCTACGAGCGCCGGCTTTCTGTTCGCGCTGCCGGTCATATTCACCCCGTTTCTCATGCGCTTCGTATCAAAGGTAAAGATAGCAAAGGAAAAATACATACCGATTCTCGTCGTCGTTGCAGGGACGTATCTGCTCTGCTGTGGAAATGGCGGGTTTGTATTTGGCCCAGGTGAGGCTATGGCCGTTGCGAGCTCATTTCTCGTAGCCTGCGTCTTTGAGTTCAGCTCCCTCCACCTGGGACACATGGAGCCTTTGCTGCTGGCAGCCTACCAGGCCGGCTTGACCGGTGCCGTATGCCTGGTCCTGGGAATAGCAAACAATGAGGCCATGCCTGCATTTACCGATGTGCCGGCGGCAGCATGGGGTGCACTTCTGTATCTTGGTATCGGCTGCACGGGAATCAGCTACTGCCTGCAGAACTTTGCGCTTAGCAGGCTTGACTCTACGAAAGCGGCGCTTATCATGTGCTCACAGCCTGTCTTTACGGCGGCATCCTCCTTCCTCCTGCTGGATGAACGGATGGCGGGACTTCAGCTTACGGGTGCCGCAATCATAATGGCCGGCATCATCTACGCAAATGTAATGCCTGAACAGAAAACAGGCAGAACCACATAAGCCACTTTTGCCTGAAAAGGAACAAAAGGAACAAATCAGATATTATCATAATATTTTGGTTGATTTTGACAAAAGTCTGTGCTATAATACAACAGTATGCCGCACAATGAGGTTTTCAAGCGCTGCAAATTTACGCAGCCACCACAATTGGCGAGTAATGATAATAGGAGGTGCCATATGTACGCGATTATAGCAACAGGTGGTAAACAGTACAAAGTAGCTGAAGGCGATATCATTAAAGTAGAAAAACTTGGTGCAGAAGCCGGCGAGACTTATACATTCGACCAAGTGCTTGCAGTTAACGACAACGGATTGAAAGTTGGGAATCCGACCGTTGACGGTGCAACTGTAGAAGCTTCTGTAATTGAAAATGGAAAAGCAAAAAAAGTCATCGTTTACAAGTATAAGAGAAAAACTGGATACCATAAGAAAAATGGTCACAGACAACAGTATACTGCTGTAAAGATTGACAAGATCAATGCTTAATCTGGGAATTACCGATGATTAAGGTAACTATCTATAACAATGAAAAGAATGAATGCGTAGGCTTCAGAGCTTCAGGCCATGCAGGACAGAATGAATGTGGACAGGATATCGTATGTGCGGCTGCATCGATACTGATGATCAATACCGTCAATGCGATTGAACAGTTCGCCGGGGACGAGTTCTCCCTTGTGTCTGATGAGGACGGCGGCTGTATGGAATACCGGCTCGCAGGGGATCCTTCTAAAGAGGCGGAACTTCTTTTAAAGACCATGGTTCAGGGGCTGGCGGCAATGGAAGACGATGAAGATTACACGCAATACATCGATATCATATTCGAGGAGGTGTAACAACATGATGAAATTAAACCTTCAATTTTTCGCTCATAAGAAAGGGGTCGGTTCTACCAAGAACGGCCGGGATTCAGAGTCTAAGAGACTTGGTGCGAAAAGAGCTGACGGACAGTTTGTCAAAGCTGGAAATATCCTTTACAGACAGCGTGGAACTAAGATTCATCCAGGCTTAAATGTTGGACGCGGCGGAGATGATACATTATTCGCTCTCGCTGACGGCGTTGTAAGATTTGAAAGAAAAGGAAGAGACAAGAAACAGGTTTCTATCTATCCAGCAGCACAATAGTGAGATTATGAATAACCCTGCCAGTCTTTGGCAGGGTTATTTTAACCAGGTTCAATTGGGGACGGGGGAAAATCAAATTTCCCCCGTCCCCAATTGAATCCATGTTGCAGTCATGATATGATATATATTGAGCATCATATTAGATAAGACTATGACAGAAAGCAGAAAGAGGAAAATATTATGTTTGCAGATAGAGCGAAGATATGTATACGTTCCGGCAAAGGCGGAGACGGGCATGTGAGTTTCCGCAGAGAGCTGTACGTACCAAACGGCGGTCCGGACGGCGGAGACGGCGGTCGCGGTGGAGATGTCATCTTTGAGGTGGACGAAGGTCTCAATACGCTTCAGGACTACCGCCACAGAAGAAAATATGCCGCCAAAGACGGAGAACAGGGTGGAAAAAGGAGATGCCACGGGGCGGACGCGGAGGATATTATACTGAAAGTCCCGGAGGGTACGGTTATCAAAGAAGCTGAGTCCGGCAAGGTAATCGCAGATATGTCCGGAGATAACAAAAGGCAGGTCGTACTAAAGGGCGGCAGAGGCGGGCTCGGGAACCAGCACTTCGCGACGTCTACCATGCAGATCCCAAAATACGCCCAGCCGGGTCAGCCGTCCCAGGAGCTGTGGGTCAGCCTGGAGCTGAAAGTAATTGCGGATGTCGGCCTGATAGGGTTTCCGAATGTAGGAAAATCTACCTTCTTGTCAAGAGTGAGCAATGCAAGGCCTAAAATTGCCAATTATCATTTTACCACGCTTAACCCCAATCTTGGCGTAGTGGATCTGGACGGTGCACAAGGCTTTGTCATCGCAGATATCCCCGGCCTGATTGAAGGCGCGTCAGAAGGCGTAGGTCTCGGACACGAATTCCTACGCCATATCGAGCGGACGAAGATGATGATCCATGTGGTGGATGCGGCAGGCAGCGAAGGCCGCAGTCCGGTAGACGACATCTATAAAATAAATGCGGAGCTAGAGGCGTATAACCCGGAGATTGCAAGAAGGCCCCAGGTCATCGCCGCCAACAAGACGGATCTCATATACGGCGGAGACGGGGAAAATCCTGTAGAACAGCTGAAAGAAGAATTTGAACCGAAGGGAATCAAAGTATTTCCGATTTCCGGCGCCACAGGCGAGGGCATAAGCGAGCTGTTGTACTATGTGTCCGAACAGCTTGGAAAGCTTGACAGCAGTCCGGTCATATTTGAACAGGAATACTTTCCGGAGGAGGAGCTTATCTATGAGAACCTTCCGTATACGATTGAAAAAGAGGATGACATATATGTAGTAGAAGGTCCTAAGATTGAGAAAATGCTTGGATATACGAATCTGGATTCCGAAAAGGGATTTGCATTTTTCCAGAAGTTTCTCAAAAGCACCGGTATTCTGGACGAGCTGGAAGCAGCAGGCATCGAAGAAGGGGATACAGTACGGATGTATGGGTTACAGTTTGACTATTACAAATAGAAGAGGAGCGGCAGTATTATGACGACAAAACAGAGAGCATATCTGAAAGGGCTGGCCATGACTATGGATCCAGTCTTCCAGGTTGGAAAGAACAGCATAACACCGGAGGTGACAGAAGCGGTAAGGGAAGCGCTTGCCGCCAGAGAGCTGATCAAGGTAGCGGTACTGAAAAACTGCGCCGACGATCCAAAAGAAATGGCGCAGCTGCTCGCTGAACGTACGCAGTCCCAGGTTGTACAGGTAATCGGGAAGAAAATCGTCCTTTACAAAGAAGGCAGAGACAAGAACAAACGTATCGAGCTGCCAAAATAATTCACAAAGACTAATAACCGAAGCAGAGGTCAGATATATGAAGATAGGCATTATGGGCGGTACATTCGATCCGATACACAATGGGCATCTCATGCTTGGTGAGGCGGCATACCAGTTATTTCATCTTGACGAGGTATGGTTCATGCCCAACGGCAATCCGCCGCATAAGCACCGCTCATCTATAGAGTCGGATGTGACAGACCGGGTGGAGATGGTGCGCCTTGCGATACAAGGGCATAAAAGCTTCCGTCTTCAAACGTATGAGGCTCGGAAAAAGGAAGTATCCTATTCCTGCGAGACGCTGGAGCATTTCAATGAGATATATGAAGATGATGTGTTCTACTTTATTATCGGCGCAGATTCACTCTTTGCCATAGAAGGCTGGATCCATCCGGAACGGATTTTCCCCACATGTACGATCCTTGCCGCCTACAGGGATGATATTGACACGAAGGAAGAGATGTCCCGGCAGATCGAATATCTCAGGGGAAAATATAACGCAAAGATAGAACTGCTCGCAACACCCCTGATGCACGTCTCGTCCAGCGAATTGAGGACAAGGCTCAAGCAGGGGGGGGATATCAGCCAAATGGTGCCGGAGAAGGTCCGTGAATATATAAAGAATCATCACTTATATAAGGAAGTATAATATGAAGCAGAAGATAAGCAAAATACGCAGAAGACTAAAGGCAGATCTGGACAGAGAACGGTATGAGCATACTCTGGGAGTCATGTACACTGCCGCGGCTTTGGCAATGCGGTACGATGAGGATATAGACCAGGCGCTTATAGCAGGGCTTCTCCACGACTGTGCGAAATGCATCGCTCCAGATACGAAGATAAAGCTCTGTGACAGGTATCATCTGAGCGTGTCGGATATAGAGCTTGCGAATCCAAGCCTGCTTCACGCAAAGCTTGGAGCGTACCTCGCCGCCAAGAAGTTCCGTGTCCGCGATAAAGATGTGATAGACGCTATTGCAAGCCATACGACCGGAAGGCCGCATATGACATTGCTTGAGAAGATCATATATATCTCTGATTACATCGAACCAGGAAGAGAGGAACTCCCCAATATGGCTGTGGTGAGGAAGCTCGCTTTCTCCGATATAGATGAATGCCTTTACCGGATACTAAAAGATTCACTTGTCTATCTGGAATCGAAGAACATGCCTGTTGACCCAATGACAGAAAAAGCATATCAATATTATAAAGAAAAACTTGGCAAAAAGGAGGAATAGATTATATGGAACATGCAGTAGAGATGGCCCGCATCGCATACGATGCCTTATCTGATAAAAAAGGTGAGAATATACAGATTATCGATATATCCCAGATATCGGTACTTGCGGATTACTTCATCATCACAGACGGAACAAGCGACAGCCAGATCAAAGCGCTCGTCGAACACGTAGATGAAAAGATGGAAAAGGCCGGCTACCACCTGAGACAGCAGGAAGGCAAGAACAGCGGTTCATGGGTGCTGATGGACTATGGTGATATCATCGTGCACGTGTTTGAAAAAGAGAACCGTTCGTTCTACAACCTGGAACGGATCTGGAATGACGGAAAGGCAGTACAGCGCGAAGCGTTGGACTAATGCCGGATATTCATAATATGGAAAGAGCCGGAATCAGGTATGGGGACGCTAATGCGATAATATCCCCGTACCTGGTTCCGGCTCTTCGATTTTTTCTCCAAAATATTTAAATCTTTTCCAGGAGCTTACGCGTTATATATATGTAAGACGTTTTACAGACAGAAAGAAGGTGCCGGAAACTGGACGATAAAGAGATAATGCAGTATTATGATGAAATCTTTCGCTTTGCATATTACATGACAGGCAGCGAAGATGCCGCCTGTGACTGTACGCAGGAGACATTCCTGCGGTTGATCCGGTTTTATGACACCTATGTGGAAAAACGGAAGTTCAAGGCATGGCTGTTCCGTATAGCACGGAATGTCTGTTATGACTACTTCCGCAGGCAGAAAGAGGTTCCGTCAGAAGACGTCACGCTTGGCAGGATGCCAGATAAGGCGGAGACGGACAGGAATCTCAGACATCTGGAGCGGGGACAGGTCATCAGGGCAGCGCTTGAGAAGCTGCCTCGTATGCAGAGGGATGTAGTAATTCTGAGATTCTACCATGAACTTTCTATAAAGGAGATAGCGATTATAACGGATAGCAAGATACCGACTGTCAAGTCCCGTCTGCGCCAAAGCATCGGGAAGCTTCGGCATCTGCTGAATGAGGAGGAATTGATTTGAGCCTTTCTAAAACAGAAAAAAAACTACAGCTGCTTCTGAACGAATATAAGTGTCCGGAGGCAACCCCGGAACAAAGAAATGCCATGATACATGCGCTTCAAACGGAACGTGCCAGAGCTTTTCTGCTAAGCAGGAGCAACTACCGGATGCGCCTTATGACACAGATAGTCTACATTCCAAAGGCTCTCTGGCTTATACAGGGCATCCTGCTGATACTTGGGCTGTGGGTCATTATGCATGCTCCTAGGTCCGGAGCGCTCACCGTCTTATCGGTGGGCGCACCGATGCTGGGCGTCACCGTGTTTCCGGTACTGCTTTGCAGCTTTTCGGACGGCATGTGGGAACTGGAGCAGTCTGCCAGATACAGCCTGAAGGAGATATGCATCATGAGGCTGCTCATATTCGGGGTGGCGGATACGTGCATATTAGCTGTCTTTTTGGCAGCGATGGTACGGGCTGGCTCGTCATTGAGCAGTTATCTCTACTGGGTAGTCGTTCCGTTCGCCTTATCCAGTTCCGTCTACCTGTATCTCATACGTAAGATAAGAAGAACCGCCTCCGGCTATATAATCGTATGTGCAGGAGCTGTGTTAAGCTGTGCATCTCTGTATATACAGGGCTACAAAGAACGGATAGAGGATGTACTTGCAGGGAGCATGGGCACTGCCGTCTCAGCCCTCCTGCCCATCGCAGCCGCAATCATCCTCGGTGTCCAGATCTGGTCTTATGTAAGGTTCATCGGTCAAAAAGAGAAAGGATGGGATGAGATATGGAATTACAATTAGAGCAGGTCACAAAATATTACGGAACGAAGCTGGCTGTCGACCGGCTGGATATGAGCCTTGGTCCAGGCGTATATGGGCTTCTTGGAGCAAATGGGGCGGGCAAGACGACACTGATGCGCCTGATATGCGATATACTGGATCCGACTTCCGGTATGATTCGCTATTGCCATCAGGATATCCATCAGATGGGAGAGCAGTATCGGAGCGTATTGGGATATCTGCCTCAGAAGTTTGGATATTATCCGGAATTTACCGCGCTCAGATTCCTACTTTACATGTCAGCGCTAAAGGGGCTCGACAAGGCGGCTGCCATGGAGCGCTCCACAGAACTGCTAAGGCTCACCGGACTGCTTCAGGAAAAGAACAAGAAGATCAAAACATACTCCGGGGGAATGCAGCGCAGGCTCGGCATCGCCCAGGCGATGCTGAATGACCCTTATATTCTCGTGCTGGATGAACCGACATCAGGCCTTGATCCCAAAGAGCGCGTTCGTTTCCGGAATCTCATCAGTTCCTTCTCAAAAGATAAGATCGTGCTCCTGTCTACCCATATCGTGGCCGATGTGGAATACATCGCAGATAAAATCTTCATCATGAAGAAAGGGCGGCTGCTCAAAGCCGGAACGCTGGAAGAGATTACATCGGAGACAGGGGGCATCGTGTGGGAATGTGCGGTATCTCCGACCACCGCGGCAGCGATGGGGGAAAGGTATACGATTGTCAATGCAAAGAGGAAAGAAGACAAGATCATCTTACGAATCGTGTCAGAGGACAGGCCATCAAAGGATGCGGTACAGACAGAAGCGACGCTGGAAGATATATACCTCCATTATTTCAGCGGGGAAGGAGATGAGATCTATGATACAGCTGTTTCGTTTTGAATTTGGCAAGCTGTTCCATAAGAAGATCGTCCTGGCAGCGCTTGGAGCCTATGTGGCCGTTATGGCCATACTGCTCGTCAACCAGAGTGCTGCAGGTCTGGTCGTTAAGACTGCAGACGGACAGACATATCACGGAAGGGAAGCCATGGCATATGATAAGGCTGTCACAGACCGGTACAGTGGAACACTGGATGCCGATAAAGTGAATGATATCCTTCATTCAGCCATCGCATCCGGTAATCCCGAAGCGCTAGCGTATGAAGGAGACTGGATGACGAAATCGATAGCCGCCATGTTCGTCCTGGATTCTTGGGATGAGGCAGAGCCGGTGAGCGGCGATGACATAGAAGAGTTCTATCCGCAGACGAAAGAAAATCCATTCGAGATAGGTTATACGAGAGGATGGGAGACGGCCATGGTGTGCATAGAATCCATGCTTCTCATAGCTGGATTTCTGATAGTCATCACCGTGGCGCCGGTGTTCTCGGAAGAATACGCAACTGGTATGGATGCCCTCATACTGACGGGGAAAAAAGGGAAAAGCACCTGCATCTATGCCAAGATTCTGGCATCCGTCAGCTTCTCCGTCCTGCTCGGTCTATTTACCATTGGTGTGCCTGCAGCGACAATGCTGATACAATACGGAACCACAGGGTGGGACGCGTCGGTACAGGTAGCGGTGCATGGATTGTTCTGGTCTGTACCTTATACGGTCAGCTGCCTGTCTGCACTGGTGTTGGTCGCTGTATTTGCACTTGTCGGCTGCATACTTCTGACATGTATGACCCTGCTTCTGTCCGCACTTTCCAGGAATTCATTTACGGCCGTCCTGTCTGCCCTGTTCCTGTATGTTCTTCCAATCGTGCTGATCGGTAAGCTGGATATACTCCTGTTCAACCAGCTTCTGTCTATCATGCCATCGGGCGACTTCAATATAGCCTTGGTGCTCGGCATGAAGGATATGAGTATCGGTGCGCTTGATATTCCGATGTCATGGCTGAATGTCATTCTTACGGCCATGATGGGCATCGTCGCCTGGGCCGGTTCGAGAAGAATATTCGGAGGCCATCAGGTAACATAGGACGTATGAAAAGAAGCACCGATCATAAGACAATTTGACCGGTGCTTCTTCTATGTAAGGGTTCTAATCAAAAAAACGGAATACGCCGATTACTTTGCCCAATATCTGGACGTCACGCACGATGATGGGATCCATCGTGTCATTCTGCGGCTGCAGGCGGATAATGCCTTCTTCCTTATAAAAAGTCTTGACCGTAGCTCCGTCCTCCACAAGCGCGACTACCATCTCTCCGTTGCGTGCGGTCTTGCGTTCCTCCACCAATACGTAGTCCCCGTCAAGGATACCGGCATTGATCATGCTTTCCCCTTTAACCTTGAGCATGAATGTCTGTTTGTTCGGCATATATTCCATCGGGATAGGGAAGTAGTTCTCGATATTCTGCTCGGCTAGAATGGGTTCCCCTGCGGCCACGCGGCCCAGAATCGGCACGTTAACCATTTCCCGTCTCGTAAAATTAAAGGAATCATCCAGAATCTCGATTGCTCTAGGTTTGGTCGGATCTCTGCGGATATATCCGTTCTTCTCCAGCGTCTCCAGATGGGAGTGGACCGAAGAGGTGGATTTAAGATTTACGGCTTCGCAGATGTCACGCACTGCAGGTGGAAATCCCCGTTCGAGTATCTGTGATTTTATGTATTCTAATATTTCCTGCTGCTTTGGACTGATTTTACCTTGTGCCATAAGAAACCTCCTTAATTTCATCCGTACTTTCTGCTTTTATACTTATTCTATCATAGCAAAAGTAAAAAAGCAAACAAATGTTTAGAAAATATGTTCGATTAATTATCGGAATACTATTGACAAACGTGCGTTCGGAATGTATAATCCTCTTATAGAACAGTTGTTCGTTTCGACAGAGAGTGACAAGGAGGGGAAGTTATGAATGCACACAGGTTATATGCGGCAAGCAAAAGAAGAAGACAAGTATACATGAAGAAATTCACGGCAGCGATATCGGCACTCGTATTGGTCCTGTGCATGAGCGTCCTGCTCGGCTGCAATTTTTCTGATGCCAGCGGCAGCCGTGAGGAAGCCCCGGTAGAACACAGATATTACAAAAGCATTGAGATACAGCCAGGCGATACGCTCTGGGGAATCGCGGAAGAATTTATGACCGATGAATATAGTTCCGTGAATGAATATATTAATGAAGTTAAGATGATCAACGGACTGGATTCTGATGATATCCAGGACAGCCAGTATCTGACCATAGCGTATTATGATACTGCGTTCAGATAGATATATAAGCTTTTATAGCCTTATATATATTATACTCACCTATTGGCGGCATGTCCGAAAGAGCAGTGAAGCATTTATATACAGGACATGCCGCCGTTATACTGTGCATATATCTATACGACAAATACCGATTTTTCCAAAAGATATGGACAGGATTATCTAATAATGATATAATCACATTAATTCAGGTGCTGCGGACAGCTCTGAATATGTCAGGATAAGGGGGATTTTATAATTATGCCAGAACCGAGAACCTATCACGAACAGACACAGATTGACCAGACGCTGCGTCTCAGGGAAGTCCTAAAGACGCTGCCGCCATTTGCAAAGGATTATTTCCGGGCGATGGAACCAAAGTCATCGGCCAGGACGAGGATCAACTATGCTTATGATATAAGGGTTTTCTTTCATTTTCTTATGGAGGCCAATCCAAGCTATAAGAATTATTCGATAGACCAGTTCGAGGCAGCCGATCTTGAAAAGCTGGAACCGGTTGATATAGAAGAATATATGGAATACCTGAAGGTATACAGGCATGAAGACGGATTGATCACGAACAGTGAAAAAGGCCTGTCCAGAAAGATGTCCGCGCTCCGGAGCTTCTATGGATATTATTTCAAGCATCAGATAATCACGAAAAACCCCACTTTGCTTGTGGACATGCCAAAGCTGCATGACAAGGCGATCATACGTCTGGACGCGGATGAGGTCGCCCTGCTTCTTGATTATGTAGAGACGTGCGCAGGCAAGCTATCCGGACAGGCATTGACGTATTACCACAAGACAAAGGACAGGGACCTGGCGATTCTGACTCTGCTTCTTGGAACCGGAATCCGCGTATCGGAATGCGTCGGACTTGACCTGACGGATGTGGATTTCAAGAACAATGGAATTACAGTGACGCGTAAAGGCGGCAGCCAGATGGTCGTCTATTTTGGAGAAGAGGTTGAGAAGGCGCTGAAAAGCTATATAACCGGGGACCGCGCGGCCGCCACTCCCCTCTCCGGCCATGAAAATGCCCTCTTCCTCTCTACCCAGCGCCGTCGTATGGGAATCCAGGCGATGGAGAACATGGTGAAGAAATACGCCCGCCAGGTGACCCCGAACAAAAAGATTACACCACATAAGCTCAGAAGCACCTATGGAACTTCGCTTTATAAAGAGACCGGCGACATCTATCTTGTGGCTGATGTGCTCGGCCACAAGGACGTCAATACGACGAAGAAGCATTATGCCGCCATCGACGAAGACAGACGCAGGAAGGCGGCATCTGCGGTAAAGCTGCGGGAAGGCTAGAGCTTCCCGTCCTGCTGCTTCAGAAGCAGGATGGGAAGAAAGATTCCCGCACAGAATACGCAGCCAAGAGCCATTCCCCAGCTTATTCCCATAAAATCGCTGACGATTCCCATAATCCAAGGGCCAAACATGCCGCCAAGCCCTCCGCATGCAAAATAAATGCCTTGTATCCTGGCAGAATCCCCATGTGGCAGGCTGGAGATAATAGCGGTCCCTGCCGGGAAGATAATAGAGTAAAAAAGGCCGGTGAGCGCTGCGCATATGACGAACAGCGACGAGCCGAATATACCTAAGAACATGCAGATGAAAGCGGCTGCCGATGCAATCAGTACACATCTTCTACGCCCTATCCTGTCTACGAAAACGCTTCCTAGTAACCGGCCAAGTGTTATGCCGATATAGAACATGGACAGGAACCTGGAGCTGTCTGCTATGGAGAACAGCTTCTCTTTTCTATAGAAATCTACCATCCATGTCGCAACTCCCATTTCTGCCGCCATATATGAAAAGTTAACCAGATACATGAGCAGGATTCCTTTTTGGGAGAAGCTGCCGCGTATGCCGAATGCTTCGTTTTCCTTCTGCGACTTTGCTTTCTTCCGCATCGCCTTAAGCTTTGCAGATTCATTTATGAAGCAAAAGTAAATGGTGGCGGGCACGAGAATCAGCAGGCCATATCTATAGACCATACGCCATGATAGGCCTGCATTGAGCATATATCCTGCAATGGCCGGTGACAGGATGGCACCAAGTCCGGCAATGGCAGTCAGTATGCTGAGATACCCGCCCTTCTTATCCGGATAGCATTCTGTAATGATATTACATCCAACCAGTTCTAATGCGCCAAGCCCCATGCCCATAAGAAAGATGAATATGATGAGCAGAGGCATTGCAGAGGAAAATGAGTATCCGGTGACGCCCAGTGACATACAGATTCCGGCGAAGACCAAGGCTGCTTTCTGTCCACAATAATCCGTCAGAAAGCCCGCCAGGAAAGTTGCGGCAAAATACCCTGCATATTGCCCCATAACGATAGTCCCGCCAATGGAATAATTAAAGTTCATATCTTCCAGAAGATTAGATAAGGTAGAGCCTTTCAGACTGTCGAACAGCCCGAAGAGCAGATAACTTAGGAGGCTTGCCACGGTGAGCATAAGCCATGGATTTTTTTTGAATTTAAGCATAATATACCTCCGGGTAAAAAGATGTTCTTGCAGCCAATTTTTTTCATGATATAATTATAACAGCTAAAAAGACAAAATAGTAATAGGATTCAGCCAGTTAATATGACAATACAGTCAAGATATGGAGGAATGAAATGCTGACATTTGGTGATACCACTATCGACAGCCAAAGACATGAATTCTTAGAGGATGGGACGGCGGAATTTCCTGTCGCATGTTATTTTGATGATTTGAAACAAAAGTCAATACCATGGCATTGGCATGAGGAATTAGAGGTTGGAATCGTACGTGATGGAATCATTACCGTCACAACGCCGGATGGGCAATGTAAGCTCACGAAAGGAGAATGCTTTTTCATAAACAGCAGCATACTGCATATGATGCAGAGCCAGAATGCAGAGGGCTGTTCTACAGATTCTCTGGTATTCCATGCCAATCTGATCGGGGGTAACATGGACAGCGTCTTCTGGCGTAAATACGTACGGCCTATTACGGCAGACTCTGGGATTACGATGCTGCCACTCAATAAAGCAGACCATAATGAGGCTAAGAGCCTCATACAGTCCGCCTGGCTGGAATGTCTTCACAGCGATTATGGTTTTGAAGTGAATGTCCGTTATCTACTGACACGATTATTTGTGTTAATTAATCAAAATCATCCGGAAATATCAGCTGCTAATCAGAAAAGAACAGTCCAGCATAGCGAACGGATAAAAACAATGCTTACGTATATAAAGGACAACTTTTCAGAAAATGTCACTGTTCAAAGTATTTCAGACAGTGCTTCCATCAGCGAAAGCGAGTGCTTACGATGTTTTCGGAATGTACTCGGTATCTCACCGATAGCATACCTGAAAAAATACCGGCTGCAGCATGCGGCTGAATTATTGGACGCGACGCAGTGGAAGATATCGTACATAGGACAGCAGTGCGGCTTTAGTGAGATGAGCTATTTTTCAAAATCCTTCAAGGAAATTTACAAGTGTACGCCTTCCGAATACCGGATACGGGACAGATAGCCAAAGACAGCCCTTTTGGAATGGAGCGGCAGATGCCGCCCGTCTCCCAGGAGGGCTGTCTTCCTTAATATATAATTTTATGGTTCTGTTTCATATATAAAATCATATAACGTCTGATACATTCGGCCCGGATCAATCGGCTTGGCAAGATGTGCGTCCATTCCGGCCGCCTTGCTCTTCTCGATATCATCGTCAAAGGCATTCGCAGTCATGGCGATGATAGGAATATCCACTGCGTCAGAATTGCTGAGGTGCCGTATATTGGAGGCGGCTGTCAGCCCGTCCATAATCGGCATGCGGATATCCATGAGGATGGCATCATAGTATCCCGCCGGGGATTTGCTGAACATCTCCAGCGCCCGCAGGCCATTTTCTGATGTATCCACCTGGAACCCTTTGCTCTCCAGCAGCATTACGGCCACCTCGGTGTTGATGGCATTATCCTCGGCCAGAAGGATCCGTTTGCCTGTAAAGTCATAATCCTCAGGCTCCGGCTTCTTCTCCTGCTCTTCTTTCTCTCCCAGAGCCTTTGTAAATGCGGATATCAACGCTGACTTGAACATCGGCTTGCTCATCAGCAGATTTACGCCTGCCAGCTTCGCTTCATGCTCAATCGCCACCCAGTCGTAGGCTGTCATGATGATAATGGTGACCTCTGGCCCTACGATAGACCGGATACGGCGCGCGGTTTCAAGCCCGTCCATCTCCGGCATCTTCCAGTCTATGAGAATCATGTCATAATAGCGGCCCTCTCCCCATAATTTCCTTACCTTATCCACCGCTTTTCTCCCACTGTCTATCCACTCTGCCGTAATCCCCATCTCATGCAAGGTCACGACAGCGCTTTCACATACAGCCACATCGTCGTCTACGACAAGCGTCTTCAGATGAGAGAAGTTATACACCTGCTTTTTCTGATGGTGGCGGAGCTTCTCTTCCTCGCTGATTCCTAATTTGACGTCTACCGTAAATTCGGTACCTATTCCTTTGATGGACCGCACCGCAATATTGCCGTCCATCAGGTCTACGATATTCTTGGAGATGGCAAGCCCCAGTCCCGTACCCCCGTATAATGCGGTCGTTCCGGTAGATTCCTGTGAGAATGGCTCGAAAATATGGGGCACAAAATCTTCATCCATGCCGACACCCGTATCATTTACGATGAAGCGCAGAACTGCATCAGACTTGGTCTTTCTCCGTTCTGCAGCAGAAAACGTCACTTTACCTCCTTCGCCGGTGAACTTGATGGCATTGGACAGGATATTGATCAGCACCTGCTGAAGCTTCATCGCGTCCCCTACATAGTAATCATCAAGAACCGGGTCTATGATACATTCATAATCCACCTGCTTGGCAGCGGCCTGTGAATAGCAGATAGAATTGATGCCGTTCAGAAATTCTTCGGTTGGAATCCTTTCACTTTTCAACAGCATCTTTCCGCTCTCAATCCGGCTCATATCCAAAATGTCGTTAATCAAAGACAGGAGGAACCGTGAAGAGATGCCTATCTTGGATATGCAGTCCTCAATCTGCTCGTCGTCACCAATGGACTGGGCCGCTATGGTGCTCATACCGATGATGGCATTCATAGGGGTGCGGATTTCATGGCTCATGCGGGAAAGAAAATCTGACTTCGCAGCGTTGGCCTGCTCGGCTGCCACCAGCGCGCCCGCAAGTTCTTCCTTCTGCTTCTGCTCCTGTCTCACTACATCTGTAACGTCTGCCCTTGTCATACAGACGCGCCCCAGGTCCTCGTTGATAAAGAACACCTGGAATCTCTTGACCCGTATGCCGCGTGCCTCTTTTAATTCCAGTATAAAAGTGTACGAATTCTGATTTGCCAGACGCTCTTTCATATAGGTATAGTCCAGCTTTTCCAGAAATTCCTTTTCTGCATCTTCTTCCATACACCGGCCGGCCACTTCGCGGATCTGCTGCTGAAAGTCTCCCTGTAGAGGAATCGACTGGTCCCACTCATCAGAAAACCCGACAAGCCGGTATCCGGAAGTTGTAATGTCAATCTCAGTGATGATATCATAATCGAGCTTCGTAATCTTCTTCAGCAGCTGTTCCTGCAGCCTCTGCTCCGTAATGTCCTGCGTATAGAAGAACATCATCACATCGCCGGTTTCCGGATTGAGGCAGGAACGGAAGCTGGAACCGCTCCAGAAGGCTGTTCCATCCTTACGCCTGCGAAGAAAGCTGAAATTATAATCCACCTTTCCGGCCGCGTAATCCGCCAGTACCTTCGAACGTTCGAGCGTTTCCCGCAGAAGATGCCCGTACTTCTCTTCCACGGCTGAATCAGCCAGGTTCTCAACCGTCTGGTCGTAAGTGTCCCCGACACGGGATACGGCAACATTCGCTGTCGATATGTAATTCTCCATCTTATTCTGTGTGATATTGATACGTCCCTGAAATGTACCGTCCTTCGATGAAAGCTCTGCAAAATAAGTCATCTCCTGCTCATACAGTTCATTGACCCGTTCCTGCAGACGCTTTTCCTCAGTAATATCTACGAGTACACAGTAAAAATGCCGCTCCCCGTTCTGCTCTGTGAAGAGCTGCGCTTTGACAGAAGCCCATTTGAGGCTTCCGTCTTTACAGACAAGACGGTTCTGGTTTTGAATCGTATTGCCGTGCTTAAGCTGGCCGTTCAGCTTATCCGGCATGACAGAGAGGTCCTCCGGATAGATGACGGCCGACATCCGGTTCCCCATAGCGGCAAATTCTTCTCTGCTGTAGCCGAGGAATTCAAAGAGCCCGTCGTTGGCCCCGATTACTGTAAAATCCTCATCAAATCTGCACTGGAACACGCCACCGGGGATATTATTGTAGAGATGCAGCACTTCTTCCTGCGCCTTTTTCTGGCCTGTAATATCGACACAGACAGACGAGATTGCGTCCCTTCCATCTTCAGCGACCGTCCTCCGGCCGACATCATGAACCCATATATAAGTTCCATCTTTCTTCTTCATCCGGTAATCCACTGCATATTCATCACCCTGCTCCAATTGGACAGCGACTTCTGCATCTACCATCTCCTTGTCGTCCGGGTGCATACAATTGGAAATCATGCCGCCGATATCCGTATAAAAATCATCTTCATCTTCATAACCAAGATAATCCAGCATATTACGGTTGATAAAGTAGAACGGGAACCCTTCTTCTATGTATCCTCCCATCATACCGCCCGGGACAGAATCGTTCAGCAGCTTCTGACGCTGTCTGGCGATGTGTTCCATAACCAATGTCTGCGGATAGTGCTCGCCGCCGGTCTGATTTCTGCTTGGCTCTGCCACATGAATGCTGAATATCTTCCATATGCCCTGTTCCAGGACAAGGACATAGAATCCCCGCAGATACCAGGTGTACATCGAATTCTTAAGTGTGATTTCCACAGAAAGGCTCCGTACGCCTTCCGTTGGCGACTGCTCATAGATAACCGACATATCACATGCAAAAGGCTCCATAATCTCTGAGATGTCCTGTTTGAGATAGTCTGTCATCGCCTCTTTGCCCCGGGCGGCTTCATTACACCCGCTTCCCACGAAGCTTATGTTATCCGACAGGAAGGATATTGTCGCTTCCAGATCACGCAGTTCAAACCAGCTTTGGCAGAATTGTTTTACTGTTTCTAACGCTGTTAATTGTCTTATCATATGTCACATCCTTTTTGTATGCAGCAGTGGCCCTTCATTCCCCGCTTGGCACGGTATAATGCCTTATCCGCCTCAACGATTATATTGGCTATGGGCACATCATAATCCCATATGACGACACCACCTGTACAGCTCGTAGCAAAGTGCTCCGTCAGCTCGCCTTCCTGGAAAGCCCTGCAGATCTCCTCTCCCTTTTTCAGCGCTGTATCGACCGCTCCCATCTGCCTTATGACGGCAATAAATTCATCGCCTCCGAACCGGGCCAGAATATCGCTGCTTCTCGTGTGTTCACTGAGCAGCGATCCAAACTTCTTAATAAGCCGGTCTCCGCCCTCATGTCCATACGTATCATTAATCTGTTTCAAATCGTCCAGATCAAAAAGATATACTGCCAGAGGGGCATCTTCTTTGCGAAGCGCTCTGGATGCCTCGCTGAGTCCCCGGCGGTTCAGAAGTCCAGTCAGATAATCCCTCCCCGCTTCTGCCTGTAATGCCTGTTCCCGCTCATAAGTCATCGTACGCCTCATCGCATGAGCCAGCCGCCTTTCCATCATGCTGGAAGAATAAGGCTTATATGCAAAATCATCGGCGCCTGCTTCGATGGCCTGTTCTTCCATACGTATATCCGGCTGCCCGGTGACAATGACCGGGATATTCCAGACGTTCTTCTCCCTCTGGAGAACTTCCAGTATAGAAAAGCCGTCCATATCAGGCAGTGTCAGGCTCAGGACGACCGCTGAGATCTCACGTTCAAAGCGTATGATAAAACCCAGAGTCTCCTGTCCTGTAGCTGTCTCCGCAATCTGATACCTCCCGCCAAACAGGCTTCGCAGTTCACGGCGGTATGTTTCATCTTCTTCCGCTATGAGTATATATCCAAGCGATACTTCCCCTTGCAGGCTCTTACCCGGCGGCGTGTCCTTTTCAGCTACTTCCGTATCCAGCCGTTTCAGGAGCGCCTCGAAATCGTCACATGGCATGGGACGTGCAAAAAAGTAGCCCTGCACGAAATCACAGCCTATCTCCCTCAGCCGCTCCAGCTGTTCCCGTGTCTCCACACCTTCCGCCACCACACTTAACTTCATCCACCGCGCAAGTCCCATGATGAAGCCCAGTATCCCTTTGTCAATCGGCTTCGCAGTCTCGCTCTGGATAAATTTCATATCCAGCTTCAATATATCGAGAGGCAGCTGGTTTAGCATATTCAGGGAAGAATATCCGCTTCCAAAATCATCCATCTCAATGATAAATCCCAGTTTCCGAAGGCGGCGGACGGTAGTGATGATCTGTTCAGGGTCCTCTGTATAGGCACTCTCTGTAATCTCAAGATGAAGACGTGAAGGGGGTATGCCATATGTCTGGACGGTCTTCATCAGGACCTCTGTCAAGTCCACCTGATAGACATCGGCCCGGGATACGTTGACAGATATGGGTATGGGCGGATAACCCTTCTCATCCCATTCCTGCATGACAGCACAAGTTCTGTCCCAGACGTACTGGTCCAGCTTGGTTATAAAACCATTCTTCTCGAATAATGGTATAAAGGCTGCCGGAGACTGGATACCCCATTGCGGATGTTCCCAACGCACAAGCGCTTCAGCACCGGCCAGCCTGTCGGTGCTGATACTGTATTTGGGCTGCAGATAGATGACAAACTGTCCTTCTGCCAGGGCCTCTTCCATGATATCTGTTATTGCCTGCTCGTGCAGCATTTGATTACGCAGGTCATCATCATATCTTGAATAGTGCTTTCCATACTGGCCCTTAATCTTCCGCGCCGCCAGAAGTGCACGGTCACACATCTGTCCTACGGCGAGCGTACGGTCCTCGACGGCATAGACGCCCCATTTCATCACAGTATTACGCATGTTGCTTATCTTCCCGAGTTCTGTGTCAGCCTGCACAAAAAACTCATCTGCATAATCATATCTGCGCTCCAGCAGGCAGGCAAACTGATCCGCATGCAGACGTCCGCAGATGCCCTTATCGCCCACGAGCTTTGCATAGATTGATGCTATGCTGCAGAGCAGGCGGTCACCGGCAGGTACTCCGAAGATATCATTCACAAGCTTAAAATTCTCAATGTCCGAACAGAGGATATCATATTCCTTCTCCGGATTATGTTCAAGCGTCTCCTTCACCCTGCGGTAAAAGAATTCCTTGCTGTACAGACCTGTCAGGCTGTCGAACTGGAACTGGTTGATGATGGCAGCCGTCTCCCGCAGGCGGATGATGCTTGCAACCCTGCGCAGTATCGCCTGCGGCCTGTATGGCTTTGTGATAAATTCGGTGGCCCCGCTTGACAATGCCGCAATCTCATCTTCTTCGCTGTCGCTCTGGGTCGTTACAATGACAGGAACCGATGCGAAAGATGGCGTTTTCTGTATGACAGAAAGAAAGGTATGCCCGTCCATGACCGGCATGACTATGTCGAGGAGAATCAAGGATATCTCATCGTTGCATTTTTCCAGTACTGCGAGGGCTTCCTGACCGTTTTCCGCCTCGAGCACTTCATATTCCGACTTCAGGATTTCACACAGCAGCATTCGATTGATTTCATTATCTTCCACTACTAAGATTTTCTTTTTCACATTCATGGATATCTCCCCAAGTACCCGGACAAGAAGTCGGACAGGGGGAAATAGTGCCAATTCCTCCTGTCCGGTCCGATTCGTTCTAAATTAGCTGTATCTATAGTTATCTTAGCATATTGTACCATGCGGGTTATCGTTTATCAAGACAATTCTCCATTGCCACAGGCTTGATTTATGATACAATAGAACCATGACAGGAGGTACTGTGCTATGAGTATCAAACGGCTTCCATTCTTTCTTTCCGCCGCTAAATATCTGAACTTTACAGAAGCGGCCAATGAACAGTTCATATCCCAGACTGCCATGAGCCTGCAGATTAAAAAGTATGAAGAGGAACTGGGCTTTAAACTCTTTAACAGAAGCAATACAGGAGTTACCCTCACGAAGGCCGGAGGTTACCTGTATAAACGCTGCCAGTATATCACGGCAGATTACAACCAGGCGGTCTCTCATGCCCGCCAGCTGTCGGAAGAAGATAAGCCACAGGTACGGATCGGTTATTCCGGCGCGTATGAACAGCTTGCTGTCACGCCGCTGGTGACCCGTTTCTACCAGGGGCATCCTTCCTCCCAGGTAGAGCTGATCTATGGCAAGCGGAAGAAGAAAGTCCTGCAGCAGCTGGAGGACGGATACCTGGATCTGGCGGTCGTATCCGATTATGACCGTAACTACAGCCAATGGCTGAAATCATATCCGCTCCGCCATGACATATGCCTGTTCCTCCTCAGTTCCGCCAGCGAATTTGCACAGTGTGACTGTCTGGAATCTTCCATGCTGGCCGGCAAACCGCTGCTTCGTACTGTGGAAAATGATTTTACTTCTTATGAATGGCAGATATGGAACGTAATGAACTTTCTCGGACTTGGCGGCAATGAAGTCATCTATGCCAATGATTATTACAGCATGGCACTGCTTGCCAGGTCAGACATCGGCTTTGGCATCGTACCTGAATGCATGAAAGAGGTACCTATGGCAGGGCTGTCCTATGTACCGATAGCCGGACGTAAGCTGAAGACAAGCTGTTCGGTCATCTATATGGAGAGCAGTTCCAATCCTATACGCGAAGAATTTCTGATGACGCTGAAAGAGCCGGATGGGGAGACCAATTAGATGATTCAGGCATGATTGTTCAGGCATATAAATAGAGCAGGCTGGAGTACGCGTGATATGACGTCGAATCTTCCAGACCTGCTCTTCTTATAACTATGAACGAACCGTATGTAGCTTATATTATCAATTATGGCCTGTAGGCGCCGTCCACGCTGATTGTAGTGGCAGTGATTCCGTTGGCCAGGTCGGATGCAAGGAAAAGATACACATTGGCAATCTCTTCCGGCTTCAGCATGCGCTTCATCGGGAATGATTTCAGGTAGTCATCCAGTATTTCCGGTGGAAGCCCTTTCGTCATGTCCGTGTCCACGACACCGGGTGCAACACCGACGACACGGATATTCTTGCGTATAATCTCCCGTCCGAGACCATGCGTCAGGCCGATAACCCCTGCCTTGCTCGTCGGATAGCCAACCCCTGACAAGGATCCATAGATACCGGTAACAGAAGCTGTGTTGATGATAACTCCCTGCTTTGCATCTTTCATACACTGGTAGGCGGCCCATGCTCCATTGAACACGCCGACAACGTTGATATCCATCATATGTTTGAATGCTTCCTCTGTCACTCTTGAAAATACAGTATTCATCGTAATTCCGGCATTGTTGATCATAACATCAAGCCTGCCGTACTTTTCAGCCACTGCACCGACCGCCGCCATAACCTCATCCCGTGACGTAAGGTCCGGAGCGAAACCAAGCACTTCTTCTTCCGGATAGAGTTCTTTCAACTCCGCCAGCGCCGTGTCGACCTCCTCCTGTGTCTCGCCGAATATGGATACCTTTGCCCCGTTATCGATGAATATCTTTGCTGCCGAGAATCCAATGCCTCTGGTTCCACCTGTAATAACTGTGATTTTGTCTTGTACAAGATTCATGAATGTTCCTTCCTTTCTTCTGATTAGCCTTTTGTGTGCTAAAGCTTTGATTGATATAACTTTAACATTAAGCACATTATGACATTGGATAAACGCACTGTATATTACAACCTGAATGGTTTACGATTCGCTCCAATACATAACATCCGCGCGGACAAAAGCAGCAGTTTCACTGTCAATTCCAACATCATAATCTTAAGACGTAAATGTGCTGTCACGTAAAAAATCTTCGTGGTTACATATTCAGGAAGCCTGCGTCAACTTTGACCTCTGCACCGGATATATAGCGGGCGGCAGTATCGTCAGCCAAAAATGTAATGAGGTTGGCACAGTCGTCCGGCTGGCCCAGAATCGGCTTCGCGTTTTCAACGTGCGGCGTAATCGTGTGCATCGGAGCCGCGTTGCCCGCACGCATCTGCCAGTCCAGAATTCCGATATGCTTTTCACGGGCCGCCCGGTTGATTTCCGTCTTGATGTTGCAGGGCAGTATGCAATTACAGCGGATTCCCCGTTCAAAGAAGCTGGCAGAGATATTGCGCGTGATGCCTAGCACGGCATGCTTGGTCATGACATAGGTCGTGCCGCCTTTCAGTCCTCTTATCGATGCGGCAGAAGCGACATTTACGATATTAGCAGGCGTGCCCTGCTGAAGGAATATCTTGACTGCCTGCTGGCAGCCTAGGTAGACTGCGCGCTGGTTCGTCTCATATTCATAATCGTATATCTCCTGAGACGTCTCATGGATAGGGAGCTGTCCGTCCAGAACCCCTGCATTGTTGACTACTATATCCACATGCTTGAACGCTTGCAGACAAGTGTCGAACATACGGTCAATCTGTTCCGGAACCCGGACATCCGTCTGCAGAGGAAGGATACGTCCTGCCCCTTTGTCTGCTTCCACTTCTGCCTTCAGCTCTTCCAGGCGTTCCATCCTCCGTGCCGCAGCGACGACGCTCCCTCCTTCCATGGCAAACTGCCGTGCCGCGGCACGTCCGATACCGGAACTGGCTCCTGTCACAATAATCGCTTTTCCTTCAAATCTCATATGATTATCCTCCTTTTTTCCTTGAGCATTATTCGTCTTGCTTCTTCCAGTGCTCTGTAAATCCTTCCCGGTAATGCGGGAACAATTGCTCCAGCTTATAGATGTCGTAAGTCTGCTTCCAGTCAAAGGATGCCGTTATGCCGCGTTTTGCAAAGTCTTCGACCTCTTCGTCTGTGTACCCGAGATCGCGCAGTACCTCCGCGTTATTTTCTCCAAACAGAGGAGCCCCCCATTTAATCTCACCGGGATTGTTCTTCCACTTGTTCACGATGCCAAGTCCTTTGACCTTGCCCATCATAGGATCATCCCATTCGGCAAATACTTCTCTTGCCTTCCACTGCGGATCTTCTGAACAGTCTTTAAGAGAGTATACTTTCTGGCATGGAATCTGGTTTTCCAGCATGATCTTTTCGACTTCATCGACGGTATGCTCTGACACGAATTGTTCCATTGCTGCCTCCAGCCTCCGTCCAAGGTCTGTATCCGCCATCCATCCCGAGATGATCTGGTCTATCTCCGGATCACCGTCACCTGGCTTTGGCAGGCCGATAAGCGGATATCCACGGTGGACCGGTCCATATCCGTTCATGCCGATAAAGATGGTCCCTCCGTCTTTGCACGTATAGAAGCTGAACAAGGCGGCCTGGGAGTCTTTGTTGCCTGTCCGTGGAAATTCTTTTCCATCTGTAAAGTATTCTATCGGGCGCGTATCCAGTATGCGTGCCAGCGACTCATACTGCGCCACGTCTACGGATTCGCCTTTGCCGGTGCGCAGTGCATGTATATAGGCGGCAAGTGCGGTCCAGCACGTGTTGAGGGCCGTAACGTAGTCGCTCAGGTAAGGCGACACTTTCAGGGCTTCTTCCGGTGTGCCGTTAAAGCTCATATAACCCGAAAATGCCTGCCCTACAGCGTCATAGGATGCACGGGATATATAGTCCGGCACGCCGGTCTGCCCAAATCCGGAGACATGGACGATGACAAGCCTCGGGTTGAGCTCCCAGAGCACATCGTCTGTAAGTCCCATCTTCTCATAAGTGCCTCCTTTGGATGATTCGATAAAAATATCCGTCCATTGGATGAGCTTTTTAAATATACCAAGCCCTTCCTCCGTCTTCATGTCTGCAACCATGGATATCTGGTTGCGGTGGTTCTGCGAATAGCCATAATGTCCGCGCGTGCTGTCCGGGTTCTTCGGCGATTCAAAGTGTACGACTTCCGCCCCGGTCTCTCCGAGCAGTGTCGCACCGAACGGTCCCGCTATCGCGCCCCCGCATACAACTACCTTTACCCCTGCAAGTACGCCAAACTGAGGAAAGTTGTTAAGGCCTGTTCCTTCCATCTCTCCATTCTCCTTTCTATAGTTCTGTGTTCATGAACGATATTGCTGTCTTCTACAGCATGGACTGCCCGGATGCCATACGGCCTGCAATCCTTCCATAGAATAAAGCGCCTCCGATAGATGTCCCACAGGTCGGATACTCCGTTCCGAACATTCCGGTGTCCGCCACTTCACCTGCTGCATACAGCCCGGGTATCGGCTTGCCTTCATTATCAAGCACACGTGCTGATATGTCGGTCTCCAGTCCTCCGAATGTAACGGTGACACATGGATGAAGCCTGAGTGCCGCATATTTGGGCCCGTCAATCGGATGCAGGAATCTGGCAGGCTTTCCAAAGTCTTCGTCTTCGCCTTTGGCAACCAGTTGTGTATAACGGTCATATGTTGCCTGCAGCACAGCAGGATCGCACTTGATCATAGCGGCAAGCTCCTCGATGCTGTCTGCGGCTTTGTCACGGCTTGTTCCTTCCACCGCCTGCTTGAACCCATACTGGACACCTCCATAAGGCTCCTCCCCGCTCGTGATGTACCATCCGCAATTGCTTCCCGAGGCTGCCAGTGCATCGGATACATGGTACTGGTAGCTCCATTCATTGACGACCCGCTCGCCCCGTTGGTTGACAATCAGTCCCGATTCGTCATTGATTCCGATTCCGCAGGTCAGGCTCGTATACACTACCTGAATGCCAGGATGCACAAAGTTGCGCGCACCGATCTTCTCGGCTGCCATCAGGCCTTCACCTACATTGCTCTTTGGTGCCGTAGAGAAATAATGAGCCACCGGATACCGGGCACACATCTCCTTATTGCGGGCATATCCGCCAGTGGAAAGGATGACCCCTTTCGTTGCATATACCGTCAGCTTGGATCCGTCAGTCCGCTCACATACGGCTCCGTTTACCTTGCCGTCTTCATCTGTCAGAAGCTCCTTCAGCGCAGTGTTATAGACGATTTCTCCACCCAGGGCATCTACATAGTGGTGCGTCATGGGAGTGGTTATCTCCCCGCCCTGACCGTTGGTCTGTCCGCCGCCTCCCATACTGTTATGTACACGCCACGGCTGCATGGATACATGGATTGCTTCCACGTCCTGTACCTCATAACCCATGGTTGTGAGCCAGTCTAACGTTTCATTCAGATTTTCTATGAGATAACGGTTCTTTGCCGCATCCATGAAATCGCCTCTGCGGTTGCCGACTTCCATCAGATATTCGTAACACATCTCTTTCGTATCATAGATGCCCTGCTGTTTCTGCCATTTCGTCCCTGCTCCCAGGAGCTTTCCCCCTGAACGGGCCGTAGAACCGCCTGTGATGCCCTGCTTTTCTATAAGGACTACGTCAGCTCCGCCTTCCTTTGCTTCGATTGCAGCCGCAAGGCCGCCTGCTCCGGCGCCGAATACGGCGATTTCGACCGTACGAATCTCATCTTTTGGTTCGGGAGCTTCGGGTCCGGGCGCCTCTTTTAACTTTTCCACATCCTCGTCCGTAGCCCCGGCAGCTTTCAGCGCTGCTGCAACCGCATCCAGGATGGCGCTGCTTGTCAGATCAGCCCCGTTGACAAGCGGGATATTCAGTGACTGGTATTTGATAATCTGCGGTGGTATGACCTCGATGGGAGATGTGGGAAGATCCCATGCAAGTCCCCGCACCTCCTTATGCTTGATGATATTGATGTCCGTAATCTCCTCTTCCGTGACAGCCACATTAACGATAAGCTTCCCCCGGTAACCACGGCCAATCCCTTCATATGTGCCTGGAACATATTTTGCCATTCATGCTTCCTCCTTTTCTAATCATTTGTTATTTTAATAACATTAAATTGTTACTTTCATTCTAGCATTTAAAAATCAGCCTGTATAATTTGAAAATAATCCTATGTCATAAGTTTAGTTTATGGCACACGCGCAAATGTGAGTTTAAGTAAAGTGGACGCGGACTGGGAGCCGGGTGGCATCTGCTCCGATGCGTCCGAGGCTCCGACTATTT
>NZ_JABFCH010000039.1:0-17342 GCF_017566055.1 Extibacter sp. GGCC_0201 | reverse complement strand
CATCGGAGCATCTGCCCCATACCTCCCCAGCGGCGTCCACTTCACTAAACCCCCAGTTACTCCGCAAATCTGATACGGTCTATAAGGCTTTGTTTCTTGAAGCTGTTGTTTACCATATAGGTTATCAATACCTGGACCACAAGGATGATGACTGCCAGGATGATGACCGGCACGGTCGGATATTCATATGTCCTGATGGACATGATGCTCTCTGCTTTGGCCCAGAGGAAGCAGCCGTATCCTGCGATGCTGCCGGCTCCGACGGATAACAGCAGCGTACCTGCCGTGTAGAACAGCCCTTCCAGCTGCAGCATACGCACTGTCTGCTTTCCGGACAGTCCGATTGCCTGGAGGACTCCAAGCTCCCGGCGTCTTATATAGACGCTGTTGATCATCGTATTGACAAGATTCAGTATGCCGACAAGGCCGAATACGAACAGCAGGCCGTAGCAGCCGTACAGCATATAGCCGATGCTCTTTTCTGACAGTTCATATGCATCCTTCCACGTGTTCATCGCAAGGAATTCCTGGCTTTCTACAATCGCTCTTATCTCCTTCGTCACCGCGTCTGCCTTGCCTTTTTCTGTAAATATGATGAAGTCATCTGTCACGTTATTTTTACAAAGGTCCTGCAACACGGACGACGGCAATGTAAAGCCGCTCCCGGCCAGGCCGTTTGGTGCATCCACGATGGCCGCTATCTTATATTCTTTTTTAATGATATCGTCGCCGTCTTCTATGTTAAGGTGTACCTTATCGCCCGTCTTCCAATCGGCACCCGGATACGCTGTTATATATGCCCCGCTCAGGATGATACCCGTGCCGTCCGTCAGGCTTTCGTCATCCAGAGAGCCGTCTGTTACATAGCGTTCTAATTCTTTCATTGCTGGTTCGCTCAGTCCGCCCAGACCTGTCACAAGGGGACTTCCGTCATCTTCCTGGAGTTCTTCCATACTTGCGCTTACGCCTGTATAAGTTTCTACCTTTTCCACTCCATCCAATGTTTCAATCTGTTCTTTCAGCTCTTCGGTAAGTGGATTATTTTTCTGTATATTATGCAGTTCCCGCTCCGGGTGCATCTCATTGCCGCTCTCACTGTCAAGCGTAATCTCCACATCTCCGCGGATGGAGTCCATGGTCATCGTCTTCGGGTTCATACAGCTTAATATCGTCGCAACGACTACGAACAGGACTCCGGTTATGCCGAGCGTGACGATGGTAGCGGTCGTACGTCTCTTGTTTCTGCCCAGATTGGAGGATGTAAGCTTTCGGATATTCAGCTCTGCATAGCCTTTCCGGCACTTTTTCTTATTCTTCTTATCTGTCCCCTGGAAACGGATTGCCTCGATGGCAGATATCTTGGCTGCCTTCCGCATCGGAAGAAGCAGAGAGATATAGACGGAGACAAATGCGACGGCGGCGGCCAGAAGCAGTATCCATGGCTTGATAAGCGAGATATCCCCGGCCGCCATCACACGTTTCATCTCATTCGCCATCTCATTTTCAGACGCAAGTCCTGACCTGACCATACCATACACAAGAAGCATACCCGTCCCCAGCCCGAGAATCAGTCCCACAGGTATCGCTAAAGCTGCTACCGTAAATCCCTCGCGGAACACGAGCTGCCTGATCTGCTTTTTTGTGGAGCCTATCGCCTTTAGTTTGCCGTACTCCTGCACCTTGTTCATCATAGATACATAGTAGATGCTGTATATTGTAAGTATGCCGGCCAGAACGATGACCGCCATCAGGATGATCATACCCCCGTACATAGCGGGATCTATATAGTTGGCCATCAAATATTCCGAATTGTCGACGATATCTTCTTTACCGATACCATAGCTCTTTCCTACTACCTCCATGCTGTCTTTTATGACATCCGTCGTCTTTCCTTTTGCATCCGCTATGGAGAAGTATACCCTGTACTCATGCTCTCCTTCGGAGATGATATCTTCTGCAAATGCCCGAGACACAAACGAGGAATAGATATGCTTTTCCTCTGATTCCTTCGAATCCTCGGTCATTCCTGTAATCGTAAATTCCTTTTCCACCGCCTGGCCAAGCCCTCCGGCTGTGACTGGCTGGAACGGAACGGTAATCTTGTCCCCGATTCCTCCTGTAAGTCCCATGGCTTTTAAAAGTCCTTCGGACACGACTATCTCATCCGCCTTTGCCGGCATCTTCCCTTCTTTCAGTTCCAGCCGGTTCAGCTTAACCGTATTTTCGTCACAGTATATCATGGAAATATTGGCATCTACACCGTCGCATATCATATATGCGGCGTCTTCCCTCAGCCCGGTATCGGAAAGCCGTGAGTCATCAAGCATCTTATCTGCCGACCTCTCGTCTACATTACGGAACATGCCGTGAAATGTCGGATATACATTATCCACAGCTGCAAACCGGAGGTCAATCGTGCTGAACACGACAGTCGGTACGGTAGTGAGCAGCATAGCGGTCAGTGCTATCGCTACGCCAATCAGTATGTTCCTGCTCCGGTTGCTCTTTAGATTGGCAAGTGCTGTCTTCGTAATAATGTTCATCTACTTCACCACCTTGCCGTCAGCGATAATGATTACCCGGTCCGCCATCTGGGCAATCGTCTCATCATGGGTTATCATGACAAGAGTCTGTCCGTATTTATTTACACAGTTTTTCAGGATGGTTATAACTTCCATCTCTGTCTTGGAGTCCAGGTTCCCCGTAGGTTCGTCCGCGAGGATGATGGCTGGCTTCGAAGCCAGCGCACGAGCAATGGCGACTCGCTGCTTCTGCCCTCCCGACAACGTGTTCGGAAGCGAATGGAGCTTATCTTCCATCCCTATGCTCCTTACGATATCCATCACGAAATCCTGGTTCACTTTCTTGCCGTCAAGACCGATGGGGAGCACGATATTCTCCCACACGTTCAGGGCCGGAATCAGATTATAGTCCTGGAATATGAACCCGATTTTTCTTCTTCTGAACACGGCAAGACGCTCATCCTTCAATGCAAAGATATCCCTGCCTTCGATATATACTTTTCCGGAATCCGGGCGGTCCAGACCGCCAAGCATATGCAGAAGCGTACTCTTGCCGGAACCGGACCGTCCTACGATGGCCGTGAATTCTCCTCCCTGCACGCTCAGGTTCGTATGGTCGATTGCCCTGACCGTATTCTCACCTTCTCCATAATACTTTACCAGGTCTTCTGTCTCTAATATTGCTCTCATCATATAACTCCTTCCTGCCTTATCAATCATGTCAGCCAGCTTCTGCGCTATCTGTTCTCTACATATCATAATACAGGAATCTTACGAGAACCTTTCAGTGAACATAACAGTTTTGTTATTCTTGGCGGTACGTCTTCTTAGGCAGCATCATCTGGAAGATGGTCCCGCATGTCTTCCCTGCAACGACCCTTATGCTTCCTCCCTGTTCTTCCAGAATCTGCCTTACAAGATACAGGCCCACCCCAGCCCCTTCGCACGACTCCACCTCAGGCCTGCTGCCACGGTAGAACCTCTTGAAGATATTCTGGTACTCTTCCTTTGGAATGCCGATACCTTCATCTTCTATCTCTACGAATACATAGGACAACTGAGGAGACACCCTGATTCGGACCATCGTTCTGTCCGGTGAATACTTCACCGCGTTGTCCAGTACATTGGCAAATGCTTCTGCTGTCCATTTCGTATCGTGGGGAAGCTGCATGTCTTCAAAGTCTTCCATTTCTATCTCGATATCTTTCATATTTGCTTTCAGATACACGCCGTTCACCGCACGCACGAGCGTCTCTTTGAGGCTTGCCTGTTCCGGATGTATCTGTATCATGCCAGCCTCCATTCTGGAGAGGTTGGTAAGCGTTCCGGTCAGATATTTGAGCTTCTTAATCTCTCTGGAGCCTCTTGATGCGAACTCCGCACGCTCCTCGTCTGTAACGTCAGAGTCCTCCAGCAGCTCGAAGCACATGGAAAGCGCTGCAACCGGTGTCTTCAGCTGATGAGAGATATCTGTCACGAGCGCCTTCGTATTTTCCTTTTCCTCTACCAGGCCGGATTTCAGCCTGCCGAACGCATTGCCCAGCCGTTCCAGCTGCTCTGTAATCTGGGAATGGATTCCTGTTCTCATGTAATCCGTCTCTGTGCGGTACTCATAATTCCCTTCTTCAAATTGTTCCAGATAACCGGCTATATGGAGATAATTCAGGTATTCTTTTCTGTATTTCATATATTGCCATATTCCATTCGCAACGACGGCTCCTGTAAGGAACTTCCAGAAGTAGCGGATCTGGGGGCTTAATATATACATCAATGTAAAGAACGCCAACAGGAGCAGCGTTGATAACAGCATGTTGAGGCGAAGTTCCCTTTCCAGCCAGATATATCCTCTCTCTCTTCGCCCCATTATTTTTTCAATACGTCTGTCGTCCATAGGTATCCGATTCCCCTTATATTTTTGATATAGTCGTCTTGGCCGTCTCCGGCAAGCTTCTTTTTCAACCTGCTTATGTTGACCGGCACCGTATTGTCGTCTACAAACTGCCCGTCCACATCCCAGACAGCCTCCAGCAGCTGTTCTTTTGAGATGATCTGCTTCGGATGCTCCAGGAAATGTGCCAGAAGCTGCATCTCCTTTTTGCTCAGAGAAGCCTCCCGGCCCTCGACATACACCTTCATCTCCTTACAGTCTAAAGTGACGCCGCCGGCTGTCAATACGGTCCGCTCGGTATCTGTGCGCTCCTTCCTGCGCATAAAAGCCTGGACTTTTGAGATAAGCACCATCAGGCTGAAGGGCTTGGTGATATAGTCATCCGCACCCGTATCATATCCGTTCACAATATCCACCTCCTGGTCCAGCGCAGTAAGAAAGAGAATGAATACATCGCTGACTCTGCGTATCTCGCGGCAGAAGTCAAGGCCGTTTCCATCCTCCAGTGTAATATCGCTGATGATGAGATCTATCTCATTTCCTGCAAACAGCTTGTGCGCTTCCCCTGCCCCGGAAGCGCACAGCACATGATATCCCTCTTTCTGAAGCTTTAAGCTGATGCCCCTGCTCAGGCTCTCATCATCTTCCAGCAGTAATATGTTACCCATAAGCAATACTCCTTCCTATAAGCAGGGATGAACCGGGACGCTTAAAATGTCAGCTCCATCCGGGTCCCTTTTCCCGGCTCGCTCTCAACACGGATGCCCGCCTCATGTATCAACGCGCCATGCTTTACGATAGAAAGTCCGAGACCTGTGCCTCCGCTTTCTTTGGAATGGCTTTTGTCCACTCTGTAGAACCGTTCAAAGATACGTTCCTGCTCCTCTTTTGGTATGCCGATTCCGGTATCCGTCACTATGACTTTCTTACCTTTGAGCGTGCTGCCGACCCACACGGATACGGAACCGCCCTTCCGGTTATATTTTACAGCATTCTCACATATGTTGTAAATCATTTCGTCGAGTATCTGGCGGATGCCTCTGAAGATGACCGGCTCGCCGGTAACTTCTATATGGACGTTCCGGGCCGAAGCCTGGGGAGAAAGCCTGCTGCAGATCTCCCTAGTGAGCTCATACAGGTTGACTTCTTCCTTCTCCATCTCTACTTTGCCTTCATCCAGCCTGGACAGCTTGATGATATCTTCCACAAGCGTGATAAGCCTGCTCGCCTCATTATAGATTCGTTCTGAAAAGACTGCGATGTCTTCCGGCTTTACGAGTCCGTTTTTCATAATCTCGGCATAGCCGGATATGGATGTCAGTGGTGTCTTTAGCTCATGGGACACATTTGCCGAAAACTCTTTGCGCATATTGGCAACGGCATCTTTTTCTTTGTTCTGTCTGTCTATGCTTTCAAGCAACGGTCTCAGCTCCTCATACACATCATTATCCAGCGGGTGTTCCAGATTCAGCTCGTTCACCGGGCGGATCAGCCTGTACACCTGCCATTTGGACAGCCCCCACGCAAAGAGCAGCATGACCGCCGCAAGACCTCCCATGACCGGCAGGACCTGGACTGCCATCCGGAATGCATTGTCTATCGTCTTGGATACTCTGAGCACCGTGCCGTCCGGCATCTGAATGGCATAGTAGAACATTTCCTTGCCAAGCGTATCTGACTGCCGGATATCCTGCCCGCTTCCTTCACGAAGGGCTTCCTTTACCTCCGGTCTGTCCTTATGGTTCTCAAGCGTATATTCATCTTCTTTGGAATCGTAGAGCACATGGCCGTCGCTGTCTATGAGGGTCACGCGCGTATTCTTTCTGACGGCGTCCATCTCTTCGAGATACGCCGTGCCGGCAGTCTTGACCGCAGCCCGTATATAATCTGCTTCCTGTCTCGTCTCATCCTCAAGCAGGGTTACCGTCTGCCGGTATACGACCGCGGTCATCACCGCATAGGATATGAGCAGCGTTGTGAATATCACCAGTATCATGCTCTTCTGTATTCGTCTTCTCATGCGCCCTTCTCCTGTTCACACATCCGGTATCCCACCCCCCGCACGGTCTCTATCAGCGCGCCGCAAGTTCCGAGCTTCTGGCGCAGTGTCCTCACATGCACATCCACAGTGCGTGTCTCACCGTCGAAATCATAACCCCATATGTCTTCCAGCAGCTGGTCTCTCGTCAGCACGATATTCGGGTTCCGCATCAGCCGCTTCAGCAGTTCATATTCTTTCAGGGTGAGATTTACCGCTTTGCCGTCTGAACGCACTTCATGCTTCTTGATGTCTATCTCGATATTGCCGAGGGCAATCTTGTCTTCTCTTTTGTAGTCATATTTTGCTGTCCTTCTCAGAACTGCCTTGACTCTTGACACGAGCTCCATCATACCGAACGGCTTTGTAACGTAATCGTCGGCACCCGCGTCAAGCCCCATCACCTTGTCGTATTCCGCCCCCTTGGCCGTTACCATGATGACGGGAATCTCCCTCGTCTTTACAGAGGATTTCAGCCTTTTAAGCAGTTCCATCCCATCTTCACCGGGCAGCATGATATCAAGCAGAACAAGCTCCGGCGTCTCAAGCGCCAGAGCCTCCAGAAATTCTCTTCCATCTTCAAAACCGCGGGCCTTCATGCCCGTACTTTCCAGCGTATATACTACCAGCTCACGAATGTTGCTGTCATCTTCTACACAAAATATCATCTTGATACTCCTTTGGCCTCTTATATCTTGCTCTCTTTGTGGATGCCCGTGATGGAAAATTCCACCCACTCGGCGATGTTGGTCGCATGGTCTGCGATTCGCTCCAGGTACTTCGCCACCATAATCAGGTCTATCGCCCTCTTGCCCTTGTCCCCTTTATTTTCGGCTATGAAGTCTATCAGTTCCTGCTTATTCTCTACAAACATCATGTCTACTTCATCATCGGACTCCATCACCTTGCGGGACAGTTCCAGATCCTTTTCCACATAGGCGGATACGCTGTCTCTTACCATCCTCGCGGCGGCTTCCGACATCTGCCCGATCTTCGGAATCTCGGTGGCTTCCGACATTTTCTCAGAGATAATTATCTCCGCGATGTCCGATGCCTGGTCGCCGATACGTTCCATGTCTGTAATCATCTTCAGTGCTGCCGATATCTGCCTCAGATCCTTGGCCACCGGCTGTTGCTGAAGCAGGAGTTTCAGGCAGAGCCTTTCTATGTCTTTTTCCATCTGGTCAATCTCTTCATCTGCCCGGATGACATCTCTGGCTTTTGAGGTGCTCCCTTCCTGAAGCGCTGCTGTCGCCCTGTTGATTGCTATCTCGCACAATTCTCCTATATGGGTCAGCTGTTCCTTTAACATATCCAGCTGCATATCAAATTTATTTCGCATTCTATCCGAACCTCCCTGTTATATAGTCTTCTGTGCGTTTATCTGACGGTATGGAGAAGAGCTTCTCCGTATCGTTGTATTCAATCACTTCTCCGAGCAGGAAAAACGCAGTATTGTCAGATACACGGACAGCCTGCTGCATATTGTGCGTTACCATGACAATAGTATAATCTTTTTTCAGTTCCGTCGCAAGGTCCTCTATCTTGGATGTGGAAATCGGATCAAGTGCGGAAGTCGGCTCATCCATCAGCAGCACTTCCGGCTGTACCGCCAGTGCCCGCGCGATGCACAGACGCTGCTGCTGCCCTCCGGACATGCCGAGAGCACTCTTTTTCAGCCTGTCTTTGCATTCCTCCCAGATGGCTGCGTCGCGCAGCGACTTCTCCACAATATCATCCAGCTTCGCCTTTGACCGGATGCCATGTGTCCTCGGACCGAACGCGATGTTGTCATATATGCTCATTGGAAACGGATTCGGCTTCTGGAACACCATCCCGACCCGTTTTCTGAGCAGATTCACATCCATGCCATTAAAAATATTCTCTCCGTCCAGGAAGATGTCTCCCTCGATACGGCAGCCCTCGACAAGATCGTTCATCCTGTTAATGGACTTCAGAAGCGTAGACTTGCCACAGCCGGACGGACCGATAAACGCGGTAATCTTGTTCTTCTCAATTTCCAGGTTCACATCTTTGAGCGCATGGAAATCATCATAGAACAGCTCCAGATTCTTAATACTTAATTTTTCCATTTTTATATACAATTCCTTTCTTTTTTGAAGGGGGTCAGACCCCTGTGCACACAGGGGTCTGACCCCTTTCAAAATTTACGCTTTTGTCAGTCTTTTTGCCACTATGCTTGACAATGTATTGATACCCACTACGAGCACGAGCAGTATCACCGCGGTCGCGTATGCCTGGTTCATGTACAGGCCTTCGCTTGCAAGGTTATACATGTGCACCGCCAGCGTCCTTCCTGATCCCATCACGCTGGACGGCACGTCAGCCACGGACCCGGCCGTGTATATAAGGGCCGCCGTCTCTCCGACGATACGCCCTACCGCCAGGATAACACCCGCGAGTATGCCGGGCACCGCGGACGGCAGCACGATACGGAATACGGTCCGCAGCTTCCCTGCCCCAAGCCCGAAGCTTCCCTCCCTGAAAGAGTCGGGGACAGACTTCAGCGCCTCTTCCGTCGTACGCATAATCAGGGGCAGTATCATGATCGCGAGCGTGAATGCGCCTGCAAGCAGGGAAAAGCCCCACCCGCATGTCGTCACGAAAAAGAGCATTCCGAACAGTCCATAGACGATGGACGGTATTCCGGACAATGTCTCTGTCGTCAGCCGGATGATTCCCACGAAACGGTTGCCCCGGCCCGCATATTCCACAAGGAAGATGGCCGAAAAGATTCCGAACGGAACTGCGATGAGCAGCGACAGCAGCGTCATGATGACGGTATTGATAAGTGCCGGCATCAGGGACGCATTTTCGGAAGTATATGTGAATGAGAATAATGACGGTGTAATATAGGGGACGCCCCGTATCAATATATAGGCGATCAAAAATATCAGCACCGTGAATGTCAGTATGGCGGAAAGCATGACAAGCAGCATGACGAGGAAGGAGCCCGGCGTTCTTCTGTATGCTTTAAGCTTCTGCTTGAATGTGACCTGATTGCTACTCATGGCTGGACCTCCTGTTCAGTAGTGCTACGCAGAAATTGATGAGCAGGATAAATACGAACAGAACCACACCGGTCGCGATGAGCGCCTCCCTGTGGAGATCTGCTGCATATCCCATCTCAAGGACGATATTGGCCGTCAGCGTGCGTATTCCCCGGAAGATGCCGGACGGCATCCTGGCCTGGTTGCCTGCAACCATGATGACCGCCATCGTCTCACCGATCGCACGCCCGACACCGAGCACAACGCCGGCGACGACACCGGACTTGGCAGCCGGCAGGATGACCCGGAAGATTGCACGCTCATGCGTGGCTCCAAGTGCCACCGCGCCCTCGTAGTAATGGTCCGGCACAGCCCTGATGGCTGATTCCGTCACCCCGATAACCGTCGGGAGTATCATCATGCCGAGCAGCAGCGATGCCGTCAGTATGCTGTTTCCATTTCCGCTCGAGGAAATGAGCCCCATGTCCTTCAGCGTCCTCCCCAGTTCCCGTATCCATGGCACGAGGACGACGAGCCCGAAAAAGCCATATACGACGGACGGTATTCCCGCCAGCAGCTCTGTGGCAGACTTGAGAGGCTTATAGATTCTTTTCGGGCAGTATTTCGCCATGAACACCGATGTCAGTATCCCGATAGGGACGCCGAACAATATGGCCCCGGCGGTGACATAAAGGCTTCCGATGATCATAGGGAATATTCCGTAAATGCTGTTCTTCGGCCGCCACATCTCGCCTGACAGAAATTTCATAAACCCGATTTCCTTCATTGCAGGGACGCCATTTGCAAACAGAAAGATGCAAATGAGAGCTACCGCCAGCACCGAGGCGCAGGCGGCAATGAAGAACACTCCCCGCATGAAATTTTCTTTCCATGCCTTTGCTTTCATCTATTCAATTACCTCATCCCATGTAAGCGCTTCGCCCGTGTAGATTGTTTTCACCTGTTCGCTGCTCAGCTCATCCACTGCGCTGTTGTTGTTGGCGATGACTGCAATACCATCTGTCGCGATAACCTGGGCTTTCAGGCCTTTTGAGGTCTCCGTATCCTTCAGCTCCCTTGATGCCATACCGATATCGTAGCTTCCGTCTACCGCTGATGTCATGCCTGTGGTAGAATCTGTCGTCTGCAGTTCAATCTCCGCATTTGCATTGACTGCTTTGTACGCCTCAATCAGCTTCTCCATCACCGGTGATATAGAGGATGAGCCGCCTACGACCGCTTTTCCGTTCGGAGAGGTCCCTTCATACGGTTTCACATCATCTGTCGCAATATATCCGTTGTCTTCCACGACCTTCTGCCCCTCTTCACTCAAGATGAAGTTGATGAAATCTGCTGCCACTTCGTTGTCAAGGTCTTCTTTTGTCGCTATGTTAAATGGTCTGGATACTTTATACTCTCCGCTCTTAACATTTTCGGCTGTCGCTTCTGCGCCGTCGATTTTGAGTGCTTTCACACTGTCGTCAAGTGAGCCGAGTGATACGTAGCCGATTGCATAGTCATCTCCTGCTACTGTTGTGAGCATGACGGACGTACTGTTTGTTATCTGGGCCTCCTCCGTCGTCATATCTACCTTTTCACCGTCTTTTTCCTCTTCAATCCCGAAGAGTTCGATGAATGCTCCTCGCGTACCGGAGCCGTCTTCTCTTGATACGATTGTAATATCTCCGGATGCATCCCAGTCGGAAGCCGCTTCTGTATTATTATCTGAATCATTATTTGAATCTGTTTTTTCATCATTACTGCCACATCCAGCCGCAAGTCCTGCAACCATCCCGACAACTGCCAATACTGCAATAAACTTTTTCATCTTCATAATCTCTTTCTCCTTTAATTCTTACTAAGATCGTTTGTTTGCTATGTTTTCTTCACAAGTGCAATCATAAAGGACGAATGTAAAATCTGAAATCAGCTCAATGTTAAATCTATGTAAAATCAGTAAAATCCAAACTCAACAAGCTTAATATCAGTATTTCGCTTGACAAAGCGACATCAATGTCGCATAATAATCCAAAAGAGACACATGCGTCGCAAAAAAAGGAGGCAGTCATGAGCACAAAAGGAGACAAGACGAAGAAGTTCATCTGCTCCGAGGCATATAAGCTTTTTGCTGAAAAAGGATTCAAAGAAGTTACGATGCAAGATATATGCAAGAGGACAGAACTGAGCCGCGGAGGGCTCTACCGCCATTATGAAAACACTGCTCAGATCTTTTCTGCAATTGTATCTGCCATGCTGGCAGACCAGGAAGATGAGTTTTCAGAGAAAATACGTAACAATGTACGTGCGTCAGAGATACTTGACGATGTCTTGAACCGGTACGAGGAGGAGATGATAGACAGCGGCAGCTCTTTGAGCGTCGCTATATATGAATACTTCAGCAGCCCGGACATATCGCGGGGAGACGATTCTATCCTGCAGCAGTATCTGCATTCCAAGAAAATGTGGACGGAGCTCATAGAATATGGAATGTGTACAAAGGAATTTAAAACCGTGGAACCAGCGGCCGTATTCGACCTGATTGTTTTTTCGTACCAGGGGGTGCGGATGTACAGCAGGCTGATGCCTGTCGGCAGAGATATCCCGCGAAGAATAACCGGACAGGTCAGGCAGTTATTATTGCCGGAAAGAGAGTGAAATTAAATGAAAACAGTATTTTTTGAAAGCAGAACATCTTCCCCCGCATTTATCAATCCGACCGATTCTGTCAGTCCTGTCGAAGGCTTCCCGGATATATGCATATCTACCTTCTCTAAGCAGATTATAGACAGGATTGCAGCTTTGGACCATGTAGAAAAAATAGCTGATATGTACACCGCCAACGGTACGAATCCTGTATACAAGCTTACGCACAGGGGCCGGGAATTTGCTTTCTTCCTCTCTCTTGTCGGCGCGCCGGCCGCCGTCTGCTGCCTTGAAGAGATGATAGCGCTTGGGGCAAGAAAGTTCGTCTACTTCGGGTGCTGCGGCGTACTTGATGATGGCAAGGTGAACGGCCGTCTTATCATACCGACGGCAGCGATAAGAGAAGAGGGAACGAGCTACCATTATCTTCCGCCAGGCATGGAGATTGCGCCCGATTCCTGTGATACGGAACTTTTGAAAAGCTGTATGAAAACGTGCGGTTATCCGTATGTCTGCGGGAAAATATGGACGACGGACGCCATATACCGGGAGACGGCAGATGCCATCCGCAATTACAGAGAGCTTGGCTGTGTAGGGACCGATATGGAATACTCCGCACTGCTCGCGGCGGCCAGGTACAGAGGCGTTCGCTTTGTCCAGTTCCTCTTCGGGGCTGACAGCCTCTCCGGCGAGGAATGGCAGCAGCGGGACCTGACGGAATACGGCCTTGGCAGTTGTGACAGGTATATGGCGCTGGCTCTGGAATGCGGGCTGGCAATGTAAGCAAAGCAGAACATGCGGCAGGCTTGAGTACCAAGTCTGCCGCATGTCACCGTCTTATAACATCATTCCCATCACATATATATCATAATATTTCCCATCCAGCATAGTAGCGTTGCGCCTGCACCCTTCCACGATAAATCCCAGCTTCATGTACAGTTCTACAGCCTTGACGTTGTCCGCACGTGTGTCCAGGCTGATCCTTCTCGTAATGCCGTTTCCTTTTGCCCATTCGATGAGCCGGCGTATCAATTCTGTACCGATTCCCTGTCCCTGATATCTTTTCGCGACTACGATCCCAAGGCCCCCATCATGTCGGGCCTTGACCTTATGGGATGAACTGATTGTGGCTATCCCCGCAATCTCCTCCCCGTCCATCGCCATGAGCATGATATTCGTCTCGTTCCCTTCCAGACCTCTTATAGACTCTGCCTGGGCTTCCACGTCCATCGGATACTCATCCTTCTCAAAACTCAGGTAGCTCGTCTCTCCTCCCACATAATTGTAGAAAGCCACAATCTTTCCCGCATCACTTTCCTTCGCCGTGCGATAAGTAATCTGCCCCATAATCTGTCTCCTTTCATTATTCGTTGGGGACGGGGTTTTTTCAAAAAAACCCCGTCCCCAACAAGCGTTCAACGTGTCCCTTTTTACAGCCTCTTCTCAAAATTCCCTTCGACGGCACATCCTTCTGTAAATATCATGAATGCATTCGGATCTATGCCGTGTACGATTCTTTTTATCTGTCCGACTTCATATTTTGATATCATCACGAATAGTATGTAGGATGTCTTGTTCGTGTACGCGCCTTCTCCGTCCCAGTTCGTCACGCCGCGCCCGGTCTGTTCTATGATTGCCTTGGATATTCCGAGCTTCTTCGTAAATATCATCACACTTGTGTTGATATTCTGGATGTGCACCCGGTCGAGCGCCATCGCCAGCACCGTCGTATATATCAGTGAATAGATTACTATCTCTATATTGAACATGAACAGGCAGATTACATAGACAAGTATATTCATGATGATGTTAATTCTGCCCACGCTGAAATTAGGATATTTCTTGGCACAGCAGAGCCCGATGATATCCTGCCCGCCGCCGGAGCTCCTGCCACGCAGTACAAGTCCTGTCCCCGTTCCCGCTATCAGTCCGCCGATGATACATGACGTCAGGAAATCTTCAATGATGGGAGCCGCCGGAATAGGTACGACGACAAGGAATATACTCTGTATGGTGACTGTTATCAAGGTCTTCACGGCAAACTCCTTGCCCAGTATGCGAAGGCCCATATAGAACAGCGGAATGTTGATGATAAAGTAAATGATACCCGACATATCTATCCCTGAAGGTATCGGAATCCGGCAGACTTCTACAAAAAATGTACGCAGCAGCTGTGCGACACCCATAAATCCCCCGTTGTACAGGCCGAGCGGAACGATAATCAGGTTCACGCCCAATGCGAATAATAAGCTTCCCATGACAGCATAGACTGCCTGTATCAGTAATTCCTTCTTGTTCTCCTTAAAACCGCTCATGGCATGACCTCCTGCATATGTATGTAAATTCTCAAATAATCAAGACTCATTCTAGCACTTGCTTTAGTGATTTACAACAATAATCTAAAATATAACAAAAAAAGCCTGAGCAAAAGCTCAGGCCTGTATGATACTGCTGTTATTCCTGCTGTTTCCGGTATCATTCTTTGTACGTTTATTAAACTCTTCCTGTTCTTCCAGACACGCCTGTATCGCTTCGTTCAGTGACAGCATCTTCTCGTCAAGAGTAGTTACCATCTCCGCACATTCCCGCAGTTCCCTGCTGATGTAATCAGGCGCGTTCCCTTCAAATTTATAATATATTTTATGTTCCAGGCTTGCCCAGAAATCCATGGCAATCGTCCGTATCTGTATCTCTACTTTCGTATCCACGACACTGTCTGACAAAAAGATGGGAACCGATACAAGCATATGATAGCTTTTATACCCGCTCTCCTTCGGATTCTTGATATAATCCTTGATAGAAAGTACCTTGAGGTCACTCTGGTTCCCTATCATCTCTGCCAGCCTGTAGATGTCGGATGTAAAGGAACAGATCAGCCTGACCCCTGCAATGTCGTTCACATACTTTACCATATTCTCAATGGATGTCTCATATCCATATCTTCTTAACTTCTTAACTATGCTCTCCGGTGTCTTCACTCTCGTCTTGATATGTTCAATTGGGTTATACTGATGCACATGCTGAAATTCATCATTTAGGATCTCCAGCTTAGTTCCGACTTCTTTTAACGCTGAAGTGTACAAAAACATTATCGTCTTCCAACTGTCAACATCCTCGTAGTTTTTAATCGCTGCCGTCATGCTACTTCTCTCCTCTCACTTGCGAAGAGTTATTTTCGTACACGGTTATTATATCATAATCTCTTTATATTGTCATAGACTTCACAGTTATTTAAGAAAGTCTGCGCATGGTATGCTAATATTCGATACCCTCCCGGGCCATCTTCCCCTCATCATATGGATGCCGGACCTTACGCATCTCTGTCACATAATCCGCCATCCCGAGCATACGTTCCGATATTTCATGTCCTGTCATGACAACCTCAAGCCCCCTCGGCTTATGTTCCAGAAAACGGATCAGCTTCTCTTCGCTCAGCACGCCGAGCTGCACCGCGCACAATATCTCGTCAAGCACGAGCATATCAAAAGGGCTGCAGAACTTCACAATTTCATCCAGCGCCTTTGTATTGTAATGCCGCAGTTCGGCCTTCTCATCTCCATTCATCTGGCTGACGAACTTCACATGCTCTCTTCCCGGCAGACAGGTGATATTATCTATTTTCTCCAATATGTTCCTTTCATTAGAAGCATTATTTTTCAGAAACTGGAACACGAGCACCTTAAGCCCACAGCCGGCAGCCCGCACAGCCTGACCCATTGCCGCCGTCGTCTTGCCCTTGCCGTTTCCATAGTAAATGTGAATTCTCCCCGTACCTGTCATAGGTCCCCCCCTCGCTCTTCTCTCCTGTTTGTATTACAGCTGATACTTCTATTATAATATCCGTTGGGGCAAATGTATAGCACGGTTTCGAACTATTTACCTGGCTGCCTGCAGACACGGCAGTACTACCGGGATATACATAAATATACGGCCGCGAACCACCGTTAAGTGGCTCGCGGCCGTATGTCTCTTCTATAAATCCAGCTTCATGTCTCCAAATCTAATCCATTGCTTTTTCCGCATGAATTCAGAGACAGCCAGCGTTACTGCCGCCGGAAGGATAATCTGGATAACCAGGATCTTAATCATGACAACGGATGCCGGTTCCGTCTGGATCATCGTCTGCCATGTCATTATCTGTCCTACAAGCCCCGCGGTTCCCATGCCCGATCCGGTGGCGTTGCTTGTCATATGCAATACCATCGTGCCTACCGGCCCAAGTATGGCGCTGGATGCGATTGCAGGCAGCCATATGACCGGCCTGCGTACGATATTGGGTACCTGGAGCATAGATGTCCCGATCCCCTGTGCCAGCAGGCCGCCGATTTTGTTCTCCCGGTAGCTGGCGACCGCAAAGCCTACCATATTACAGCAGCAGCCTACCGTAGCCGCCCCCGCAGCAAGTCCCGACAGGTTCAGTATGATTCCAAGTGCCGCAGAGCTGATCGGCAGTGTGAGTATCATACCCATCAGCACCGATACCACGATGCCCATCAGAAACGGCTGCTGTTCTGTCCCCCAGTTGATCAGGGAACCAAGCCAAGCCATAAACCCAGATATGGGCGGTCCGAGCACAAGGCCGACGGCGGAACCCGTACCTATCGCAACGATAGGAGTGACCAATATATCTACCTTTGTCTTGCCAGATACGAGATGTCCAAATAAGATTCCTACATAAGCGGCTATAAATGCCCCAAGCGGCTCACCTGGCCCTGCGTATACCATAGCGCCGTCGACCAGCACCGCTCCGGCCAGAAGCTTGCTTGCAAATGCTCCCACCATACCTGCCGTGGCCGCAGATACGACCACGAGCGGGCCCTCCTTGAATCGATATGCCACAGCAGCACCGATTCCCGCGCCGGTCAATGATGCGGCCACCTTGCCGAGCGCATAGATCATATCTCCCGCAGGCCCCCCGACAAGCGTACCAATCTGCTGAATAATCGTGCCGATGATCAAAGTGGCAAACAGCCCCTGAGCCATGGCGCTTAAGCCGTCAATAAATATCCGGTCCAGTACTTTTTTCAATCTTTCCATATGTAATCTCCCATTTTGCCCTCATTGTAATTACAACTGTCTTGTCACTTGCAAAGTCTATCACAATACTGTATTGAAATCAAGTATTGATTCCATGACTCCCATAGCGGATGGCACATTGCATATTTAATAATAGTTAAGAATTATTTGTAGGTTTGTCAAACATTTGTTACAGTGACCGTAAATAATCCTTTAAGACCTCA
>NZ_JABFCH010000038.1:0-20252 GCF_017566055.1 Extibacter sp. GGCC_0201 | reverse complement strand
GCACAAATGGCTGGCTGTATACGGGAGGTCATTATTATTTCTGCGGAGGAGACGGGGGAGTCTTAAAAGGATTTCAGACGATAAGCGGAAAGAGATACTATTTTGATGCGGATGGAATCCGCCAGACAAGGTGGATAGAACAAAATGGTAAAAAATATTTTGGAATGGAAGACGGAAGCCTGCGCACAAATGGCTGGCTGTATACGGGAGGTCATTATTATTTCTGCGGAGGAGACGGAGCAGCTCTGAAGGGATTTCAGACTGTAAGTGGGAAGAGATATTACTTTAATGCAGAAGGTATTCGACAGTCGAGATGGATAACGGTAAATGGAAACACTTACTTTGCAATGGAAGACGGAAGTCTTAGGAAAGGCTGGCTTTACGCAGACAGCAATAATTATTTCTGCAACTCAGCATATGTAGTGGTCAAAGGTAATTATGCCATAGATGGAGTTGCTTACTCTTTTGATCAGAAGGGTGCAATGATAAAAAAGAGCGGATGGGGAGAATATAAGGGGAACAAATATTATTTCAATCCGGCTACCGGCTTCCCATACAAGAATCAGTGGGTATCTTTTGGTTCCACGCAATATTATGCTAATTCTAAGGGACATATGGTCAGCGGTTTTTATACGATTGGCGGCAAACTGTATTACTTTTATCCTGATTCGAAGATAATGGCGAGAAATACGACGATTAATGGTTATCAAATCGGTTCCAATGGTGTTGCAGTGCCTACTCGTATGGCCCGTATGTACAGTATGGCCCAGGGATACTCCAGTACCACCCCATATCTGATAATGGTTGACAGGGCTTCCCACAAAGTAGGTGTGTTCAAAGGGGGCAAGGGTTTGTGGAATAATCTGTACTATTGGGACTGCGCAGATGGAGCTCCGTCTACGCCTACAGTGGGAGGAATATTCAAGGTAGGGATGAAAGGGTATTATTTTGATTCCGGCTCTGCGAGGTGTTTCTGGTATACTCAGTTTTATGGCAACTATCTTTTTCATACTGTTTTATGCTATAAAAATGGAAGCATTATGGATGGACGTGTAGGTATGGCATTATCTCATGGATGTGTAAGGCTCCAGATTCCGAATGCAAAATGGATATATGATAACATTCCGAAAGGTACAACTGTTGTTGTATATTAAATAAAAACTATGGGGGAGGGTGCGAAGCTGTACCTCCCCCCTTTATATGCGAAAATCTATTAAGTATCACATAAAGATTGTATTTGTGGAAAAAATTTGTTATTATGTAACAGGTGTAAAAAAATGTAACAATTTGAAATAATCAGCGGTATAAGGAGGCATAAACGAATGGGTATAAAACGGGTCTGCCATATGACAAGTGCACATGACAGCAGAGATGTAAGGATTTTTCATAAAGAGTGTGTATCACTGGCAAAAGCAGGGTATGATACTATTCTAGTGGTACCGGGCAAATCATTTGACAGGGATAATGTAAAAGTCAAAGGAGTAACGAAAAAGTCCAACAGCCGTTTATACCGTATGTTATTTATGTCGCACCTTGTGTACAAAGAAGCGTTGGCAGTAAATGCGGATATATATCATTTTCATGATCCGGAATTGCTTCCATATGCCTTAAAATTAAAAAAGAAAAATAAAATAGTTGTATATGACAGCCATGAGGATGTTCCCAGACAAATATTGGCGAAGACTTGGATCCCGTTGAAGATGCGGACTTTTGTGTCAAAAACATATGAACAATATGAGAAACGAATTGCAGGGAAGCTGGACTATATTGTAACGGCGACAGACCATATTGCTAATATATTTAGTAAATATGGATGTAAGGCAGGATCTGTCAAGAATTATCCGTTGTTATCAGATATTCAATGCAAGAATGATGATTATGCGAAGCGAGAAAGAATCTTGTGCTATGCAGGAGGAATAACGGAGCAGAGGGGTATCACGCAACTGGTTAAGGTGATGGAGCATATTGATGCAGAACTTCAGATTGCGGGGGCTATAAATCAGGAGTATAAGAAGGAGCTTGAGCGGCTGCCGGGATGGAAAAAGGTAAAGCTACTCGGATATTTAAGCCGTTCCGAGATAAATGACCTATATAATAGAAGCCTGATAGGCTTGGTAGTATTAAAAAATACGCCTAACCACAGAAAAGCGCTTCCTATTAAAATGTTTGAATACATGGCAGCGGGAATACCGATTGTAGCGTCTGACTTTAAAGTGTGGAAGAACATTATCGAAAGCAGTGAATGTGGTATTTCAGTGAATCCCGAAAATGTAAAAGAAATTGAAGGTGCCGTAAACAAGCTGCTTGCGGATAGAGAAATGTCATATGAATTAGGCAAGAATGGACGTGAGGCAATCTGCAGAGAATATAACTGGGGCATAGAAGAAAAGAAACTGGTTGATATATATTCTAAATTAGCATAATGAGCAGGGGAGAGGACAGCATGATTGCAGTACTTGACTATGGGATAGGTAATCTCGGTTCCATAAAAAACATGTTAAACAAAATTGGTGTAGAAACAGTTATAACTGACAGCATTAAAGAAATAGAACAAGCTGATAAGCTCATTCTACCTGGTGTGGGTTCCTTTGATAATGGCATGAGATGTCTTCGCGAAAAAGAATTTGATAAGGTAATACTTGAGCAGGCATGTGATAAAAAGAAACCGATACTGGGCATATGCCTGGGAATGCAGATGTTAGGAAGAAAGAGCGAAGAGGGCGAAGAAAAAGGATTAGACTTAATTCCGTTTGATAATAAAAGATTCAGCTTTGCGGATGATGGCTTGAAAGTTCCTCATATGGGCTGGAATTATGTTGATATAATTAACAGAGAAAATAATCTGGTAAAGGATATAGAGGATAAGCAAAGATATTATTTTGTACATTCATATCATGCTGTCTGCGATTCCAGAGCAAATGTACTGATGACATGTGATTACGGATATGAATTTGCAGCAGCAGTATTTAATGGCAATATTTACGGAACACAATTCCATCCTGAAAAAAGCCATATATTCGGAATGAAATTATTAGAAAATTTTTCGAAAGAGTGTTGATAATGTATAATAGACCGAGAGTAATTCCCTGTCTTCTGCTACTGGAGCAGGGATTAGTAAAGACGACAAAATTTAAAAATCCAAATTATCTGGGCGATCCAATCAATGCAGTCCGTATATTTAATGAAAAAGGCGTGGATGAATTATGTCTGCTTGATATTGGGGCCGCGAAAAGCGGTGGTAGCCCGGATTTTGACTACCTTAAGAACATAGCCTCTGAAGCATTTATGCCATTGAGTTATGGAGGTGGTATTACTGACTTGAATCAGATTAAAGAATTGTTTGCTATTGGTTTTGAGAAAGTTATAATTAATTCCGCAATAAACAAAGATGACTCGTTGTTGAAAAAGGCGGTGGAATATGCGGGGAGCCAGAGTGTCGTGGCGTCAATAGATGCAAAGAGAGAGTTATTTGGAAAATACTCATGCTTTATAGACGGAGGGAACACAAAGATAAAAGTGTCTCCTGCAAAGCTGGCAAAGCATTATGAACAATCAGGTGCTGGTGAGATAATTATTAATTCTATTGATAATGATGGTTTGATGCAGGGGTATGACATCGATTTGATTCGCCAAGTCACTGAGACGGTTAATATTCCAGTAGTTGCCTGCGGCGGCGCAGGGGGGGTGCCTGACTTAAAGATGGCTTTGGAGAAGGGGGGAGCCCATGCAGTATCAGCCGGCAGTATGTTTGTATATTTTGGCAGAAAAAAAGCAGTGCTGATTAATGTACCCGAAGAAAGTGAATTATATAAAGAAGGAGTTTATTGTGATGAGTAAATATCAGATTTGTACAAGGTGTATAATGGACACATCAGATCCAAAAATTTATTTTGATGACAATGGAGTTTGCAATCATTGTCATAGATTTGATGCTAATGAGGAACTATATGGATATCGTGAGGGAAGCAGCGATGAAAAGCTGAAGCGTTTAGTTGCCCAGATGAAGAAAGACGGACAGGGAAAAGAATATGACTGTATACTGGGAATCTCCGGCGGAGTAGACAGTGCATATATGGCTTATCTCACTAAAAAACTGAATCTTCGGGTGCTGGCTGTCCATGTTGACGCGGGATGGAACAGCGATGTTGCCGTAAAGAATATTAAAAAGATGTGCGAAAAATTGAAAATAGATCTGCACACTGTAGTTATTGATTGGCCGACTATGAAGGAGCTGCAGAGAGCATACATGTTCTCCGGCCTGGCCAATCTGGACGTTCCTCAGGATCATGTTTTTCTTGCAGCTATGTATAACTATGCTTCTAAGTGCCATGTAAAATATATGCTGAATGGCAGCAATGTTGCTACGGAAGGCGTATCGCCGGTGGCTTGGGGATATACTGCAACAGATTATGCCAACATAAAGAGCGTGTATAAGAAATACGGACGGGGAAAGAGCTTAAAGAAATATCCGCATTTTGGAGTGCTGAAGTATCTAAAGTATCAGTCTGAAATTGTCAGGGTAGATTTGCTTAATTACGTGCCTTATTCTAAAAAAGAGGCAATGGAAACACTGGAAAGGGAGTTCGGCTGGGAATATTATGGCGGAAAGCATTATGAATCCAGATTCACTAAATTCTTTCAGGGGTATTTCCTGCCACAGAGATTTGGCTACGATAAAAAGCGTTCTCATCTGTCTAGTCTGGTATTGGGTGGTGAGATGACAAGAGAAGAAGCACTGGAAGCTATGAAGGATGATTCGGATTATACAGAAGCCGAGATGATGGAGGATAAGGAATACATACTTAAAAAGCTTGATATTTCTGATTCCGAGTGGGAAAGTATAATGAAGGGTCAAAAGAAGACGGAGGATATGTATCACTCCAGGAAAAAAATGCTGGCATTCCTTCGCATGGTAAAGAGAAAGATTAAAGTGTTAAAAGGCTAAACGTTGCTGGAAGATTCAGGAAGATAAGTGATGAAGAATATAAAAATATTAGCTATCAATCCATACGAGACAATACAATATTATGAAAACCGCCCAATGGAAGAGGCCCGGTTTTTTAAGGCGCATGGCTACAATGTGGAGACAATCCTGATGGAGAGGAAAGTGGCGGGAAAGAAAGTAACTGCTAATAAAATAGCAGATATAAATACCCTGCATTTCATATGCAAAGATGACAAACTGATATCCAGACTCTCAAAAGGCAGAATAGGAAATGTATTAAAAAAAGTAGTATATATTGGATGGTATATGCGCTATATATTATGGCTGAGGAATTATTTGAGAAGTGAGAAAACGGACAGCCTTATCTGCCATAATATTGAGATGGCTTTGGCGGGAGTATGGGCCGGCAGAAAAAAAGTTGATAATATCGTATTTGTAATGAGAGAAATGTACGAGGGACAAAGTACACAGGCATTGAAGAACAGGGTTGTCAAACTGGTAAGTGGCTATGTTCAGAACCGCAGTGATTTCCTCGTACATGTCGTGCCCAAACAGATGGAGTATACATCGGAAAGAAATAAAAACAAAGTATTATATATACCCAATTATCCCAAGGAAGAGATTTATAACAAAATTGTTCATAAAAAAAGCGATATAATCAGAATTAATTATATCGGTTCCGTAAGAGACGTTAAGTCGCTTAAGATGCTGATGGATGCAGCGCAGGGGCTGAAAGGCATTAGAATTGGGATTCATGGAATGGGCGAGGCTTATGAAAAACTAAAGAGCATTGAACACGCTTATGAGAACGTTGACATAACAGGTTATTATAATTACGCGGAGGATACGGAAAAGCTGTTTGCAGATACGGATATAATTTACTGCGCATATAATATTGAAGTACCAAACTGGAGGGCGGCATATCCTATTAAGCTGTATGAAGCCATTGCGACGGGAATTCCAGTTATTTTGTGCAAAGGGATGGCGCCGGAGAGGTTCGTGATATCGAACGGCTGTGGATTTGTATTTGACTATAATGTTGAAAGCTTAAGGGAGCTGTTATCAGAGATAGTTGAAAAGAAAGAACTGCTTCTGGAGAAACAGATGGGCGCACAGAATCTAAAGGGAAAATATACCTGGAACAATGTGGTCCGGGAATATTTGAAAGCCCTTGAATAGACGGGAGGCAGTGAACGTGTATCAGAAGCAGCAGGGAAATAAAAACTTGACAAATACTATGTTATTGCTGATAATAATGCTGATATATAAACTTGCTTTAGAATTGGGTTTTTGGTTCTTGCTCTCAAAAGCATATGGAGGCCTGGGAGTATATAGATATGACTTTAGTCTGGGGAAATATTTGTTGGGCTTTTTCTGGTGCTTTTTGCTTTTTGCCATGATTAGACATGATATAAGAAAACCGTCTGTCTTTTTTTTGGAACTTGAATATTTTATGGCGATTATACCAATTACGGTTATCTTTGCATTCAGTAATGAAAACATCTTGTACTATACAGCCGTCTGTTCCAGTTTTGCCGCGGCGGAAATCGTCGTATGGATGGGAAGGGATATAGTAATACCAAAAATAAATCTGGCAAGCAAGGCCATCATTATAGCATTCTATCTTATAACTATTATTGTATATATTACGATTGTACTGCAGAATGGAATGTTTAGTTTAAAAGCACTTGATATATATGAAGTATATTCGGTAAGAAGCGACTTCCAATTAAACAAGTATGTAGGGTATCTGTTCAACTGGCAGTATATGATAATAACCCCGTTTCTTATTGTCAGAGCAATAGGCAGAAAGAAGTATTTAACTGTGATTACACTATGCGGCTTGCAATTCCTGGCTTATCTCTATGCTGCTCAGAAAAGTATATTGTTTGTTATACCGCTTGTTGTAGGAATTGCTATTGTTTCTAACTTGAAAAGTTTTAATAAGCTGGCATTTTGTGGACTGTCAATCGGTACTGTATTAGTAACATCACTTGGATTCAAGTTGAATTTTTTTTATCAGCTTTATGATTTGTTTGTCAGAAGAGTGCTTATTCTGTCGGCAAACTTAAAATTTATATATTATGATTATTTCTCGACACATACATTGATAGGACTCGCAGGTACGTTGTGGGGAAAATTTCTGGGCATAGAATTCCCATATAAAGAGCGTATTGGAATCATTATATCCACAGAATATTTTAATAAACCAGAGATGAATTCCAATACAGGCTTTTGGGCAGAGGGGTATTATAGATTTGGGCTTTTCGGTATTCTGTTGGTAGGTATACTATTTGCGCTGCTAATCCTTGTGATTGATGAGTTTGCAAAATATAACGGATACTCTTTTGCGTTAGGAATCAGTTTTTTTGCGATATTTATATTAAATGATGGAGGTATTATAGATTCGATACTCTTTGGCCCGCTTACAGTTTTAATTTTTCTTTGTTTGTTCTATAATAAGGAAGATGATTTTAAAAAGATTAAATTTGACATGAAAAAAGATAACAGTTAATAGTTGCAAATAAAAATAGTTAGGAGAGAAGCATGAAACAGGAATTATTGAAGAAAATCGAAAAAAAAGAATTAACGGTAGGTGTTGTTGGTCTTGGGTATGTCGGCCTTCCTTTAGCTGTTGAAAAAGCTAAAGCTGGTTTTAAGACAATAGGTTTTGATGTCCAGGATGCCAAAGTTGAGATGGTTAATGCGGGACACAATTATATCGGTGACGTTGTGGATGATGACTTGAAAGAGCTCGTAGAGAGCGGCATGTTCAAAGCAACAACGGACTTCAGTTTTGTAAAGGACGTTGATTTTATTGCAATCTGCGTTCCAACTCCATTGGACGAGCATCAACAGCCGGATATCAGCTACGTCAAATCTTCGACAGAAGCGATAGCAAAATATTTAAAGAAGGGTACTATGGTAGTATTAGAGTCTACTACATACCCGGGTACAACTGAAGAACTCATAAGGCCTATATTGGAAGAGGGCTCTGGATTAAAATGTGAGGAAGACTTTTATCTGGGCTTTTCACCTGAAAGAGTAGATCCGGGTAATCTGATCTATAAGACAAAGAATACACCAAAAGTAGTAGGAGCTATCGGAAAAGATGCTACAGAGGTTATCGCCTCCATGTATCGTTCCGTGTTAGAGGGTGATGTCTGTGAAGTGTCATCTCCTGCAATTGCTGAGATGGAAAAGATATTGGAGAACACATACCGAAACATCAACATAGGGCTGGTAAATGAATTGACAATGCTGTGCCAGAAAATGGGTATCAGTATGTGGGAGGTTATTGACGCCGCTAAGACGAAGCCATATGGTTTCCAGGCATTTTACCCGGGTCCGGGTCTGGGAGGACACTGTATTCCGCTTGATCCTTATTATCTCACATGGAAAGCAAGAGAGTATGGTTTCCATACTTCCATGATAGAGAGTTCAATGATGATTAACGACAGGATGCCTGAATACTGTGTCGAGAGGGCCAGCAAGATTTTAAACCGGCACTCGAAGGCTATGAATGGGGCTAAAGTATTGGTATTAGGAGTAGCATATAAACAGGATATCGACGACTATCGTGAAAGCCCGGCTCTTAGGGTAATCGAAATACTTAAGAGAGAGAAGGCTGATGTGGAATTCTATGATCCGTGGGTAGCTGAATACAAATATAACGGCACTGTAAAAAAAGGCATTGAAAAGATATCTCCAGAGATAATAAAAGACTATGATCTGGTTATGATTACGACAGCTCATTCTAATGTGGATTATAAGATGGTACAGGAAAATGCAACCGCTGTATTTGATACAAAGAATGTTATGAAAAATGTAGAAAATAAAGAGAATGTAGAAATACTATAGGAGGACATATAAGATGAAATATGCACTGATTGGCTGTGGCCGTATTGCTACGAACCATGTGAAAGCGGTTGTAAATAATAACCTCGAGCTTGTCGCGGTATGTGATGTTATCCCCGAGCATATGGAGGAGCTGTTAGCGAAGCATGATTTACAGGGGGATGTGGGGATTAAGAGATATACTGATTATAAAAAACTTATTGAAGAAAATGAGATTGAATTAGCCGGAATTGCGACTGAAAGTGGGAATCATGCAGAAATTGCCCTTTATTGTATCGAGCATGGAATCAATGTCATTATTGAAAAACCGATGGCTATGAGTTTGGATGATGCAGAAGCGATAATTAAATTGTCGGACGAAAAAGGTGTAAAAGTATCTGCCTGCCATCAGAATCGTTTTAACGTAGCTGTTCAGGAATTGAGAAGAGCAGTAGAAGCAGGCCGGTTTGGCCGTATGTCACATGGGGCGATACACGTCAGATGGAACCGTAATAAAGGGTATTACACCCAGGCACCTTGGCGCGGGACATGGGCACAGGACGGCGGCGCATTGATGAATCAGTGTATACACGGTATAGATTTGCTGCGGTGGATGATGGGAGATGATATAGATGAGGTTTACGGAGTGACACGCCAGCAGTTCCACGATTATTTGGAGGCGGAAGATATTGGTATGGCTGTAGTCAAGTTTAAGAACGGAGCAGTTGCTACTGTCGAGGGAACTACGAATGTGTATCCGCAGAATCTGGAGGAAACGTTATACGTATTTGGAGAGAATGGTACAGTTAAGCTGGGAGGAAAATCAACCAACAACATCGATGTGTGGGATTTTGCAGACGAGACGGAGGAGGATAAAAAGAACAAAGGCCTTGAAGAGGAGACAAGCAATGTATATGGCAACGGACATACAAGCCTGTATGCAGATGTGATTGATGCAATTCAAAATGACAGAGAGCCCTATGTTAATGCACGTGCCGGTAAGAATGCACTGGAACTCGTTCTGGCAATCTATAAGAGTCAGAAGGAAGGTAAGCCGGTGAAGTTTCCGGTGGAACATTTTGCCAGCATCGATATGACAGGAGAGTTTTAATGAGTGCTTATTTCGTTCACGAAAGCAGTTATATAGATGAGGATGTTACAATAGGAGAAGGCACGAAAGTGTGGCATTTTTCTCATATCCAGAGTGGGGCCGTTATAGGAAAGAACTGCTCTTTTGGTCAGAATGTCAATATTTCTAATAATGTGAAAATTGGCAATGGTGTTAAAGTACAGAATAATGTTTCGATTTATGAAGGGGTGGAATTAGAGGACTACGTTTTTTGTGGTCCTTCTATGGTTTTTACCAATGATACTACTCCCAGAGCCAAATATCCGAAAGGTAATGCCGGCTACAAGAAGACTATCTTAAGAGAGGGAGCCACAGTTGGTGCCAATGCGACGATTGTCTGTGGGCATACAATAGGAAAATGGGCAATGATTGCTGCGGGAGCAGTTGTTACGAAAGATGTCCCGAACCATGCTCTTATGGCCGGAGTTCCTGCCAGACAGATTGGCTGGGTCTGCGAATGCGGAGAGGTACTGCCGGATAATCTTATCTGTCCGGTTTGCGGGAAAAAATTGGAGAGATAGAGGCAGTATATCTATGATAAAATTATATATTGAGAAGATAAAGAATTCTGATATATTAAAGAATATAGCCGTGCTTGCATCGGGAGTTGTTATTGGTTACGCAATTAATATGCTTCTTCTGCCTGTTATCAGCAGAATATTTACCCCATCTGAATTGGGTGAATATGATTTGATTTTAAGCAATGGAAATATCATATCCAGTTTTGTAACCATGGCTTTGCTGGTTGCGATTATGATACCAAAAGAGGATGATGAGGCGGTAAAAATCTGCAAGCTGATCAGAACGGCTAATTGTTTATTCCTTTTAGTAATCTTTGTCGGTATACTGATAATCTCTCCAAATATTCATATATTTAATGTTAAGGGAAATTATTACTTATCCGTAGTATTTTTGATTTTATATGTTTTGCTCTTTAATGAACAGAATGTTTATTATGCATTTGTTAACCGTAAGAAGATGTATAAGATATTGTTCTGGAATCCTATCCTTTCTGCAATAGCGAACTCTGGGTTTTCTATTGCATTGGGAGCAGCAGGGCTGGGTACAACAGGCTATATTATTGGAACATTATTGTCATATATTGTATGTATAATCCATATGCGCAGGAAAGTTAATCCATATGAGGGGCATGCTGGCTTAAAGGATTTAAAAGACACTCTTATCAGATATAAAGCCTATCCTCTCGTACAGATGCCCGCCAATATGGTGTCCATAGTTTCAGCTCAATTACCGATTCAGTTTCTGGGACGCATATTTGGAAGTGCTGCGTTAGGTGGATACACAATGGCATGCAAGATTCTCAGCGTACCCGTAACCTTACTTGCTACACCTGTAAATCGTGTATATTACAGAGAAGCTGCCGATAGGTACAGCAGAGGCGAAGACATCGGTAGCTTGTGCTTTGACATGGTGGAGAAGAATATAAAACTCGCAGTAATACCTATAGGAATCCTTGTAGTAGCAGGTAAGCAGATAGTTGAATTTGTATTAGGTCCTGCATGGGCTGTCTCAGGAGTATATATCACGGCCCTGGGGTTTCTGTATTTACTGAAGTATTGTTCGGCGTGTATATCCGGGACCTTTGTAATTGTGGAAAAACAGAAGCTGGCATTAATTTGTTCAATCTATTCATTATTGCAGTACATTTTATGTTTTGTAATAGCAAGAGTATTAAGCCTGACGGTAGTACAAACAGTAATTTTTTATGCGTTCTGTGATGGTATCTGTAATTTTGTGAATATTTTTTTGTGTATAAAGACTACGCAGTTTAGTATGAAAAGATTCGCCGTCTTTGTGGCAAAATATATAGTCGGAAGTTCGGTGGTCATCTATGGCATTTACTTTTTGGTGTCACAGCTTTAGTATCGAAAGTGGGATATCGTTATGAGTATAATGAAAAAAATAAACAAATACCTGCCTCATATAAAAGGAGGTATATTATTTTATCTCGACCAGGGGACGAAAGTAGAAGTTGATTCTAATTTAAAATCTCGTCTCAGGATAGAGATGGTTACAAATCATATGTGTAAAGATGTCTGTGCTGTGAGAAATAAGAATGTTCAGTATGCGTTTGAAAATATGGTTAGCAAAGGACAAGTATGTGTATTTGCTTATGTGGACGGCAAGATGGCGGGACATGCTGCGTGTGTGTTGCCGCAAAATATTGAAGGGGCTTTCAGGGTAAAAAATAGTGCGTATATACACTATTGCTATGTTGATTCAAAGTACAGGGGCAATAATATATATCCGTTAATGTTAAAGTCCTTGATTGAGAGATGCAGTACTGACAAAGATATTACGAGCTTCACTATAACAACATCCTTTGATAATAGACCTTCTCAGCTCGGTTTGAAAAAAGTGGGATTTAGTTATTTAAAAAGATATTATTATGTAGAATGGTGGAAATTTAAATGGAAAAAAATAACAGTTTAAATCTTAGTAATAAAGAAAAATACAAAAAGTTTTGTACAAAAGAAAGAGTTAATATTTTTCAAAAGCCATTTTGGATGGATGCAGTTTGCGGAGAAGATAATTGGGATGTTGTTTTAGTAGAGAAAGGTGGACAAATAGCAGGTTGTCTGGTTTATGCTTTTATACGATTAGGCAATAAAATAAGGGTCATACAGCCTAAGTTTACTCAGTCTAGTGGAGTGATAATATCGTACCCGCAGAATCAAAACTATGAAAGAAAACTGTCTTATGAAAAAGAGATAATGAAAAAGCTGATTGAGCAGCTTGAAAGTAAAAATTTAATCAGCTATTTACAAACGCAAGATTATAGAGTAACTAATTGGCTTCCTTTTTATTGGAAAGGTTATAGACAGACAACCTTTTATTCATATCGTATCATGGATATATCAAATGTTGATGTAGTGTTTGACAGTTTTTCTTCATCTAAAAGGAAACAGATACGCCATGCCTCAAAATGTGGAGTTAAGGTTAGAGAAAATTTGTCAGCTAAAGATTTTTATGAATTGCATAAAAAGAGTCTACTATTGAGTGGCACTGACATATCATATTCATTTTGCTTGTTTGAAAAAATTTATAATGCAGCATATGAAAATAATTCTGGACAGGCAATTTATGCTGAAGATATTGATGGAAATATAAAAGCTGCTGTGTTTTGTATTTGGGACGATGAATGTGCATTTGATTTGATTTCAGCTATTTACCCTGATTTTAGAAGTAGTGGTGCTCTGACACTTTTAGTATTTGAAATGATAAAGAGGTTGACTGGCAGGGTAAAGAGTTTTGATATGGAAGGCAGTATGATTGAAAGTGTAGAAGATTCATTTAGTAAATTAGGAACGAGACAATTGCCTTATTTTAAATTAGAAAAAGAATTTGTTTCTCCGGTGAAGTTACTATATTATAAAATATTAAACAGGTTTAAACAAGTGTGAATGTAATGAAAACTAAAATTATAGATTATGTCATAAAGTTCCTTCTGGGTCCGCAAAATGATGAGCTGTCCCGATATATTTCATATGGTGAGGACGGTGGAAGAGTAGTAATCAAGGAGTCTGGTTTTTTTAAGCCGGATACTTATATGACTGAAAACAGCTTACCTTCATTTCCTTTAAAGGAAATGAAAGGTTTACCTATCTTATTTGGTGATGATACGATAGAGAAAAAAGATAATAAGATTGTACTGGGCGCAGATATCATCGCATCGGCTTTTTTTATGATTACGAGATATGAGGAATATGTCCGGACAGATAACAGGGATGGACATGGCCGGTATCTGGGTAAGGGATCGGTTTTATATAAAGCCGGCTGTCTGGAACGTCCTTTGGTTGATGAATATGGAAATCTATTGAGAACATGTCTTGCAGAACTGGGCATTCCCGTTAGAAGGGCTAAGAAAGGATTTGAACGTATATATCTCACCCATGACGTTGATCAGATATGGCAATGGAAAGATTTATTCAGTGCGATGAAGACTATGGCAAAACGGGTCGTATTAAATAAAAGCAATAAAACAGAAAGTATCAAGGCGCGGTTAAATTATAAAAAATATGACTCTATATATACATTTCCATGGCTTTTAAAGATGGATAATTCGGTACAGAGCCTGACAGAAAAGTGCAAATGTGTTTATTTCATAATGGGGTGCGGACATTCGCAGAGAGACTTTGGGTACATTGACAAAGAAAAAGATGTAAAAGATTTTGTGAATTATGTAGAAAATAACGGTGCCACTGTCGGCATTCATATCAGTTATGAGGCAGGTAAAGCACCGGAGAATATAAAAAAGGAGAAGGAGAGGATTGAGGGAATCTGCAATCATGAAATAACCTTAAACAGATATCACTATCTGGCCAGCAGACATCCTCTCGAATTTAAACATTTAGTACGATTTGGTATAACGGATGACTTTACAATGGGCTTCGCAGATGCTGCCGGATTCAGGTTAGGAACCTGCAGAGCCGTGAAATGGATTGATCTTAATGAAGAAGAAATAACACCCTTAACCTTACACCCTATGACCGTGATGGAGGTTACGTTAGATGGCAGTGAATATATGGGATTAACGGAAGAGGAAGCTTATAAAAAGGTGTGCAGGCTGCTGGACCACGTATATGTATATAATGGCGAGGCCGTTTTACTTTGGCATAATTCTACAGTATCAGCAGCCAGTGAGGGATATCAAAGAAGGCTCTATGAAAAAACATTGCTTTATCTTAAAAGCAGGATTAAAAATTAGGAGGTTTTTATGGAATTCAGAGATTTAAAAAGCCAGTATAAACATTTAGAGGGCGAAATTAACGAAGCAGTTGGAAAAGTAATGGCAGACTGCAATTTTATTAATGGAAAACAGGTGCAGGAACTGGAAGGCAAACTGGCAGACTACGTAGGCGTAAAGCATTGTGTAACATGTGGGAATGGTACGGATGCTCTGACAATGATGATGATGGCATGGGACATCAGACCACTTGATGCGGTATTTGTTCCTGATTTTACCTTTTTTGCTTCTGGTGAGGTGGTATCTTTTGAGGGGGCGACACCGGTATTTTATGACGTTCATAAAGATACATTTAATGCAGATGCCAAATCGCTTGAAAGAGCTATACAGGCAGTATTGGAAGAGGGCAGGCTTACTCCGAGAGCAGTCATCGGGGTTGACCTTTTTGGACAGCCTGCAGATTACAAAGCACTGAAAGCTGTGGCCGATAAATATGACCTTTTGCTGCTTGAAGATGCGGCACAGGGGTTTGGCGGAAGTATAGACGGGCAGAGGGCTGGCAGCTTTGGTGATGCTGCGACGACCTCATTCTTTCCTGCTAAGCCGCTTGGCTGTTATGGTGACGGTGGTGCTATATTCACAAATGATGATGAAGTGGCAGAATATCTCAAATCTGTCAGAGTGCACGGAAAAGGCACCAAGGGCAAATATGACAATGTAAGAATCGGATGGAACTCAAGATTGGACACGTTGCAGGCAGCAGTTTTACAGGTGAAATTAAAAGCTTTTATTGAATATGAGCTGGAAGCTGTAAACAAGGTGGCGGAGTGCTATACGGAGCTGCTTAAAGATGTTGTTCCAACGCCGGTCGTACCGGAAGGCTTTTATTCCAGCTGGGCACAGTATACGATACGGTTCAGTGATGAGGCAGAAAGGGTAAAGGTGCAGGATGCGCTTAAAAGTGCAGGGATTCCTACAATGATTTATTATCCGAAGGCGATGAGTGCACAGCAGGCATTCGCTGAAGACAAACAGTACATAGATAACCTTAATACACGGGAATTATGTACTACAGTATTATCCTTGCCAATGCATCCGTACTTAAATGAGGCAGATATACGCATTATTGCGGATGCAGTAAAAAGAGCACTGGCTTAAAATATACCATCAAATGGAGGATAAAATGGAAACTCAGCACAACAATGAAATAATAATTACGTGGGAGAAGTTCCGTGACAATATTAGACGCTTCTGGTGGATTATTCTGGCTGCTGTCCTGATAGGAGCGGTGCTAGCCCTCTCTACAAGCACATCTGGAAAAATAGTGCCTGATGACAGCTATATGGCGGAAAGCGTCTTCTATTTGAAATCATCAGACAGCGGAGCGCAAAATAATAAGGAAGCGCTGAATAATTACGTTGATGCATACAGAGAAAACAGTCTTGAATCTTCAGGAGAGGCCAGATTAAAGACTTTAGTCAATCTAATGAGTACCGAGGGGGTTAAGCAGGAGATTGTACAGACGATGGCAGAGCGGGGCTTTGACGATTACAAATTTGATGATGGTCAAGTGGAGCTTATACCAGAAGAAAGGCTGTTGAATGTTACCATAAAGGGAGAATCTGAAGAAGAGACTCTAGCGGTGGCTGAAATATATTCGACAGTGATACAGACCAAGATTACAGAAATGTCAGATGATTTAGAAGTGGTCATGTTACAGGAGCCTTCAGAGAATGTTAGAGTGGAGCATGCATCTGTACCAGGTCAATCGACATCTGTTATGAAATTGGCCTTTATATTTGCCCTCTCTCTTATTGCAGCGCTTATTGCACTCTTTATATGCTCCCTGTGGGACAAACGGTTCAGAAATAAAAATGAAGTACCGGTACTACGAGAGATTCCGCTATTGGGGCAGATTAAAAGCGGAAAGTTCAGGAATGATAGTCTGGATATGACTACGTTCTTACTCAGCCGTTTTGTAGAAAAGCAGGGTTTGCATAGCTGCGCTGTAGTTGGGGTGGGAACGAAAAAGATTACGGCAGATTTGCTAGAGCGGCTGGCAGGTGGGGCCAATAAAAATCTTTCAGATGAAAAATTAGCAGTTATACAAGATTCGGGTGATATGTATGTGGAGCTAGAAAGAAGTGGTATAAATGAGATAGTGTTGGCAATTGGCAAGGATGATGCTAAAATTGCAGAAGTAGAAGATACAGTAAATATTTTAAAAATAATGGATAAGAAAATAGTAGGTATCGTTTATGGATATTAATGGAGTTATGATTTTATTATGAAAAAATGTTTGCGGTATTCGGTATTGGTTTTGGGCATTATCTTTGCGATACTGGGCATTTGCCTGAAGTCGTATAGTTTTGCTCTCTTGTGTACAGTCGCATGTTTTTTAAACAATATTATATATTGTTCGGAAAACATAAAAAATAGAATATTTCTTCTCATGTTCCATATTATGATTTTGGTGTTTCTTCTGGGCAGACCAATTATTGAACTGTTTAGAGACCATGACTGGTGGAAAGAGTATGTAAAGGAATTTGGCAAAGACAGTCTGTTTTTTGCAATAAATGCTTTGACAATAAGTCTTATTGCGATGTTTGCAGGCGCTCTCCTGGCCGAACGGCATAAAAAGGAAAAGATACGAAATGTTATAATTGGCAGGAATACAGATTATATAGAAAAGTTTAGAAATAATCTTCAGATAATATCCGCTGTCATTTTCTATTTTTCCATGATTGCATTCCTTATGCTGGAAGTAGAGAAGCTTATATTTATGAGTGGAAGAGATTATGTGGATTACTATTCTTCTTTTGTAAGCCATGCGCCTTATATCATACATCTTATTGCCGGGTTTATGAAGTACAGCCTGTGCATTTTTCTTGGAACCTTTCCGGAAAAGAAGAAATGCTATTTACCTTTGGCCCTATATTTGATCTCAGCAATTCCCGGTCTCATAATTGGCGTTCGTAATCCGATTATGCTAAATGCGGTATTCATCTTCCTTTACTTCTTCATAAGGGATGCACTGCATGATAAAGATAAATGGCTTGGCAAACTGGAAAAAATGGCTATTGGTATAGGAACGCCAGCGGCACTTCTTTTTATGGGGGCATATTCCAGCATAAGAGTAGGCAACAGCAATATACCGAATGGAATTGGAAAGCTGTTTGTATCATTTTTTTATGGACAGGGGGTATCCTTTAAAGTTTTGAATATTGGATATTCCTGTATGGATATTTTACCGAACAGAATGGAAAAGAACTATACGTTCGGAGGATTTATTGATTACGTAACTCATGGGGCCATAGCACAGAAATTTTTCTCAGCTGAAGCGTTAGACAGTGGCAACAGTGTTAAAAATGCCATGTTGAGCAATAATCTTTCCCACAGCCTGGCATATGTATCAAAAGGAGATGAATATATAACCGGGCATGGCTGGGGCTCGTCGTATTTATTGGAAACCTTTATAGATTTTGGGTATTTGGGAATCGCAGTATATAGTTTACTTTTGGCATATATTCTAATAAAAGGTATGAGGATTATAAAGAAGAACTCCTTGACGGCAACCATATTTTTATTTATTCTAACACAGATATTTTTTGTTCCCAGAGCCGAGGCGACTGGGTTCTTAGATTTTACTATACAGATTGGTTTTTGGCTGGCAGTGGTAATCTGTTATCTATTGGCCGGCCTATGTTACAAGAAATATGAGTTTGTTAAAACATAACAGGAGGTGTGGAATGTTTGAACATTTTGGGTTAAAAGATGTATTTGTTGGTATATGGAAGTATAAATGGAAGATAATCATAGCCAGTGTGATAGGAACTGTCATAATCGCTGCCATATGTGCGCTGTTCCCTTTCAAAACGGAAAAGCTTGACCTGGACGTGGGAGATGTATCAGAGCTTCAGATGAGAACAGTTTCATTTTATCTGGACTATAAGGGCACTGGAGAATCAGTAACCGCAAAAAGTCTGAGTGCTGCATTTCTAGCGACAATGAATGACAAAGAATGTAGGGAATATACGGCAGATTTGGTGTTGGATAAATTTAGTAGGAAAGACATAGCTGGTTTTATGGGAAATGGTGTGACGGAAGAATCTGTAACAACGAATTCACTTGCTCAGTATGTGTTTTCAACAACTGATGAAGATAAGTTTGCAATTAAATTAACTGCAAGGACTTCAGACGAGGCGTTTACTGAAACTTTGTTAGACGCTTACATGTCCTGGTTTAAACAGGTGGCCGCCAACGCGGGAAGTCAAGTGAATGTTGTAGAGCTTTCAAGAAATGAACAAGTTGTTCCGATTGACAACAGCAATACAAAGACACTTATGGAAAAACAGCAGTGGAGCCTGACAAAGGTAGCTGCTCTTGCATTTGTTGTTTGTGCACTGCTTAGTGTAATTGGAGCGTTTTTCAAGATATTGTTTTCTCCTACGCTGAACAGAAAGAGTGATTTTGAGGCAGTCGGACTTACTGTTCTGGGAGAAATAAGTATCAAAGAAAGGAATTAATATGGGCGAGAAAAAATCGTATAAATTGACCAAAGAAGAGAAAGCCAAGGGCCAGATGGAATATGCCGCACAGTCAATTGTAGAGCAGGCCCGTATGAATGATTGGAAACAGATAGGCTTCACAACAAGTTCTAAATCTGACAGAGCTTTGAAGACCATTGCGGAGTGTGTGAAGGAACTAGGTAAAAAGGATGAATTTGAAACTCAGATTCTGGAGACGCTGACTCAGTATCCGAAGAATGTATTTGAAGCAGAAAAATGTGATACGGTTGTATTTGTTGAACGTTATGCATATTGCAAGTATTCAGAATTGGAAACATGTTTAGAACTAATGAAGAAACATAATGTTTCTGTTCTGGGAGTTATTACTTACAGATAGATGTTACTAGATAGTACGGTACAAAGAGGAAATTAAAGATGAAAAAATTAATATCGGGTTTTATAATTGCGGCATTATTGTTCAGCCAGATTAATGCCTTGGCATTAGCTGAGGAGGGGAATAATATAGACATTAATCATGATTATGATATCAATGAAGATGCAGATTTGAGTCTTGATAAGGATAATATAATCTATGAAGGCGAAACGGTTACCGCTAAAGTCGAATTAAAAAATACAGAAAATTACTATGAATATAGTTTTATACAAAAAGATGGGGATGCCGAATTATTGCAGGATTTCAGTGACAAAGACAGTTACAGTTTTAGTGCTGAAGGTGCAGGTATTCACACAATTCGTGTATTGCTGAAAGATGCGCAAGGGAATGTGACCATGCAGGAGATGGCTTATGAAGTTATTGCGGCAGAGGTATCTTCAGAGAGCGAAAGTGGTATTGAAAAAGAACAAAATGAGCAGGAAATCCAGAACCAGGAACCTGCAGCTACAGATAGCGATGATAATAATAATTCAGTCAGGAGGAGCACGCAAAGCATAGGTGTTCAGCCTGAAGGAAGGGCATTATTATCAATTGAAATAAATAGCAGCCAGCCCTCCATAGTTAATGCAGGGAATTCGGTGACGCTGACGGCAAAGGGAAGCGGCGGCTCAGGGGACTATGAGTACCGTTTTACGGAGACGTACAACGGAACGGTGACGACGGTGCAGGCA
>NZ_JABFCH010000037.1:0-21539 GCF_017566055.1 Extibacter sp. GGCC_0201 | reverse complement strand
GGAGCCTCGGACGCATCGGAGCAGATGCCACCCGGCTCCCAGTCCGCAGCCACTTAACTTAAACTCCTATTTGAGGGCAGGAAATTCTGCCGTCGTTCAGATAATATATCCTATCGTAACAGTCCATCAAAGTCTCGTCCATGTGATGCGTAATTGTGAGAACCGTAAGGTTTTCCTGGCTGAGAAGGTCTTCTTCTATCTCATGGGCGGCCTGGCGGTCTATGGCAGATGTGCCTTCGTCCATAATCAGTAGCGGCGTGGAGCGTATAAGAGCTCTGGCGACGGCGATGCGCTGGCGCTGTCCGCCCGACAGGTTCTGCCCGTTTTCACCCACGGCGGTATGGAGCCCTTTTTCTAATCCTGGCAGGAACCGTGAGATGCCGCTGGCTTTAACGGCATCGTCAAGCTGCTCTTTGGTAAAGGTCTCGCCGAGGCAGATATTATCGTAGATATCAGTATCAAACAGGAAGACATTCTGGTGGATTACCGCTGCCATCCTGTTCAGCTTATCCTGAGACAGTTTACCGATTGGTATGCCGTCGTAGCGGATATCCCCGGCAAAATCGTCGTAATACCCTGTTAACAGCTTAATAAGTGTTGTCTTGCCGCCTCCACTCTCACCCATAAGAGCACACTTTGTCCCAGGGGCGATGGTGAGGCTGATATCTTGCAGCACGTTCTGCTCCGGTGCATAGCCAAAGGTTACGTCTGTGCAGGTGATGCCTGCTTTAAGAAGGGCGGGGCCGCAAGAGGACTCTTCTTCGTACGGGGCATCCTCCTGCATATGGGAATAGGCTTCCAGATGCTTGAGCACCGGTCTGATTCCTGTTATCTTCGGGATGTTCTGCATAAGCATTACGACAGGCGTGACAAATGTCCCGCTCAGCTGGATAAGTGCCAGAAGTGTCCCTGCCGTTATCCGCCCTTTCATCATAAGGTAAGAGGATACGAATACGATGACGAGTACGCTGACTGCAGATAAGATGTCCGAGAAACACTCATTGACGGCCAGAAGCGTATCTGCGGCCATCTTCCGGTGGGCCGTGTCCCGGTTGATACGGGTGAATTTTTTTAATATGTACGGACGCATCGAATAGCCGCGAATTACCTCGAAGCCATTAAAGAAGTCCTTGGACTTGGCTGTGAATTCGGCCAGCTTTTCCGAATAAGCGTCCTGCTTCTTTTGGATCTTCCTGCCGAGCAATGCCGGGACCGTGAACATGAGCACGAGAAATAGGAAGAGGACGGCCGTGACGAGAGGGCTCAGGTATAGCAGAATTCCAAGTGTCGTGAGAAAGAGGACACCCATCTGTGCGCAGAGCAGGAGCGGTATGAGATGGTTTTCCTCCACAAGCTTCACGTCATTAATGAGTGCAGACAGGTAATCCGCAGTATTTTGAGAAGAGAATTCCCGTGGAGACCGCTTCATGACACCGAGGAAGACCTTATCCCGCAGGGTCTTCGTCACATTCTTTATCATGAGCTTCCCGCAGTAGGCCTCAAGGAAGCCCATCGTTCCTAGAATGGCGAGGTATATGAGGGTGGCCAGGATGAGCTTCGAGAAGGAATCCATATCATTTCTGGCGGCGCTGTCAATGACTTTCTGAAGAATAATTGAGATAAAAGCCGAAAGGGCAGCTGATATTCCTCCGAGAAGCAAAGTAAAGACAATCAAGAGACGTCCCCTCTTATCATAAAGTTTCATGCATAATCCTCCTTGATATTTTATATAAACAAAATATATTCTATAAATATAAAATATCATGTAATTCCATATATGTCAAATATATTTGATAAATATAAAATAATTTGCCAAAGCACATTTGTCCCGTCTGCAGCGGGCGCTATAGAGACAGCGTTTTCTGACGCTGCAGGGCGTTTTCCCGGAGGGGGTTACAGTATACGAAACAAAGTTTCCTATTATATTATACAGACAATAAAAAAGGACTGCGTAATTCGCAATCCTTGAAAAATATTCTGGAGGCGTCCTGTCTGTCTGGCCAGTTGCACTACAATTCAGCGTGCTTAGCAGGGGACAGGGAAAATCTGCCGTAAGATTATAAAAGCATGTGCTCCAGGCTTGAGAGGAACCGGGAGATATTTTCCCTGTGCAGGCAGTAATATACTTTACCATCCTTTTTCTCGACTGTCACGAAGCCGCAGGAGAGAAGCGTGTTCGTATGATGAGATACCGTGGACGGAGAGAGCCCGAGGTGCTCTGACAGCTTCAAGTTGTACATGGGCGACTCTTTCAGGGCACACAGTATATCCAGCTTGCTTTTATCGCTGATGGATTTCACCTGCCGGATGACAGCGTCCTTTGTCAGACGTCCGGATGCTTCGTCTGCGATAAGCGTTTCGATGGAGAGCCCGAAGTATCCACACGTGTAGAGAACCATCTGAATCAGCGGCATTGCGAGAGAGGGATACAGGGACGGCTTGTCTGCACAGGCCTCTGCAATCTTGAAGAAATCGGGCGCGTGGTAAGAAGCCAGCTGTTCCAACTGTAGACGCAGAGGTTCTTCCACGGCTGCCAGCGCTTTTGCGTATGCGTCTTTATTGATTTCCACAGCTTTGTACAGACTGGCAAGCCAGTAGTCAGCCTTCCTCAGAAGATTCAGCATGTACCATTTCTCTTCGCTCTCGACATCAGCCCCGTCTATGAAGTCGATGAGCGATGTTTCATCGGGCAGCTGCGGGAGCTCCTTTATATCCGGAAGGCGGGGATGCTCTCCGGTATCTGAGATAAAGTAAGCCAGAAGGCTGCGCAGTTCCAGAAGATCCAGATTCTCTGGATGATCTATGCAGGAGCGCTTTTCAATCGCGAGCACAAAGATAAGCATAAATGTATCCTCAGAGAAGCTTTGAAATAAAACATCTTCTTCCGGTCTCTGCACTTTGTGCTTTTGAAAAGTTTCCACATACTTATCAAATGCCTGCAGGTGTTCTCTGTAAAAGAGCTCGCCACTGACGCCATAGTCGTCCAGCGCAGATATCATCTTTTCTTTCCAGGTGTCCGAGTGGCAGAGGAAAAGGAGAGAAAGTAGCTCAAACAGCGGGTCAAGTTGATTCTTTATCGTTAGCTTCATAAGGCTTCACCATCCGATTTCTTATTATTATTATAGTCATTTTATATTATACCGCAGACCCATTCTTACAACAAGGGAAAACAACGTATACCCTCCAATATAACACCAGACTTCTGTTTTGTGGTAATATTTCAACAGGAGGTGTCTGACAATGAAGACTTACAAGACTGCTGAGGTTGCATCAATCATAGGAATACATCCGAACACGGTCAGGCTGTATGAGGAATTACATCTCATTCCAAGGCCAAAGCGCCAGCCAAACGGGTACCGGATTTTTACGGATTTTCATATCGAACAGCTCAGGCTTGCCCGGATCGCTTTTCAGATAGAGGTGCTGCAGAACGGACTGCGCAGGAAAATCATTCAGATGATAAAGGTATCTGCGGACCGGGACTTTGATACGGCGCTTGCACTGTCCCACGAATATATCCTTCAGGTGAGACAAGAGCGGGCTAACGCAGAAGAGGCGATAGAAATCGTAAAGCGGCTCCTGTCCGGGGGAAATGAAGCAGGCAGCCGCTGTCTGAAAAGAAAAGAAGTATCCGAATACTTGCATGTTTCCATGGATACGTTACGGAACTGGGAGATGAACGGCCTGCTGACGGTCAAGCGCAGGCAGAATGGGTACCGGGTGTATACGGATCAAGATATCAGCCGCCTGAAGATCATCCGCTCCTTACGGTGCGCAAATTATTCGCTGGAGGCAATCCGGAATATGCTGCAGCAAGTATGTGCAAACCCGGATATCGATATTAAGGAGGCTCTGGATACGCCGAAAGAGGACGCGGACATCATCACCGTGTGCGACAAGCTCATCACATCTCTGGCGGCAGCAGAGGAAAACGCCTGCCAGATAGTTGGCATGCTGCATGATATGAAAGACCGTTTTTCATAACCTTCCATTTACCCACCAATGTTTATATCAATGGTATCCTCTTTGTGTCTGATAAGAAAAGGAGGAGAAACTATGAATGAAGTGATTAAGGTGGGGCAGCTTGCGAAATATTACGGCAAGCTTCCTGCCGCAGACAACATAAGCCTGTCGGTGGCACGGGGTATGGTCTTTGGCCTGCTCGGTGCTAACGGTGCGGGGAAAAGCACTACGATCGAGTGCATCCTGGGTACAAAGAAGGCGGACCGCGGTTGCATATCCATACTTGGGATGCACCCTCAGGAAGATCGTAAAGAGTTGTTCCAAAAGGTGGGCGTCCAGTTTCAGGAGACGAATTATCAGGACAATATCACGGTGTCCGAACTATGCGAGGTTACCGCTTCGCTGTACAGGAGTGCCGCCGATCCGTCCGTCCTGCTGAAACGGTTCGGCATAGCAGACAAGCAGAAGAGCCTTGTCCGTGACTTGTCCGGAGGGCAACGGCAGCGTCTGTTTATCGTCCTTGCACTTATGCCGGATCCGGAAGTCGTATTTCTGGATGAACTGACAACCGGACTGGACGCAAAAGCGCGCAGGGAAGTTTGGAAGATCCTGGAAGGATTGAAGGGGAAGGGGATGACTATTTTTCTGACCTCCCATTTTATGGACGAAGTGGAAGCCTTGTGCGATCAGATCTGTATATTAAAGAAGGGAAGTATCGTGTTTTATGGCACGGTTTCAGAAGCAATAGAAGGAAGCCCTTATGAAAAATTCGAGGACGCTTACCTTTGGTACACGGAAGAGGAGGGACAGGAAGATGAAAACGTTTAGGACAATGTTAAAAACAGAGCTGAAATTGTCGCTTCGGGGTATGGATATGTTCATATTTGCTATCTGCGTCCCGCTGGCCGTGCTCATTATCCTTGGGATTATATATGGGGACAAGCCGGCCTTTGACGGGGCGGAATATACGTTCATGGAACAGTCCTTTGGTGCACTTGCCACCATATCTATATGTGCGGGAGGAGTCATGGGACTGCCGCTGGTCATCTCGGATTACCGCGGCAAAGGTATCCTGAAGCGGTATAAAGTATCGCCCGTCAGCCCGTCCATGCTTTTGGCGGTGCAGGTGACTGTCTATGCGCTGTATGCGGTCGTCTCCCTGCTGCTTCTGTACCTGTGTGCGGCCCTTCTCTTTGCATGCCGGCTGCGCGGTTCGTTCCTGCTCTTTCTGGGGGGATATGTCCTCGTAACCGTGTCCATATTCAGCATTGGCATGATGGTCGGCGGCATCGCTCCCAATACGAAGATGGCGGGGGTGATCGCCAGCATATTATACTTCCCTATGCTCATATTTTCCGGGGCGACGCTGCCATACGAGGTCATGCCGCCGGCACTTCAAAAGGTGGCGGACGTCCTGCCGCTGACACAGGGAATAAAGCTGTTGAAAGCTGCAACTCTGGGATTAGAGGCCAATCGCATACTCGCCCCGGCCGTCATAATGTCGGTTCTTGCCCTTGTCTGCATCACCATTTCCGTAAAATGTTTTAAATGGGAATAGTGCTTACGTGTGCATAATCAGTCAATGCGGTAGCTGCCGTCCTCCTTACATTGTATCAGGCTTTCATAAAAGGTCCTGGATGCGCGGAGCAGATAACCGGTGTCCCTGACACCGGCTGTCTCATACGGCGAATGCATCGCCAGCTGTGCCAGCCCGATATCCACGGTGTTCATAGCCGTCTGCGTGTTGGCGATATTGCCCAGGGTGGAGCCTCCCGTCATATCGGAACGGTTCAGGAAGGTCTGGTACGGGACCTTGGCCTTTTGGCAGACAGACTTGAATATAGCGGCAGACACGGCGTCTGTCGTATATTTCTGGTTGGCGCTGTACTTTATGACGATGCCCTCGTTCATATAAGGCCGGTTCGTCTCGTCGGTCTTGCCCGGCTGGTTCGGGTGCACCGCATGGGCATTGTCCGCCGATACCATGAAGCTGGAAGCCATCATCGTATGATAGGTCTCCTCGCTATTGCCTAGAGTGATGCAGATACGTCTGAGCGTATCTCTGATAAATGTGGAGGCGGCCCCCTGCTTGCTCGTACTTCCGACTTCTTCGTTATCGAGCATGCAGAAGACGGGTACGGATGGAGACTCTTTGGAGGCTGTAAAACCTTTCAGAGAGCCGAACGCGCACTGCAGGTCGTCAAGCCTTCCGCAGGAGATGAACGCGTTGTCGGCGCCCCAGACAGTTCCCGGCATACGATTGTACAGGAACAGGTCGCTGCCGAGGATGTCGGCTGCCTGGACACCGGCCGTCTCAGCTATTAGCTGCATAAAAGAATCTCTTGATGAAAAGTCGCCGTACAAAGGCAGCAGATCGGTCTGTGGATTATACTTGTAGCCGTCGTTCACTTCGCGGTTCATGTGGATTGCGAGATTCGGTATAAGGAGAAGGTCCCGGTCCACATTGACCAGGCGGGTGGTAACGCCGTCGCCGTTTCGAACAAGCAGGCGCCCTGCCGCTGACAGAGGGCGGTCCAGCCAGGCGGACATCAGCATGCCGCCGTATTTCTCTACGTTAAGCCGGATATATTTCTGTTCGGATGCGATCTCCGGGTTCTCCTTAATCTTGAAAGAGGGCGAGTCGCTGTGGCTGGCTACGATATGGAAGCCCCCGCGTATCTCTTCTGGAATCCGGAACGCGATGACAGAAGACAGGTTCCGTGTGACATAGTAGCGCCCTCCTCTATCCAATTCCCATGCCTGATGTTCCTCGAGCCGCTTATACCCCATGGCCGTGAGCATTTCCGCGGCAGTTCGTACGGCATGGTAAGGGCTCGGGCTTTTCTCTATAAATGTAAACAGTTCCTCTGTTATCTGCATGTCCATATAAACTCCTCCATTTTTCGATGATTCTAAAGCTACAATCATTTTATAATAAAGGAAGGATATGGGCAAGGGGAGAAAAAAGGTGGATGGTGAATCAAGAATTAACTATTACATTTTACTACGGATTGTGAAAAAATTGTTGACTTGGAGCTCTCTCCAGGGAGTACGCTTAATGTGAACAGAAAAATAAAGGAGGAATCACCATGATATAAAAGAATTTCTTATAAATGGCAGACTAAGCATGAATGGCAACGTAATAAATTGACATCTGCACCGGAACTTTAGTATACTCAGAGTAACAGCCTTGCCAGTGAGAGCAAGTCTGGAAAGGTATTAAGGGTAAAGATATGGAGAATGGCAAAGGGATGGTTATCGTAGTCATAGACGGACAGGGAGGACGCATGGGCAGCCTGTTTATAGAGCGTTGGAAGAAGCAGGGGAAGGTGCAGGCGGAGATTGTTGCCGTGGGCACGAACAGCGCCGCGACCTCAGCCATGCTGAAAGCAGGCGCGGATAAGGCTGCCACAGGCGAGAACCCGGTCGTGGTGAATGCAAGGAAAGCGGATTACATAGTAGGGCCTATCGGGATACTGGCAGCGGACGCGCTTCTCGGAGAAGTGACGGCAGTGATGGCGGAGTCGGTGGCCAGGAGCGATGCCAGGAAGCTGCTGATTCCGGTTAATTCATGCGGGTTCTATGTGGCAGGCGTAGGCGGGTATACGCTCAGCGAACTCGTGGACGATGCCGTAGATATGATTGGACAGAGCATCTAAGAAGGCGGGCATCAAGTGCCCGCGGCGTCCGGCCAGGCCGGACAGCATCTGTACGGTCAGGTCATATGCCCGGTAAGAAGGCGGAACAAGGATTCCGCAGGAGAATGATTACATAATGGAGAGAAATGCCATGAAGGTATGACGCTTCCCAAGGAAGCTTATATTTGCATGGCTTTTTTTAGACTTATAATTTAGGAGGATACAGATTATGCATATGGCAGATGCATTGATAGCACCTGCGGCAGCAGGTACGATGTATGCCTGCTCCGCAGCGGCGGCGGGCTTTTCCATCAAAAAAGTAAGGCTGGAGGATGACCCGAAGAAAATCCCGGCAATGGGTGTGATGGGGGCTTTTGTATTTGCCGCCCAGATGATCAACTTTACAATTCCGGGGACAGGTTCCTCAGGGCATCTGTGCGGAGGTGTTCTTCTGACCGCCATACTTGGGCCCTACGCCGGATTTCTGACTATGATAGGAGTCCTGCTCATACAGTGCCTGCTGTTTGCAGACGGCGGGCTTCTGGCGCTTGGATGCAACATATGGAACATGGCGTTTTACGGCTGCTTCATAGGGGGATTCCTCATATGGAAGCAGATGATGAAGAACGGAATCAGCCGGGGGAAGATTATCTTCGCTTCTGTGGCAGCGTGTGTCGTGACTCTCCAGCTCGGCGCATTTTCCGTGACGCTTGAGACGCTGGCGTCCGGCGTTACCGAACTTCCTTTTTCTCTGTTTGCGGCAGCCATGCAGCCGATTCATCTTGCCATCGGGCTTGTGGAAGGGGCAATCACGGCAGCAGTGCTTATATTTGTGTATGAGGCAAGGCCGGAACTTATCTGGACAGGAGAGAGGGGCCAAAGGGCAGGCCGGGCAGGGAGGTTCAGCTTCAAGAAGACGATGCTTGCGCTTACGGCTGCTGCGGCAGTTACCGCCGGAGGCATATCGCTGCTTGCTTCTGCATATCCCGACGGCCTGGAATGGTCCATTGAGAAAATAACGGGCTCCACGGAATTAGCGGCATCCGGGCAGGTGCATATACTGGCGGAAAAGATACAGAGCGCCACTGCCTTTCTGCCCGATTATATGTTCCGCCATACGGACTCTGCGGCGGGTACATCTGTGTCAGGTATCGTCGGCGGGGCTGCCGTCATACTGATATGTGTGCTGGCGTGCTATGCGTTCCGGTTCTTCAGAAAGAAAGAGAAGCATGAGTAAGATAAATCAGGCGATACATGACATACATTATCTGGATGAGATGGCGGAACGGAATACGGGATTGTGCCGCCTTCATCCGCTTGCCAAGGTCATCGTGACCCTCTCGTATGTAGCGCTTACCGTGTCCTTTGACAAGTATGACCTGACGGGCCTGGCCGGAATGTGCCTCTACCCGGTCGTTCTTATGATTCTCGGAGAACTGCCGGTCCGGCGTGCGCTCGTACAGCTTCGGCCTGTGCTCCTTGTCGTATGCCTTGTTGGAATCGCGAATCCGTTCTTTGACCGGATTGTGCTGTTCCATATAGCAGGAATTCCGGTCACGGGGGGCGTCGTCTCGATGCTGACACTCGTGTTCAAAGCGATGTTTGCCGTGTTCGCTTCTTATCTGCTCATTGCCACCACGTCGATAGATAATATATGCTGTGCACTTCGTATGCTGCATGTGCCGAAGATTCTCGTGACACTTGTCATGCTGATCTATCGGTACATCATACTGATGCTGAAGGAGGCACAGAGGGTTACGGAGGCATATTCTCTGCGGGCGCCGGACGAGAAGGGAATCCGCTGTAAAGTATGGGGGACGCTGGCCGGCCAGATGCTTCTGAGGAGCATGGACAGGGCCCAGGCTGTATATGAGAGTATGGCTCTTAGAGGATTTACAGGGGAATACAGTCTTAAGGGAATGGAAAGAGGCTGTGGGAAGAGCATACGGTATGCCGTAATCTGGTGCGCGGCCCTGGCTGGCCTGCGCATATTCCCGTTATTTGAGACGGCGGGCCGCATGCTTGGAATATAACAGGAAAGAAGGAAGAGATGTGAATAAGATCGTGATAGATGGGCTTACCTTCCGGTACGGGAGCAGGGACAGAGGACAGGCGGCGCCTGTCCTGAAAGATGCAGCCTTTTCTGTGGAAGACGGAGAATCTGTCGGTGTCATCGGTGCCAACGGAGCAGGGAAGTCTACGCTGCTGAAGATACTCGTAGGGCTGCTGCCCGGCTACGTAGGAACGGTGCAGGTGTGCGGCATGGATGTGGTTAAGGAGAACCTGTCCTCTATACGCAGGAAAGCAGGCTATGTGTTCCAGGATTCCGACAGCCAGCTGTTCATGAATACGGTATACGAGGACGTGGCCTTTGCCCCGAGAAATTATGGGATGAGCGGCACGGAAGTGGAAGAGCGGACGCTTGAGGCACTCAGGCAGACCGGCATCGAGAATCTGAAGGACCGGCATATCTACCGTCTGTCCGGCGGGCAGAAGAAGCTGGCTGCCATCGCTTCGGTACTTTCTATGGGGGCAGAGCTGCTGCTTATGGACGAGCCGTCGGCTGCGCTTGACCCGGGGAACCGGAGAAATCTGATACATATATTAAACAGTCTGCCCGGAACGAGGCTGACTGCCTCCCACGATCTGGACTTTATCTATGATACGTGCAAAAGGACGGTCCTTCTGTCCGAAGGAGCGGTCATCCGGGACGGAGAGACAGAAGAGATACTGAGAGATGAGGAGCTGCTTGTGGCACACGGGCTGGAACTGCCCCTTTCTTTCCGTTTTATGAAAGGAGTCTGATGGATGGAGACACATGAGATACTGGAGAAGGTCAGGGAGGGAGTTATGACGGTAGAGGAGGCAGAGGGTTATCTCCGCCGCAAACCGTTTGTAGATATGGGCTATGCCAGACTTGACACCCACAGGGAGATACGTTCTGGATTTCCGGAAGTCGTGTTCTGCAGCGGCAAGGCAGATGAACATCTGCTCGATATTTATGAAACGCTGTATAAAGAGAACGGAGAGGTGTTCGGGACGAGAGCTTCTGAAGCGCAATACGAGCTTGTAAGAGGGCGCATACCGGAGATTACATATGATCCGGTCTCCCATATTCTGAAGGCAGAGAAGGAAGGGAAGCGGCGAAGGGGAAAGATTGCCGTCTGTACGGCCGGGACCGCGGATATTCCGGTGGCGGAAGAGGCGGCACAGGCGGCCGAATATTTCGGGGGCAGGGTAGAGCGTATCTATGATGTAGGAGTCAGCGGGCTTCACCGTCTGCTTGCAAGCCTGGAGACGATACAGAGTGCCAACTGTATCGTAGCGGCAGCGGGGATGGAAGGTGCGCTGGCAAGCGTCATAGGCGGGCTTGTAGACAAGCCGGTAATCGCGGTGCCGACTTCCGTCGGCTATGGAGCTAACTTCAAGGGGCTGTCAGCTCTGCTGACGATGATTAATTCCTGTGCAAATGGAATCGCTGTGGTAAATATAGACAATGGTTACGGCGCCGGCTATATCGCGGCGCAGATTAACAGACTGGGGGTACGGCATGATGAGCAGCCAAACGAGTAAGACATTATATCTGGAATGCTGTTCAGGTATCAGCGGCGACATGACGGTGGCTGCGCTGCTTGATCTTGGAGCAGATGAGGAAGTGCTGGAACAGGTGCTGGAAAGCCTGCCGGTCGGAGGCTTCCGGACGAAGGTCAGAAGGGTAAAGAAAGCGGGGCTGGACGTCTGCGATTTTGACGTCATCCTGGAGGATGCATATGAGAATCATGACCATGACATGAGCTATCTGCACGGCCATGAACATGTACATGAAGAAACACACGGACACGGACATGTACACGGACATGCCCGCGGGGAAGGCCATGGCCATCTGCACCCGCAGGCACATGGCCCCGGTGCCGGACGAAGCCATGCACATGTCCACAGGGGCCTTGAAGAGATCCTGCATATCATCGGCCATGCCCAGATGACGGACGGTGCAAAGGCGCTGGCGGAAAAGATATTCCGGATTCTGGCGGATGCAGAGGCGAAGGCGCACGGAGTGCCGGCAGATCAGGTGCATTTTCACGAGGTGGGGGCAGTAGACTCTATCGTAGATATCATATCTGCCGCCGTATGCCTGGATAATCTTGGCGTCCAGGAATGCATCGTGCCGGTGCTCTACGAAGGATGCGGAACGATCCGCTGCCAGCACGGTGTGCTTCCCGTACCGGTTCCGGCGGTGTCCAATATCGTGGAGGCATACGGCCTGAAGCTTTGCCTGACGCAGAGCCAGGGAGAGTTCGTGACCCCCACAGGAGCAGCCATAGCCGCGGCCGTGCGGACATCGGAGAGGCTTCCGGCCTCCTTTACGGTCAAGAAGATTGGGATGGGCGCGGGTAAACGTGAGTATGACCACCCGGGCATCCTGAGGGCGATGCTGATAGAGGGAGCAGGCACATCCAATGATACGGACTGTATCTGGAAACTGGAGACGAATATTGACGACTGCACCGGGGAAGCGCTCGGATATGTGATGGAACGGCTCATGGAAGAAGGAGCCAGAGACGTGAACTATATGCCGGTCTATATGAAGAAGAACCGCCCGGCATACCAGCTCAATCTCATATGCACGGAAGAAGATATCACAAAGCTGGAACAGATTGTGTTTGAAGAGACGACAACTATCGGAATACGTAGACAGAGAATGGAGCGCAGCGTGCTTGCCAGAACAGTGGAGACCGTCCGGACGAGCATCGGTGAGGCCAGGGTCAAAGTGTGCACGGTTGGCTCCGGCGTCAGGAAGTATCCTGAGTATGAGAGCGTGGCTGCGCTCAGCAGAGCGTCCGGCCGGTCATACCAGGACGTGTATGCGCTGATTGCGAGGGAGTGTAATGACAGTGGACAATGAAAAATATATCCGTCTTGAAAAGCTGCTGCAGGAGTGGGCAGATGAAGACGTCATCGTCGCATTTTCCGGCGGCGTGGATTCCGGCCTTTTGCTAAAAGCTGCGTGCAATGCAGCAGCAGGTCGGGGGACCGACGTACACGCCGTGACCGTGATGACGAGACTGCATCCAAGAAGCGACCTTGCGGCAGCCAAAAAGGTGTCGCAGGAGACGGGAGCAATCCACCATGTGCTGGAAATTGACGAACTTGACGAGGCGGGGATCAGCAACAATCCGGTTGACAGGTGCTACCGCTGCAAAAAGAGCATCTTCCACAAGATAGCCGTACTTGCAGAGGAGCTGGGAATCCGCCGCATCCTGGAGGGTACGAATGAGGACGACCTCCATGAATACCGTCCCGGGCTCAAGGCGCTCACGGAGCTGGGCATCCTAAGCCCGCTGGCGCAATGCGGCATAACGAAGCGGGAGGTCAGGGAACTGGCCGCGCATTACGGCGTATCCGTGGCAGAACGCCCGTCGAGCCCGTGCCTGGCGACAAGGTTCCCTTATGGTACGCATATTACCTATGACCGGCTTCGGATGATAGAAGAAGGGGAAGCGCTGATTCGGAAGATGGGCTTTTATAATGTACGTCTTCGGCTTCACGGTGGCATTGCCAGAATCGAAGTCGATGCAGAAGATATACCTGAGCTTGCAAGGCGCAGGGAAGAAGCCACAGGGCAGCTCAGGCATCTTGGATTCAGCTATATTACAGTGGATCTGGAAGGCTTCCGTTCCGGCAGCATGGACGAAGGGCTGAACGGCAAGATAGAGCGGTATGACCAGGGGCTCATGACATCGGTGGAATCGAAGCATTTTCGCGGCTGACAAGCACGTCGGATCTGAGGATTCCTTTTAATATTTCCTTGGCCTCTGCACGGATCTCTTCCACAGTCTCTTTTTCTGAATGGCATTCGTTGATGAATCCCAGGATTCCGTAGCAGAGGAATCCTGCGATTTTTTTTGCGGTGTATTTCAGCCGGAAGTTCAGGATACGTGCCTCTTTGTCCGTGTGCATCTCCACGGTCTCCAGTACATAGTTGTAGAAGGAGAATGCGAGATAAGGGTTCTCCTCAGGTAGGGTATGCCGGAAAAAGTCATAATTGGCGTAGTATAGTTCCAGTATGACGTCCAGCACATTGCAGTATCCGATTACGAGATCCCTGCGGGGATTGTTTTCCGCCTGCCTGCGTATATAATTACCGGTTCCGATACGGATCATATCCTGGAAGATATCATCCACCAATGCATACTTGTCATTATAATGGGAGTAGAAGGTAATTCTGCTCGTATCCGCCCTGCGGCAGAGTTCGGTGATAGTTACCTGCTCGAACGGCATGTCAGCCAGCATATCTATCAAGGTTCCTTTTAAATTCTTCTTCGTTTTGCGTACACGTCTGTCTTCCATAATCTTTTTTACAATTTCTCCAATCTGTATAAATAACTGACAGAAGCAGATATCTGTAAATTGTCCTTCATTCCTCAGTTTGCTATAATCTTAACACGTGTAATAATAACGGTCAACGTGTTAGTTAGTCAGAAAGGAGAACATATGCCAGTCGTTGCGGTAATGACAGACAGTAATTGCGGATTGTTGCAGGAAGATGAGGAAAGGTACGGCATCTCCATCATTCCGATGCCGGTTGTAATAGATGGGAATACATATTATGAAGGGGTCGATATCTCTCAGGAGCAGTTTTATGAGAAGCTGTCCCGGGGAGCGGCTGTCACATCCTCCCAGCCCTCTCCTGGGGATGTGATGGACAGGTGGGACAGGCTGCTGAAAGACTATGACGAGATTGTATATATCCCGATGTCCAGCGGGCTCAGCCATTCTTATGCATGTGCGGCGGCATTTGCCGGAGAATATGACGGACGTGTCCATGTAGTGGATAACCACCGGATATCGATTACCCAGGCACAGGCGGCTTTTGATGCGCGTATTCTTGCAGAGCAGGGGAAAAGCGGTGCGCAGATCAAGGGCATCCTGGAGAGGGAAGCTCTGGATGCAAGCATCTATATAGCAGTAGATACCCTTGAATATCTGCAGAAAGGCGGAAGGGTGACACCGGCAGGAGCAGCGATAGGCACGGTGCTGAACATCAAACCGGTCCTTACGATACAGGGAGGGAAACTGGATGCATATGCCAAGACGCGGGGAATGAAATCAGCGTTCAAGACAATGTGCAGAGCGCTGAAGAGCGAGATATCAGGACGGTTCCATGACCTGTATGAAGACGGCTGCCTCTGTGCGGGTATCGCAGATACTTTCATGGAACGAGAGGACCTGGAGAACTGGAAAGAGGAACTTGCCAGGGCATTTCCTGAGCTGGAAGTGATGCATATACCGCTGACTCTGAGCATCGGCTGCCATATAGGGCCAGGAGGGCTCGGAGTCGGCGTCTACAGGAAGCACCGTTCAGACCGTTGAATCCAGCCAGAGCTTCTTGTACTGGCTAGGGGAACAATGCATGTATCTGCGGAATATCTTCCCGTAATAGCAGGGATTTGCGAAGCCGGACGCACCTGCTGTTCTTGTGATGCTCTCCCCCGCTTTTAACATGGGGAGGCTCTGCTGTATGCGATAATACAGCACATATTCAAACAATGTCATATGCATGTGCTTCTTGAAGAATCGGCAGCATTCACTTTTGCAGATGCCGACGCTGTGGGCAATATCTTCAAGAGAGATATTCTCGTTATAGTGTCCATGTATGTAAGAAAGGATATCTCTCAGACGCTCAAGCGCTTCGGATGTCTGGCGTGTATCTGCAGGCACAGTGCTGTAATAGGTGTAAATATGCTGCCAGATGGAACAGAGTGCGATGTGGACCTGCAGCTCATAATCCGCGGGCGGCGTTTTTGACATGGCATAGATGTGCTGGACCTGACTGAGTATCCTTTGCTGCCAGCCGGTCTCTTTGCTGAGCGCAAGGGAAGGCCAGTCCGGGTTGGCGGTGATAAAGTCTACATATTTCGTATGCAGGGAGCTGTTTTCATAACCATAGATGAATCTCGGGCTGAAAGTGACGGAGAGATATTCGCAGTCCTGCCCGTCCTTCATGTAACCGGAGTGGAGCACGTTGCTGTTTGCAAAGAGCCCGTTCCCTTCTGTAAGAATATAGCAAGTGTCGTTAACGTGATACTCTATCTGTCCTTTCATAATCCACGTCAGTTCGATTTCGGGGTGCCAATGCCACAAAAAGGAATTTGAGTCAAACCGGTTGATGGCTTCCTCGCTTACATGTACAGGGAATCCGTAGTCGCCGTGTTCTTTTATCTCCATCTGATCAGGTCTGGTCTTTAACTGCATATCTCAATATCCTTATAGTTTTTTCGATTATAGTTGTTGTTTTCTCTATCATTACTCATTAAAATTATATAATAAAGGCCAGGATATGGCAACGGGCAATTAATGCAGGCAGAGATATGCCGATGAGAGAGGACAGGGATGTATATGAAAGAAAGACTGACGGAAAAATTCAGAGAACTGTACGGGAGCGGAGGGGATATCCGGGCGTATTTTGCCCCGGGGCGCGTGAATCTCATAGGAGAGCACACGGACTATAACGGAGGGCACGTATTTCCATGTGCGCTTACGATCGGAACCTATGGCATCGCAAGAAAGAGGGAAGACAGGAGGCTTCGGTTTTACTCCTTGAATTTTGACCAGATGGGAGTGGTGGAGACGGGGCTTGACGAACTTATCCCGAATGAAGCGGCGGGCTGGACGAACTATCCAAAAGGTGTCATGTGGGCATTTGAAAAGCGCGGCTACAAGCTGACACACGGACTTGACATACTCATCTACGGGGATATCCCGAACGGCTCGGGACTTTCTTCTTCCGCATCTCTGGAAGTGCTTACGGGCCTGATACTGAAAGATATCTATGGGTTGGATGTGCCTATGACCGAGGTGGCGCTCATAGGGCAGTATTCGGAAAATAATTTTAACGGCTGCAATTGCGGTATCATGGACCAGTTTGCAAGCGCCATGGGAAAAAAGGATAATGCCGTATTCCTGGATACGGAGACGCTCGAATATGAGTATGCGCCGGTCGTTCTGGCGGACGCACGTATTGTCATCACGAACAGCAAGGTAAAGCACAGCCTTGTAGATTCTGCCTATAACGACAGGAGGAGAGAAAGTGAAGAAGCTCTTATGGAGCTTCGCAGAGTCATTGACATCAAGACGCTCGGGGATCTTACGGAACAGGAATTTGAAGCACATAAGTCTGCGATAGGAAACGAAGTCTGCAGGAGACGGGCAAAGCATGCCGTATATGAAAACCGCAGGACGATACGGGCGGTAGAGGCACTTAAGAACAATGACATCGAGTTGTTCGGCCGTCTGATGAACGCGTCCCATATATCGCTGCGGGACGATTATGAAGTGTCCTGCGAGGAGATAGATCTCCTCGTCGAGCTAGCCTGGGAAGTGCCCGGCGTCATAGGTTCACGTATTACGGGAGGAGGCTTCGGAGGCTGTACGGTCAGCATCGTAAGGAAAGACGCGGTGGATACGTTCATCCAGACGCTTGGAAAGGCATACAGAGAACAAGCAGGACACGAGGTGGAGTTCTATGTGGTAGACATTGGTGACGGGGCACACCGTTTATAGCCACTGTGCAGGAAAGAAGCTGTATATATCGGGAAAAGGAGACGGAAAGATGTTATATGAAAATATTAAGAAGCTCGTGGAATATGGAATAGAGACAGGGCTGACACCGGAGTGTGAGCGCAGCTATACGACGAACCTGCTGCTTGACATGTTCCGTGAAGATAATTATGAGGATATAGAATGCAGCCTGTCGGAGATTGCCCTCGAAGATGTGCTGAAAGAACTTCTCGATGAGGCATGTGCCCGTGGCATCATTGCGGACAGTATCACGCACCGTGACCTGTTTGATACGAAACTGATGAATTGCCTGCTACCGCGGCCCGCGCAGGTGCAGGAGACGTTCTGGAAGAAGTACGGCATATGTCCGCAGGAAGCTACGGATTATTTCTACAGGCTCAGCCAGGACAGCGACTATATCCGCACGTACAGGGTGAAAAAGGACATGAAGTGGAAAGTGGATTCCCCATACGGCGAGATGGACATAACAATCAACCTGTCCAAACCGGAAAAGGATCCGAAGGCCATCGCCGCGGCGAGACATGCAGGAGCTTCCGGCTATCCGAAGTGCCTCCTCTGCATGGAGAACGAAGGATATGCAGGCCGCCTGGATCATCCGGCAAGAGAGAACCACCGGATCATACCGGTCACGGTCAATGGCAGCAGATGGGGATTCCAGTATTCACCGTATGTCTATTACAATGAGCACTGTATCGTGCTGAACGGCGAGCACACGCCGATGAAGATAGAAAAAAATACTTTCGTGAAGCTGTTTGATTTTGTAAAACTGTTTCCACATTACTTTCTCGGCTCCAATGCAGACCTTCCAATCGTAGGAGGCTCTATCCTAAGCCATGACCATTTCCAGGGAGGAAATTATACGTTTGCGATGGCGAAGGCTCCAATGGAGATACCGGTCAAGATTCCGGGATATGAAGATGTGGAGGCCGGCATCGTCAAATGGCCGCTGTCCGTGCTGCGTATCAGAAGCAGAGATGAAATGCGCCTTATCGAGCTGGCGGACCATGTGCTGAAGGTCTGGAGGGGGTATACTGACGAAGAGGCATTCATCTTTGCAGAGTCGGACGGAGAGCCGCACAATACGATTACACCGATTGCCAGAAAGACAGGAGAGATGTTTGAGCTTGACCTCGCGCTGCGCAATAACATTACGACAGAAGAGCACCCCCTTGGCGTATATCACCCACATGCCCAGTACCACAATATCAAGAAAGAAAATATCGGGCTCATCGAGGTGATGGGTCTTGCCGTCCTTCCTTCCAGGCTGAAGGACGAGATGGAGCTTCTGGCAGAATACATCACAGAAGGCAGGGACATCTCCGGCAACGAGAAGATAGCCAAACATGAGGCCTGGGCGGCAGCCTTTAAAGGCAAGTATGACATCACGAAAGAGAATGTGATGGATATCTTAAAGAAAGAAGTCGGAATAACCTTCACTAAGGTACTTGAAGATGCAGGAGTATATAAATGCACAGAAGAAGGGAGAAAAGCCTTCCTCAGGTTCCTCCAGGCGTTATAATTGTGGTTTAGTGAAGCAGGGCGCCGCTGGGTAGGTATGGGGCAGATGCTTCGATGCGTCCGGGAACTGCGGCTATCACACAGATTCCTAAGCCTGTGGGATGTTCGCCGATAGCGGCTCTCATTCCACAGGCAATGTCATTAAGATAAGAAAAACTGAATATTCTAAGCAGGTATGATAATTGCATATCTGCTTATTTTTCTGCTCTTCTTTCGCTTACAATCAAATTATAGATGTCTCTCTGAATACCAGTTCTCTGAGCGCATCAGATATATTAAAAGATGGAATTGCAGATGTTTGGAAAAGCACCATCTGCAATCTCTTAAAAAAAGATATACCTCAGTCGGATAAAGATAAGGTAACGAAAGTACGTATTGATGATTTTGCCTTTAAAAAGAGGCATACTTATGGAAGACGCATCAAAGAAGGTCATTACTTCGCTGGTAGCCTCCATCACAATTCGTATCTCTCCATCCGATTTTTGCAACAGATTGTGAAAGTCTTCCAAATCCTTCTCTACATGCTACATTTCAAAAGGTCTGCACACGATTTCACCGTACGGTTTAAGCAGACAGACCGTACTTTTTCTTTTGACACATCAATCCCTACCTGCTTAATCGAATGCTTATTGATTACTCTAATAACTACACTTTTATGGTACTAATAAGCTGGATAAAAGTCTGAGATTGGAAAAAAAAGTAGACTTTTTTTTCCAGTTCTTTTTTTGTCTAATATTGGGATAAAATGGCAATTATTGGTGTTTTTATTACTTTATCACACCTGAAAATAAATGTCTGATTTTTGTACCAGCCTAAAATTTTCTGAGATCAATAGGAAGACTCCGTACATTTGCAATGAAAGCACAATGGAATAGCAGGAAAGTAAGGGAATCAAGAAATGAAAATGACATCATGGATGCAAGGGCTTCGCTCCTGTATGAGAAATGGTTTGTGCAGTTCCTAAACAGGGAAAGACCTAATCTGGTGTGCGGACAGGAACAAGTCAGGGCAGACTGCTGGAAGAAAGAACAGCAGAGCAAGCAGTTCAAAATGCGGCCAATGCATCTTGACAGACCAAGGTCATATTGTCATGAAGATCTAGCTGAGAAGCCGGAGACAGCTGCAAATCCGACCTTTACCCGTCAGCGGGTGTCAGATGAAAATATATAGTTTGGATTAAAGAAGTAAAGAGAGTGCAGACAAAGTAAGCCGTAAAAGCAGTGGCACTTAAGCGGTACGTCTGTGTCCGCATAAGACTAGAAAGCGGTGAAGAATGTGACACCTGAAAAGTACACAGAAAAACATATCGAAATTTGTGAGGAGGAAACATGTATGAAATCATGGGTAAAGATATTAGTTGGATTATTATTACATTTTATCCTAATCTCTAATAGTGTGCTCAATGCCGATGCCGAGACAATCAGTCAGGCTCATGTCGAGACTCTCACTTATAAGAATGTAGAAACAACTGGTTCGTACTCTCTCGTCAAGTACGGTCCAAAACTATATGCTAACCGCTTTTCTAGCCAAACACCAATCTCTAGCGGTGTGCTCAACCCCCACCCCGTGGATATCAGACGTGACTTAAAAAAAACTACTTCCAACGGCATCGACGTCACTCTCCCTGCCGGTAAGTACGGGCAAGTCCCTAGATTCGACCATAGTACAAGCAACTGGGATTGGGCTATGGGGCGAAAACTAATGGGTCTCGCCCAATATAACTCTCGTAATGGTTTGGATCCCCTCATCTGGTGGCAATGGGAGAATGGTCCGCTTGTTCCCATAACTCTAGCCGAGGCAGGACTCCCAGGGACTCTAAATAGTGCAGGTGAACTCGGAATGGCTATTCGAAACAAAGCCTTCCAACAAGGTTGCCCAGATATTGCCGCCTTCGGTGTGTACAATTCAAGTTACACGCTCCATCAATTAGCTGTGATCAAAGGTATCCTAAGCGATAAATTCGTAGTCTCTCAACCTGGTGCCACTGTGACTGTGCGAGATGTCACAAACAGTGACAATAATGAGATCCTTCCTGACTACCCTAAAATAGACATCACGGTAGATGTCACAACGTACTCACTAGTCGGCAGTCCTCCGCTTGTGCGCGCAGACAACGTAAATCTGTACGTGGACCACTTTGCGAGCCCGGGCGTCTACCTGACCGGAATCGACGCCAGTTACCGTTCAGACCCAAACAAGAAAATACCACCGAACGGTCACATCCTCATTGACGGTGTGGATGCCAATGCCTCGGACCCTTATTTCGACTCCGGGGTGGGGGGTCAGATACTTCATATCGGGAGAAAGAGCCAGACCGTCACCGCGGTGGATAATTCCGGGTCTGCCGACCCGGCATGGGACACCGCTTCCACAAGCCGGGTTATCACCTCGACGACAGGTCACGCCCCGGGAATCTCCGCCACACTGCCCAAAAACCTGCCCAACCCTCAGGGAGAGCAGCTGACAGAAGATGTTCCCTACAACCCTATCGGTCCGAATCCTGGGGGAGGAAATTTCGGCTGGACCAAATATTATGTCAAGGTCCACGGAGACAGCACCCACATCACGGGGGAGTACGACTACGTGCAGCGGTTCCGGGACGCCGTCGGGGGCGGAGGCCGCCCCGGGTCCGTGACGGATGCCACCACCTACGTGAACACCCATCAGGGCCGCCCCGGGGCGGTCTCGGACCAGCTCCTGACGGATGAAGCCCCCTTCCCTACTCATGGCTGGGCGGTAGACCTGGTGTGCACAGCGGCAGGTGACCCGGCCACCCCCTTGTCTGCCGTGTCCACCATGGAAATCAGGATCGACACCACCCGGCCCACCGCGGCGTTGGCC
>NZ_JABFCH010000036.1:0-25767 GCF_017566055.1 Extibacter sp. GGCC_0201 | reverse complement strand
CCTGTGGACCGGGTTCCCCTTGCGGTCCCGGAACGCCCTGTGGGCCAGGTTCTCCTTGTGGACCAGGTTCTCCCTGTGGACCACGGCAGCACCCACAGCTACAGCAATTACAACTATTATTATAAAGCTTTTCATTCTTACAGTCACTGTTATTATATTTATTCATGATAATATCCTTCCTACTCGAATCTGCATAACTATACGTGTATCAAATATCTACTATAAGTTTATGCTGAATCCTGGCAGGTAGTTACTGCTTACTTCTTTCTTGATTGGCAATACAATTTATCCCAGGCTCTCTTTCAGGATATCCCTCACCTATCATTGGCGTAACGACTGGAAGCCCTCTTTCTTCCCCCGCTTTTACGAATCTCTCCGCCGGGTCATCCCACGGATGTTCTTCCAGGGTAAATGCACCCCAGTGTATCGGCATGGCTGCCTTTGCTCCTAGCTCAGTGGCCGCCTGTATGGATTCCGTCTTAAATACCCACGATGCCCACCATGCCATATTCGTTATTAACGTTGACTGAAGAGGGGCAGCTGCTACGCAAAAGGGCTCTTTGATTTCGCCGTGCTTATCGAGGCCTCAGATATCGGGAATTACGATTATATCCGCATCCCTGCTGTTGATGTCTGGGGGCTGCTGATGCGAAAGGACCATCCTCTCGCAAAGCGCAGCGAGATCCACCCGGAAGACTTGTGGGGCCTTCCCCTCCTGACTTCCAGACAGGCTGCGTCCAACAACCAATTCTCGGGCTGGCTTAAAAAGGATTTCGACCAGATGAATATCGTCGGCACCTACAACCTTGTCTATAATGTTTCTCTTATGGTGGAGGAAGGTTTTGCATGTGCTCTGACCCTGGACGGTCTTGTCGATACCGGAAGTGACAGCAGCCTCTGCTTCCGTCCCCTGTCCCCGCAAAAAACTGCAAGCATGCATATGGTATGGAAAAAATACCAGAGATTTACGAAGGCAGCCCAAAGATTTCTGGAACAGATTCAGCATGCTTTTGCATTATTAGATGCGTAATTTTATGAACATTCAAAAAAGAAAAGGATTAGTAGCAGCACATGCAGGCGGCCGGAACGAATGAGATATGCTGCCGCCGGGAACATTAAGCGTAAAAAGGAGGATGGAAGAATATGAATCATTTGATAAATGAAAAGTCTCCCTATCTATTACAACATGCAGAAAACCCAGTAAACTGGTATCCTTGGGGCAACGAAGCGTTTGAACGGGCCAAGAAGGAAGATCTGCCCGTCTTTCTGAGTATCGGATACTCTACCTGCCACTGGTGCCATGTGATGGCACATGAATCATTCGAAGATGAAGAAGTGGCGGAGCTCTTGAACAGCCATTATGTCTGCATCAAAGTCGACAGAGAAGAACGTCCTGATATTGATTCCGTATACATGGCCGCCTGCCAGGCCGTAACCGGTGCCGGTGGCTGGCCCCTCACGGCGATTCTGACACCGGACCAAAAGCCGTTTTTTCTGGGAACCTATATCCCAAAGCATCCACGATACGGACAGACAGGGCTTCTTGAGCTGTTACAGAAAGTCCATCTGCTCTGGAGCCGGGACAGAGATAAACTGTCGGAGACCGGACGTCAGATTACTGCATTCTTATCTGTTCCCGGAAGCAAAGCGGAGGAGACCCCAGACAAAAATGTATTGAAGCAGGCAGCCGATTTGTTCAAGCAGCAATATGACAGGAAGTGGGGCGGGTTCGGAAGTGCTCCTAAATTCCCGTCTCCTCATAATCTTCTGTTCCTTCTTGACTACAGTGCCCTGGAATCCGATGACAGCACCCTTGAGATGGCTCTGCACACGTTATCCGCAATGGCCCGTGGAGGGATGAATGATCAGATCGGAGGCGGCTTTTCCCGTTATTCTACCGATGAGAGATGGCTCGTCCCTCATTTTGAGAAAATGCTCTATGACAACGCTCTGCTCGCTATATCTTATCTTAAGGCCTATCATATTACAGGAGAGGACATGTATGCCGACACGGCAAGAAGAACTCTGGATTATGTATTGCGGGAACTGACCGGCCCAAGCGGTGAGTTCTACTGTGGGCAGGATGCGGACAGTGACGGCGTAGAAGGCAGATATTATTATTTCTCCAAGGAGGAAGTTCTTGAAGTATTGGGCCCTAAAGACGGCGCAGAATTCTGTCGGATTTATGACATTACTTCAGAGGGGAATTTTGAAGGCAAATGTATCCCTAACAGGATTGATGCGGACCATAATCCCTGGCCGTCTGATGATCCACGCCTGAAAAAGCTATATGGATACCGCCTTGACCGCGTCTCTTTGCACAGAGATGATAAAGTCATACTGTCCTGGAACAGCTGGATGATTATCGCGATGGCAAGAGCCGCTCAGATAACAGAGGACAGCCGCTATCGGAACGCCGCCGTACACGCCTGCCAATTTATCAGGCAATCTATGACCGACAGACGGGGAAGGCTTTATCTGCGCTGGCGAAAGGGCGAGGCGGCAACTCCCGGGCAGCTGGATGATTACGCCGTCTTTGGTCTGGCACTCATAGAGCTTTACCGCACGACATATGAGCCACAGTATCTGGAAGACGCCTTGCACATTGCCGCCCAGATGACAGACCTTTTTGAAGATAAGGAAAACGGAGGATATTTTCTCACTGCTTCAGATGCTGAAGTTCTCATTACCCGCCCAAAAGAGACTTACGACGGTGCAATTCCGTCGGGCAACTCAGCCGCGGCAGTCTTGCTGGTTCAGTTAGCCCAGTATACGTGCGATGTACTCTGGCAGGAGGCGAGGGAACGACAAATCAGATATCTTGCCGGAAGTATAAAAGAATACCCTGCAGGCCATAGCTTTGGACTTCTGGCTCTGATAAAGGTCTTATATCCGGCCAGGGAACTCGTCTGTGTATCGGCTGACAACGAATTGCCGGAATCATTACGGAATTATCTGATGGAAAACAATCCGATAAATCTGTCCGTCATCCTCAAAACGAAGGCAAATGAGGCAAAACTTGAGACAGCCCTTCCCTACGTAAGTGATTATCCGATACCTGGTAAGGGAGCCATGTACTATCTATGCAAAAACGGAGTGTGCATGGCTCCGGTGGAAGATATAAGCAAGCTTCATTAACTCAGGAACTTGCAGAGATACCGCTGATATTCCCTTTTTTACAGCTCTGTAATATTCCAATTGAGAATACGCTTTCTACCAATTGATAGATTATATTCAGGAACACAAACAATAAAAGAAGTCCTATAAAGTTAACTCCAAAAGGCATATAGTCATGAATGGCAGCGGACAATGCCTTTTGGATAGTCCAGGCTGTCAAAATTCCGGGAAACAGCGTTAACAGAAACGCAGTCCACACGATATATTAGAAGTGGCATCCCGCTCAAGCGCCTGCCTGATCTGCGCTTTGCTGACTGTCGTGCCATCCTCAGGCACCGGGCTCATGCTCCACACACCATTGTAGCTGCCCGTCGGGGCCCCGATGTCCCTGGATAATGCAGCAGCGTCTACGTAGACGGTTTTCAGCTGTGCGTTTTCGGCAATAAAGCCTGGCCAGTTTTACCCAATAATTCAAATACGTTCCCCAGACCGTACAGTCCACAGACACTTTGTTCTATCTTCTGTCCGCCGGCCTCTATCACGGTATTACTAAGAAGATATGGCAGTACGTCCGCCGGAAGCGTCTCATCTTTATATTCCGCATAACTTGTATTGATAGTGATGCCCCACTGTCTGAGAATCCTCTCTAATTTGTCATATGCGTCTCTAAGCCATGACTGCCCCTCAATAATAGGACAAGCCCTTAAGGAACCGTCCTGTTTCTTTATCAAAGGATTGATATTATACCATTTCTCACCGATGTGAGCTTCGGCATATATCGAATAATAAGTCCCCTTGAACACATTTCCTTTCTAAAATTTATTATTAATCTCATTCAAGGTTATCGGTTCATGATTCTAATGCATGCAACCCATACCATATCCTCAAGAATATATTGATACCAACCATTTGGAATCATCTATTCAACAATCTCCTGTACCCGGCCGACTTGTCCATCCTCAAGCATCACTTTGATACCATGGGGATGGTAGCTGCTCTTCGTCAGCAGCCTCGCCACAATACCATCTGTTAACTTGCCGGTACGCTGATCCGCCTTCAGGACAATCTTTACCGTCGATCCAACCTTCACATCAGATCTGTTTTGTCCATTCATCATTTCTTACTCCTATTTTCTGGATTTTTCATGATCCTGATATTCGTGCGGCCGCTCTTTGTAATCCTGAACCATGTAATCGCCGACCTTTTCATATTTCCTATTAGCAGATGCATCTGTCTCATCGGAAGTTATCGCGTCATGGAGAATCGCGTCAAAGAAAATACGTTCCAAATACTCATACTTTGCATATATCCCCTGCGATGCCCAAACAAGGGCGCTGCGTACATAAATGGAATGTGCTCTAAACAGCTCGTGATCCACCTCAAAACCGAGCGACTTGGCAAACAATACCGCAAAGACGATAACGCTGCGGATATTTCCCTCCCGGAAGGGATGCGTCTGCCAAATCTGGGCAATGATCCTGACCAGACGAAATACAACGTCTTTGTCATTCTGGCCGTTTCGCTTCAGCTTGGCAATTTCTTTCATAGAAGCCGTCAATTGCTTTTTAATCTCCTTGGGATACGCATATCGCACCGTGTCGCCGCCCAATACGTCTTCCGGCTTGATCATCTGAATGGTACGGAATTCTCCAGCACAGTCATAAATCTGGCCGAAAATGGTACAGTGAATATCTTTGATCGTATCCGTGTTAAATTTCTCGTACTGCCGATTATAAATGCTTGTCATCGCCAGATTGGTAATGTCCGCCTCCGCTTTGTGCAGAAGTTCCGTGTCTTTGATGCCGGCAAGGTTTATCAGTACGTCAGCGTCGTCATATAAATAAGGATCTCGCATTTCACACCTCCGCAAAGAAGCCATACCGCTTGAGCGTCGCTTCAAAAATCGAAATGAAAGGTTTGTTTCCGTTTTGCCAAGCCGCAATCTCCTGCGCTGTATGTTCGCTGACTGGGATTCCCTCGATAGCGTTCATGGCACCGGCAAAGGACGAACTCTGCCTTTTTTGTTCCGCAGACAAGCTGTCCATTCCTGTACTAAGCTTCAAAAGCATGAGTCGGCGGCTGATATGTTTCCCAAGTAACCTCGCAGCCTGTTCCAGTTCATTAAGCCGGGCTTTCAGCTTTGGCAATTCTACCTCATATTGCTTGCGGCGCGCAATCTGCTCTGTGATCTCATCCACTTCCTCACTCTTTAAATATTGGCTTATTAACTTCCCGCCAACTCTATTCTGCAGATAGCAGTAGGTCTTACCTTTAATTGTCTTTTTCGAAATATAGCCTTGTACCAGCGTCTGTAATTCTGTTTCTAGCTTCACTTTGCGTTCCAGCAGATTTTTGTACTCCACGAATATATACTCCATAAATACCATACCTCGCTTTTATCTTATAGTATATCATATTTTAACCTCAAAATAAATGTTTATACGAATTTATAGGTTATCTGTTAGAATCGTTTTCCGCTTCTACTTGCAAAAGCACGCTATCTATATCAGAGTCTCGACTATATACCAAATAGATAAGAACAGCTTGCCATACCAGAAAGAGACGCTGGAGAACTGAAATGTATCAGGAGCTCGAAAAGCGCTATGTTACTTTCGTCAGCAGATCAGTCTAATTTTAAAAAAACGGCAACTGTATCCTATAGGATGTAGCTGCCGTTTACTGATAATTACTTATTAAACTTGTATGAATATACGGCTCCCGTTTGAATAACATACCGCCGGGTTTTATACAATCAGCATGGCATCTCCAAACGAGAAGAACCGGTACCTCTCCTTCACGGCCTCCTCATACGCCGCCAGGACATTCTCCCTTCCCGCCAGCGCTGACACAAGCATTATCAGGGTCGATTCCGGCAGATGGAAGTTTGTTATCAGACAGTCGAGAAGCCTGAACTTGTAGCCCGGATAGATGAAGATATCCGTCCACCCGCTGCCTGCTTTTATGTGACCGTCCGCTCCGGCTGCAGACTCGATAGTCCGGCAGCTCGTCGTGCCGACGCAGATGACTCTTCCTCCGGTGTCTTTCGCCTTGTTGATCTTCATGGCAGCCGCTTCATCTATCTGGAAGAACTCCGAATGCATGTGGTGTTCCATGATATCATCCACCTTAACCGGACGGAAGGTTCCCAGGCCCACATGCAGCGTTACCTTCGCTATATCGATACCTTTCTGCCGGATCTCCTCCAATAATTCGGGCGTGAAGTGAAGGCCCGCTGTCGGCGCTGCCGCCGAACCACTGTGCGCTGCATAGACCGTCTGGTAACGATTCTTGTCTTCGAGCTGATGGGTTATATATGGGGGAAGCGGCATCTGTCCGAGGCGGTCCAGAATCTCTTCAAAGATACCCTCGTAGGAAAACTGTATGAGGCGGTTGCCTTCTTCCACCACTTCGATGACTTCACCAATCAGAATCCCGTCCCCAAAACTAATCCTCGTTCCAACCTTAGCTTTCTTACCTGGCTTAACGAGCGTTTCCCAGACATTATCTTCTTTCCGCTTCAGCAATAATACTTCTATCTTTGCATCTGTTCCTATCTTGGAACCAATTAGCCTCGCCGGAATCACTTTCGTGTCATTAATAACAAGGCAGTCTCCCCTATGGAGATAATCCGTGATATCCTTAAATACACGGTGAGAGACCAAACCAGACTCCTTGTCTAATACAAGGAGTCTGGAGCTGGAGCGATCCTCTAACGGATCCTGCGCTATTAATTCTTCCGGCAATTCATAATAAAAATCCTGACGTCTCATAATGAATCCCTTCTAATAAGAATATATTGTCTACGGTCTGTCTTCCTCATGTACAGCCGGACTTTCCTGCTCCGGCCTTGCCATATGGTATCCCGTCTTCTGAGGGGCCTCCTTCTCTGGCACAGGCGGCATCGGCCTCTGATATACCGGATATACCTTCACCCTGCGCGCATAGATGACTCTCGTGTCACAGAGAATATCATGCAGCGCCCGCTTCTGCGGGTCGATACCGGCTATGATATAACCGATGTAGAGAATGATGCCGCTCAGAAACCTCCCGACCGTCTCTCTGTATACGACATTTAGAAGTGTCAGCTTTTTCCCCTCCTCTGAGACCACACGCAGATTCATCGCCCTCTTCCCAAGGGTCGTTCCGGTAAAATAAGTACATAGGATAAAATACAGCACCTGTACAAGGTAAAGTGCGATATCTTTTAACGTATACTGGAAGAGGATGCCTCCACTAAAGGCCGTTCCTTCTGTCATGGACATGACCCCGCTCATTATGAGACGTACGATGAGAAGGCCGAAAAAGACGATAACGCTGTCTATCGCATAGGCTGCGGCCCTGACCCAGAATCCGGCACAGGTTGCCGGACCATTATCGTAGCTGTTCTGCATAATACATCAGCCCCCCATTTTCCTTCTCGCTGGCAGTCTCTGTCAGCACCTGTGCCTCTGACTTAGGTACAATCTCTTTTATACTGGATAAGAGGGACGTAAGCGCTGAGGTCTTTGACTTTAGTTCATAGAATATATCTGTCCCGAGTTCCTTCCCCATATCTGCCTTCATATCCTCATAAAGCGATATGTTATCTATGAGTCCGTTTTCTTCCGCCTGTTTTGCGGTGTAGGTCCTTCCGTCTGCAAGTTTTTTCACTTCATCTGCCGACATCCTTCTTCCGTCGGCCACGATGTCTACAAACCTGCCATAGGACTCATCGACCTGGGTCTGATAGATTGCAATCTGTTCTTCGCTCAGCTGGCTGGAATCCTTGTTCGCACCGCTCGTTATGCTTACATACCGGATTCCAAGCTTTTCATAGAGCCCGGATAAGTCATATCCCGCCATGATTACGCCGATCGAGCCTGTTGTCGTATTCGGATTCGCATAGATATTATCTGCCGCCATGGATACATAATACCCGCCGGATGCGGCGTAATGAGCCATATATCCCCATATAGGACGGCCGGTTGCATCTTTATACTCATTCAGCTTCTGATACAGTTCCTCGCTTTCATACACGGTACCCCCCGGGGAGTCCACATAGAGAAGTATCCCTGTATTGTTGGAATCGCTCATGAGGTAATCGATATACTCCATGGTCGTCGTATGCTGATATCCTTGTTCCGTCTCGAACAGAGACGGGGAAGTCTGCTCCTGAATCGTGCCTTCCACTTTCACGACTGCTATATAGTCCTTGACCGGAGCGTCTAGCTCATACCCTCCGGTAAGTATCTGCCCTGCCACATCTGCAAGGCGGTTCTGTGCTGTTATATTGGTCAAAACACTGATAACTCCTGTTGCTATAAACAGGACGACGGCTAATATAAGGCCGCCTATCTGCTTTTTATTCATCTTCCGTCCTCCTGAAATTATTTACGCAGCTCGATTCCCATGCCTTCCAGTGCCTTTAAGATACGGTCCATCGCCTCCGTCACATCAGCATCGTTAAGCGTGCGGTCCTTTGCACGGAAGACGATAGAATACGCCACTGACTTATAGCCTGCTTTAATCTGCGCGCCTTCATAGAGGTCGAAAAGCGCGTAGCTCTCGAGATACGCTCCGCCTTTCTTCTCAATCGTCTCTTCCACCTGTCCGACAAGTATGTCTTTTGGCATCACCATGCTGATGTCGCGTGTCACAGCCGGGAATCTGGCTATGCCCGTATACTTCCTGTCGAATGTCGCTCGCGATACTATCTCAGGCATATCGATAACTGCTATATATGCTTTCTCACCGATACCATACGTATCCGCTACATCAGGATGAACCTCTCCGAGGTAGCCGACTGCAGCTCCATCGTATATGATGTTGGCCTGTCGTCCCGGATGAAGATACGGTTTGCCTGCGTCGGGGTCATACGTTTCTTTCCCGTGCAGTCCGGCCTTCTCGAAGAACTCTTCCACCACGCCTTTCATGCTGAAGAAGTCGCCGTCCCCGTACATTCCAAGCGTGAATTGCATACGTTCTTCAGGGAGCTCTTTAAGCGGAAGGGACTTTGGCAGATAGATATTGCCAAGTTCATACAGCCTTACATTTTTATTTCTCCGGTTATAGTTTGTAGCCAGAGAAGTCAGCATGCCGTTCAGAGAAGTCGTACGCATGATGCTGTAATCTTCCCCAAGCGGATTCATAATCTCTACTGCATTCCTGAGCGGGTTTTCTGCAGGAATCATCAGCTTGTCATACACCTTCGGGCTTTCGAATGAATAGGTCATCCCTTGGCTGAAGCCGCAGAATTCGGCGATATCCCTTGCCACTTCTTCCACACGCAGCTTAAAGGACAGCTTACCGTTCGTCGCCTCCCCCCTCGGGAGCGTCGTCGGTATATTGTCATATCCGTAGAATCTGGCCACTTCTTCTGCAAGGTCGGCCATACAGAAGATATCATGCCGGAAGGTGGGTGCGATAATCTCATCTGAGGCTTCGTCATATGTCAGGCCTACCCGGTTCAGATATCCGAGCATCTCTTTCTTCGGTATGGCAGTACCGAGAAGATTGTTGATCGCGTCCGCGTCAAACGGAACCCTCACTGCTTCTTTCTTCTTCCCATATACATCTACGATGCCGCCGACTACCTCGCCGGCTCCCAGCTCTTCCACAAGCTGGCATGCCCTGTCTATCGCCGCCTGCGCGTTGTTCGGGTCGAGCCCCTTTTCAAACTTGCCTGACGCATCGGTACGAAGTCCCACCTTCTTGCTTGACTTACGTATATTCGTTCCGTCAAAGCAGGCCGCCTCGAACAGCATCGTCTTAACGTCATCGGTAATCATGGAATTCTCTCCGCCCATGATTCCGGCGATACCGATGGATTTCTGCCCGTCGCATATCATGAGGACAGACTCATCCAGCTGCCGCTCCTGTCCGTCCAAGGTTGTGAACGTTTCACCGGCTCCGGCTGTGCGCACGATAATTTCTTTCCCCTCGATCTTGTCCAGGTCATAGGCGTGCATCGGCTGTCCGTACTCCTCCATGACATAGTTCGTAATATCCACGAGATTGTTGATAGGGCGGATTCCTACAGACGCGAGCCTTCTCTGCATCCATTCCGGAGAAGGCCCTACCTTTATGTTTTTGACTACCCTTGCGCAGTATCTTGGACAAAGGTCCGTATTCTCTACCGTAACTTTGATATAGTCCCCGGCATCTTCTTCGTTTCCTGTCTGTCTGACGACAGGCGGTACGAACTCTTTCCCGAACGTAGCTGCCGCTTCTCTCGCTATCCCTATGACGCTGTAGCAGTCCACTCTGTTGGAAGTCACCTCATATTCGAATACGACGTCATGCAGTCCGAGCACTTCCACGGCATCTGCCCCCACTTCCACTTCATCGGGGAAGCTATAGATGCCTTCTTCCGGCGCATCCGGATACATATCGCGGTTGGATCCCAGTTCTTCGATGGAGCACATCATGCCGTCGCTTTCCACACCGCGCAGCTTCCCTTTCTTAATCTTGATTCCGCCTGCCACACGGGTTCCTGGCTCATGGCCGCCTGCCACGCGTCCTCCTGCAAGCACGACCGGTATCTTGTCTCCCTCATGCACGTTATCCGCACCGGTAACGATCTGTACGGATCCGTCTCCGATGTCCACCTGGCAGATGATGAGCTTATCTGCATCCGGATGCCTTTCAATCTTGCTGATCTGACCGACGATAATCTTATCCAGGTCGGCATCCAGCTCTTCATATCCCTCTACCTTTGTTCCGGATAATGTCATCGCATCCGTATATTCCTGCGCAGCTGCCTCAAGACCTGGCACATACGCTTTGATCCATGATAATGATGTATTCATTCCTATCTCCTTTCAACCTTAGAACTGCTTCAAAAATCTTATATCATTTTCGTAAAGCAGCCGCATGTCATCTATCTCATATTTCAGCAGAGCGATACGCTCCAGCCCCATGCCAAATGCGAAACCGCTGTATTCCTCCGGGTCGATGCCGCACATCTCCAGTACGTGGGGGTGAACCATGCCGCAGCCGAGAATCTCTATCCAGCCAGAGCCTTTACAGAACCTGCAGCCCTTTCCTCCGCACTTGAAACATGTCACGTCAACTTCCGCGCTAGGCTCCGTGAACGGGAAATGATGCGGGCGGAACTTCGTCCTGGTCTCTGGACCGAACAGTTCCTTGGCAAATACTTCAAGCGTCCCTTTTAAGTCTGCAAAAGAGATATTCTTATCGATGACAAGCCCTTCAACCTGATGGAAAGAAGGGGAGTGGGTCGCGTCCACCTCGTCAGAACGGAAGACACGCCCCGGCGCTATCATACGGATGGGCAGCTTCCCCTGTTCCATAACTCGTGCCTGTACGGGAGATGTCTGCGTACGAAGCACGATGTCTTTATTGATATAGAACGTATCCTGCTCGTCCTTTGCCGGATGGTCAGCCGGAATATTCAGCTTTTCAAAATTGTACAGGTCATATTCCACTTCAGGGCCTTCCACTACCTCATAGCCCATCCCTACGAATATCTGCTCTACCTCTTCCAGGGCAATGGTATTCGGGTGGCGGTGTCCGACCATATTCTTTTTGGACGGCAGCGTGACGTCAATCACTTCCTGCTTCATCTTCTCTTCCCGGATGGCTCTTTCCATCTTCCTGCGGGTATCTTCCATCACTTCCTCGATAGCGGCCCTTGTCTCATTTACAAGCTGGCCTACCTTAGGCCTCTCCTCTGGCGCGACATCTTTCATCCCTTTGAGCACTGCGGTAAGCTCTCCCTTCTTGCCGAGGAATCTTACACGCACATCATTCAGCTTTTCAGGCACATCAGCTGACTCGATAGCTTTCAGCGCTTCCTCTTTGATGCTTTGTAATTTCTCTTTCATCTCTTCTCTCCTTTACCAATTAAAAAATCCCCGCCCCAAAAGGGACGAGGTCATAGCTCGCGGTACCACCCTGATTCCCGCCGTATGGCGGGCGCTCAAATGCGTAACGTGCACATACGGCATCTCCTACTAAAATATGCGGAACTTCAAAGATGCAGCTCGCGCGGGAAATTCGATTGCCATCTGAACCAAAGGAAACTTTCAGCCCTGTGGTTTCCTCTCTCTAGTGGAAGATGGGTCTCTACTGACGCGGTCATAGCTTTTGTCAATTTATACTAATATATTCTAACACAACAAATACGTATGTCAAGGCTAAAACTTTAAGATTTTGCTTTCTTCGTTGATGAACCGGTCAGTATCTTGTCATACATGAGTATGTTTATCTCCCCGCCGAGCAGGATGCTGTACATGCAGAAATACATCCAGAGCATGATGAGCACTATCGTCGTCAGGCTTCCGTACATATCTGAGAATCCTTTGAACAGATCTACATATACAGAAAATATCCACGATACGATCATCCACCCGATGGCGGCAAAGATGGCGCCAGGTATCTGCTTCTTTAACGAGTCCTTCCGGTTTGGCAGAAACTTATATATGAGAAGCGAGAAGACCATCAGGACAACCGGCGTAATGTATACACGCATCCGAATCAGCCAGTCGGCCAGCCTGGACAGTATCGATACGTGCTCTGCGATAAAGATGTTGAGCGTATTGCCGAATACGGACAGTACGAGCAGAAAGATAATGACAAGGATGAACATTACCGTGTATAGTGTCGCCCGGATACGCAGGAAGATATAATTTCTCGTCTCACGGCAGTTATACACACAGTTCAGACCTCCTGTCATGGCGAGAACACCTTTTCCTGCTGACCATAAAGCCACAACTACCGTAACAGGGATGATACCGGTAGACTGGTTGTATACCTGGTTCACGATGGATGTGATCAGGGAATCCACCGATGAGGGAAATACCTGTATTACCGCAGTCATCACATCTGCTTTTGTCACCGGCGTGTATTGGACCATGGTAATCATAAGCAATATGATAGGTATGAGGCACAGCATAAAAAAGAAGGCAGACTGCGCCGCATATGCCCCCACATGATCATCCGTTATTTCCTGCGATATCTCTGTTCCCTTTTTATATATTCTCTTAAAACTCTTCATAGCTCTCTCCTACTGCGTTCCCTTTATTTTACCCGATTTTTCCATCTTTGTCTATTGAAAAACGAAAGGCGATACGTTAGTATATGATGTATACATAGAATACGGTAAGGAAGGTATAATCATGCAGCTTTTAAAAGAACGAATCCTGAAAGACGGAACGGTAAAGCCAGGGAATGTACTAAAGGTAGACAGCTTTCTCAACCACAGGATGGATATTGGCCTGATCAACGAGATAGGGAAGGAATTCCGCCGCAGATTTCCAAGTGACAAGATTACGAAGATTCTGACCATCGAGGCGTCCGGCATCGGCATCGCCTGCATTGCGGCCCAGTATTTCCATGTACCAGTAGTATTTGCCAAAAAAGCGCAAAGTATTAACATAGACGGCGAAGTATACCATACGAAGGTAGAATCTTTTACACATAAGAAAGTATATGACGTCATCCTTTCCCGGAAATTCCTGGATCCTGACGACCATGTCCTCGTCATCGATGATTTCCTCGCTAATGGCTGCGCACTCATGGGACTTCTTGACATAATAGAAGAAGCCGGCGCAACCTTAGAGGGCGCCGGCATCGTTATAGAAAAAGGGTTCCAGCAGGGCGGGCAGATCATACGGCAGAAAGGCATCCATCTGGAATCTCTTGCAATCATCGATACGATGACTGATACGTCGCTCACCTTCCGTGAGTAGATGTCTGTCATTCTACCGTGACATCGTGGAAAAATAAGGTCAGGATTTCTTTGTAATCCTTGCCCTGCTTTGCCATCTCGTTTGCACCATTCTGGCTCATCCCGATGCCATGGCCATATCCTCCTCCTTTGATGACGAACGCGTCTGCGGTCTTCTCGATGTTGAAGAAAGCGCTTGGAAGCAGCGCGCTGCTGTCTATGACCGTGCCGTCCTGCTTCGTTATCTGATACCCTTTTCCCCCAAGGGCTCTGCGGATCTTATTTTCCGTGTCGACTGTAACGCTTCCATTGCTGCCGGTCGCTTTTATCTGCAGGGCCACGTCTCCGGGGCCTTTCTTCGTCACTTCCACGCTGGTAAGAGTACCGACATCTGTTCCGGTGTTCAGACCGACCAGGTTGGACAGCGTCTGTACCGGAACTGCTGCCTCCCATCTGTACCATGGAAGATCCTTTTCATAATCTGTCTCCCCGTCAGACACGTCCACGCTCTGCAGATAGCCGTTGCTGTCGCTTGGTGCGGTTCCCCAGGCTTCCATAGACGTCGTCCTCCCACAGGAGGTGGAATAGTAGTATGTAGTCACGACCTCGCCCTGATACCGGACGGCCTGCCCTGCCGTCTCAGCGACGGCCCTGGACGTGGATTCCTGTTCCTCGGAATTGCCGTACACCTGATAGTCCGTACTGTCATTCACGTGCGCCTCGTATTCCGGATAACCATAGTCCGCCATCTGACGGTATGCATAGCTCCTTGCGCAGACCGCCTGGACCTTCAGCGCTTCCAGCTCATAGGAAGCCGGCATCTCGCTCGGCACGACCCCGCACAGATATGTCTCCACAGGCAGTTCATTGATGATGACGATACCTTCCGCCGTAGTCCGAAGTTCTATGATTCCGCTGTAGGAAGGCGTCCCATATCCTCTCTTGATACTGGACAGCGTGACTTTCCCTTCTTTTGCCTGTATCCGGATATTCCCCTTCCCGAACCTGGCATCATCCGGTGCTATCGTCAGGCTGTCTGATTTGTCCCAGTCTTCTTTTTCTTCCCCGCATGTGAGCGTCAGCCCTTTTTCGGACGATATGGTGACACTTGGATGTACGATGTTGCTGTATCCGTTGTCCATGATGAGGACACGGATATCCGGGTTGTCTATAGCTGTGTTCTTTTCCTCCGGTCCGCCTTCTGCTTCGCCGGTCCCTTTTTCTGTTCCCGTCCTGCCCAGTCCTTTTATCCTGCCCGTGCCCTTAAGTGCCGACACAAGGCCGACTATGATAAACAGGGTGACGAGAATCGCCATCCCATAATATAGATATTTTTCTTTTTTTCTTCGTCTCACACTATGTACCTCTTGTCCACCGGTTTTTTCTATATTTATGTCAGCATCCATAAAATAGACCGGAATGCCATAAAAATCATCTTCTGAAATATGAAACCGAGTGCGCATCCTCCCGGAGGGTTTTTGTATCATAGGGAACGAAGTTTCCTATGATATTATAAAAAGACAGCCGTATGATATACGACTGCCCTTTATCTTTAGTAAGATCCCCAAAATGCCGGTTCCTGTATTTTGACTCCTAGCCGCAGCCAGGTGGGTGTCCGCATCTGCTTTTCTGCCTTCCCCTGCGAAATCGGGGGCCTGACATATTACAGAGATATAAGAGTCCCGTTTAAAGTTTTGTAGGTTCAAAATAACAGGAGTTGTCGTGCATCCCAGGTTTTCCTAAAATCATTATACTCTATTATCTCTCGTTTTTCAACAAAAATGTGCCGGCTGTGACAGCTGGCACATTTTTACAGCTTTATTAAGCTGATTATGCTAATTCTTCTACCAGTTTGTTGAGTGCAGCGAGCGCCTCATCCGGCAGCTTATCATAACCGTCTTTTGCGGTAGCGAACTTCTCTACTGCGTTGACACGGTTCATCATTGCATTCTTGAGCTGCGCTTTATAGTCTGCGTCATCCAGGTTAGGAACAAATCCTTCCCACTCCATGATTTCGATATCTTCAAATGGTCCCCACTGCTTGAAGTCAGCTTTTCTCTCCACGATTGCTTCCAGGATGCCGAGCGTATCTTTCGGCTGAACCTTCTTGCCCATAAAATCGCCGGTGTTGACGATATAGCAGTCTACGTCCTTCTCTTCTACAAGCTTTTTGAACTTCTCGTAGTCATTGACAAGAGGATATGTTCTGAATGGGTTAGCGTAAGGAACGATACGGAGCGCATTCAGATCCGTTCCTGCGGCAACACGTTCTGCGGTAGATGTCTTTGTCGCAAGCGTCGCTCCCATGACAGATGCAAGCGCGGAACCTTTCAGCTTGACTACCGGCGGAATCGTCGGGTCTTTCATAATCCAGAAGATAGCATTTACAGGTGCATCTATCTTATCCACACGGTTTGGTGACCATAATTTAGACTTGATGGCACGTCCATTGCCGTTTCTGATATCTTCCGTCACTAACTGAATCTTCCCGTCCTCATCCAGCGTCGCGGAACAGTTCTGGGCAGATAATAAGTACTTGTTGTCATCGCAGCCCGTTGGGTAGTCCGCCGTCTTGTCAAAGTATGTCGGCTCTAACGCTACGGAAGCACAAGTGTCTGTATTGATGATGAACGCGTCGTCATGGAGAACCGTAATCGGATACTTGCCGTCGTGTTTTGCATGTGTGAGCGTAGACTTGCCTGATCCGGAAAGTCCGAATACAGATGCAACATATTTGGAACCGTCAGGAAGCGTATACTCTTTCTGTCCGCCATGGCAGGAAGCATAGCCATTTCTGTTGGCAATCGCCCATGCCATCGTAAGCGTGCCTTTCTTGTGCTCGCCGAAGTATCTCATACCGAGGATACATGCACAGTTCTCAGCAGTATCAAAATAGCAGAGCGTAAGAGGATCGCTCAGGCAGCTGTAATCAACATCCGGGCGGTCCTGTGGAAACCACTGCGGGTCGGAGAAAATATAGATATCTGGCTCTTTGCCGTCGCCTACCGGTTTGGAATTCTTGTACATCTTGACATATTCGTCAGCCATATACTGGAAGTTCAGCATCCAGTTGTACATGATGTTCTCTTCTCCCTCTGGAATAAGAAGATGTGCCTTCACCATGAATTCTGTATCAAGACCAACATATACGGTTGCATGGTACATCGTCTTCCAGCGTGATTCATATACCGCATCCATCGTCACCTTGTCAAGCTTGGCTGCATCTACTCCTGGTTCTCCTTTGATGCGTCGTGCGCCTGCATAGCGGCCTGTCACTGCGCCGTCGTTGAATAACAATACTCTGGCATCGCTGTCAAGACCAAATTCTTCTCCCCTATATACGGGCATATCTGTAACAATCGTTCCCGGTGAGTTCTTAGCCAGGTTGTATGCCTCTTTTAATGTGTTAACCGGAACAACATTATTTCCATAAAATGCTGCTTCAATGATAGAGCGGGTTTTGGAAAAACCAGTTTTCCCGGCACCAATTTCACTAATCGGATAATATGCTTTTGTTGCCATGTCTCTTTTCCTCCTTAAAATTCCAAATTTGATTCATTATCTCATTTTTCAGAAGAAAAGTCAAGACTTTAACAATGTTTTCACGAAAGTTTATGTTTTTTATCATTCATTTATCTCATAATTGTTGTATGTATTGTATGAATAATTACAAAAAATGCAGGATTCGATTTCTAATCCTGCATTTTCTCTTTCTACACTCCAAAATATTTCTTATTGCACTTGCGCACGGCCACAAAAAACCAGATGAGCGCCAACCAGACGAGCGCGAACATTATGAGGAACAAAACACCTATGCCGCCCATGTAAGTATTGTATAAGTCCAGCCCGCCGTATGCGGTTACGATAATCCCGAGTGTCAGGAGCGGAGGGGACATCTCTCTGCAGTAGGCATCCACATCCTTGCATTTTTTGTATCTCGCATCCTTCGGCAGCAGAATCGTCGTATTGATCTCCTTCTTCGTCTTCATCATAAAGTACGCATACAGACAATATAGTCCACATCCAAGTCCAAATATTCCAAATATTCCATTCAGCATCTGTCACACCTCAATTATCGTATATTTAATATCTCTTTTACCGTATCTTCCATCTTATCCGCGTCACACTCCGTCCTGTGGAGCACATCTGCATGGAGAATATCTGCAATTGCCCGGGGCATCTCCACCCCTGACACTTCTTCCAGCTTGTCCAGCAGGAGGAAATCCTCTTCTGCTTCATACGTGCTGTCGATGGATGTCATGACGCTCTTAACGAACTTATAAGGGCTGGCCGTTGAGACCACGAGGCACTTGCTGCCATCTCCTGACGTCTTCCTGTACTCGTCACATACATATGAGGCTACGGCCGTATGCGTGTCCAGTACATATCCGGTGGATTCATAGATGCGTCTGATCTGATCTGCCGTCTGTGCTTCTGTCGCGTATCCGGCCTCAAAATCTTTCAATCTATCCCTCATCTCTTCCGTAAGCGCATAACTTCCACCGTCCCTCAGTTCTTCCATGAATCTGGAAGTCTGACCGGAATCCTCACCGGTTACAAGGTAGATGAGGCGCTCCAGGTTGCTGGAAATCAGAATATCCATGGACGGGGATGTCGTGAGCACGAATGCCCTGTTCCTGTCGTACGTTCCCGTGCGGAAGAAGTCGAACAGTACCTTATTTTCATTTGAAGCGCAGATAAGCCTGCCAATCGGCACGCCCATCTGCTTCGCATAATACGCTGCCAGTATGTTGCCGAAATTGCCGGTCGGAACGACTACATTCATCTTCTCGCCCGCGGACAGTTCCTCTTCCCCGAACAGCTTCGCATATGCATAGACGTAATATACGACCTGGGGGACAAGCCGGCCGATGTTGATGGAATTGGCCGATGAGAACTGGTATCCGTTATCTGCCAGCTTATCTGCCAGCTCCGCATTTTCAAACATCGCTTTCACGCCGCTCTGGGCATGGTCAAAGTTCCCGTGTATCGCCACCACGTCTACATTATTTCCCTTCTGCGTGACCATCTGAAGCTCCTGGACCTTGCTCACGCCGTTCTTTGGGTAGAACACGATGATTCTCGTACCGTCCACATCCGCAAAGCCAGCCATAGCCGCTTTCCCTGTATCACCTGACGTAGCCGCCAGTATAACAATTTCATTCTCCACATGATTCTTCTTTGCTGATGTCGTCATAAGGTATGGAAGTATGGACAGGGCCATATCCTTGAATGCAATCGTAGAGCCGTGAAACAGTTCCAGATAATACGTATCACCCACTTTTGCAAGCGGAGCAATCTCCTCCGTGTCGAACTTGCTGTCATATGCCCTGCTGATACAGGTCTTAAGCTCCTCTTCCGTGAAATCGGTCAGGAACAGCTTCATCACCTCATATGCCGTCTCCTGATAGCTCATGCTTTTGAGCCTGTCCATCGGGATGTCCAGCTTTGGGATGCGCTCCGGAACGAACAGCCCGCCGTCCGGCGCAAGACCTTTCAGCACGGCCTCGGATGCTGTAGCCTTCAAGTTGGAATTTCTTGTGCTCTTATAATGTAGATTCATCTCTTCCATCCTTTCAATTCGCTTTCCTGAATGCAATAAATAGAATTGCACTGATTGCCATCAATATCGGATAAAACAAATATGGCATTATGTTAAATGGTGTCAGCCCCGTAAGGCTTGCCGCCGAGAGCAGCTGCGCCCCGTAAGGAATCAGCCCCTGCCCTACAGACGTAAATATATCCAGCAGGGACGCGGACCGTCTCGGTGATATCTCGAACTCTTCGCTGATGTCTTTTGCAATAGGGCCGGCCATGACGATGGCGACCGTGTTGTTCGCCGTACACATGTCAACAAGAAGTGCCAGCCCCGCGATGCCGGCCTCTCCTCCCCTCTGTCCTCTGATACTCCGCTTAATCAGGTTCAGAATGAACTGGATGCCACCAAATTCTTTCACCAGCGACACGATGCAGGCCACGACGATGGAGATGACCGTGATGTCATACATGCCTGTCACACCACTGCCGACGGCTGAAAACATCTCGCCTGCCGCAAGGCTGCCGGTGGCTACTCCCACGACGAGCGATACGACAGTCCCGCCTATCAGGACGACAAACACGTTGATGCCGATCAGTGCCCCGACGAGCACGAGAATATACGGGATGACACGCAGGATATTATAGCTGCCTGCGGCCACGCTGGCGTTACCGTTCCATGTGATGACAAGGAAGATGATAATCGTAATGATGGCTGCCGGAAGAACGATGAGGAAGTTCTCCCGGAACTTGTCCTTCATCTCACATCCCTGCGTCTTGACCGCCGCGATGGTCGTATCCGATATCATGGACAGGTTGTCCCCGAACATTGCTCCACACACGACCGCTCCGATGCAGACTGCCAGCGAGAATCCTGTCTTCTCGCTGATGCCTACGGCTATCGGCGCAAGTGCAGCTATCGTTCCCATCGACGTGCCCATGGACACTGAGATGAAACAGCCGATGATAAACAAGCCCACGACTGCAATCTTGGCAGGCAGGATAGATAAGCCGAAGTTGACCGTGCTCTCCACTCCGCCGGCTGCTGTCACAGCGCCGGAAAACCCTCCGGCGCACAAGAAGATAAGGCTCATCGTAATAATGTTCTCATCCCCCACCCCTCTGGAGATGACCCTGATCTTCTCCTGAAAGTTCAGCCCTCTGTTCTGTATAAATGCTGTAAACAGCGCTATCAAAAATGCCACGATGGCGGGCATCGCATAAAAGTCTCCCGTCACGATGCCTGCACCGAGGAATATTACAAGAAACACCCCTATCGGCAGCAGCGCCGCCCCATTTCCTCTCTCATTTCCCATATCAGATAATCCTCACTATTTCTTCTTGCCGTTCGTATAATTCACAAGCCCTCCGGCTGCGATAAGCTTCTGCATGAATTCCGGGAACGGCTGTCCCTGAAAGCTTAAACCTTTTGTCTTGTTGTATATCATTCCGCTGTCAAAGTCCACTTCCACTTCATCACCTGCCTCTATCCCCTGAGCGGCCTCCGGGCATTCGATGATAGGCAGCCCGATGTTGATCGCGTTTCTGTAGAAGATACGTGCAAATGTCTCTGCAATCACGCAGCTTACTCCTGCCTCCTTCAGACAGAGCGGCGCGTGTTCTCTGGAGGACCCGCAGCCAAAATTCTTCTCAGCCACAATCATATCTCCGGGCCTGACCTTACCGGCAAATTCCGGGTCGATATCAACCATAGCGTGAGCGGCCAGCTCTTTTCCGTCAAAGGAGTTCAGATACCGTGCCGGAATAATTACGTCTGTATCTACGTTGTCTCCATATTTAAATACATGTCCTGATGCTCTCATTATCTGTCACCTGCTTTCTCTGGATTCGCAATATACCCCGCTATGGCGCTTGCCGCCGCCACCTCAGGGGATGCAAGGTAGATCAGGGAATCCACGTGTCCCATTCTGCCTACGAAGTTACGGTTTGTAGTGGAAACACACTTCTCTCCTGCCGCCAGCACGCCCATGTGCCCGCCCATGCATGGACCACAGCTCGGCGTATTGAAGGCGCACCCAGCATCGATAAAGATATCTACCAGCCCTTCCCTGATGCATTGCTTATAAATCTTCTGCGTGGCAGGTATGACCATCACACGCACATCCGGGTGTACTTTATGCCCCTCCAATACTGCTGCCGCCCTTCTCATATCTTCCATACGTCCGTTCGTGCAGGAACCGATGACTACCTGGTCTATCCTGATTGGCTCCATGGCCTCAATCTCATCTATCGTCTTCGCATTGCCGGGGAGATGCGGGAATGCCACGGTAGGACGGACCTTGGCAAGATCGACCTCTACGACCTCATCATAGGAGGCGTCTTCATCCGCCTCATATATCGTGTAGCTCTTTTTTGAGTGTTCTTTCATATATGCTTCGGCGCGCTCATCGACGATAAAAATTCCATTCTTCGCCCCGGCCTCGATAGCCATGTTCGCCATCGTAAAACGGTCATCCATCGTAAGGCTTTGGATGCCGTCCCCTGTAAATTCCATGGACTTGTACAGGGCACCGTCCACGCCGATCCTTCCGATAATATGGATGATGATATCCTTACCGCTCACATACCGGGAAGGCGTTCCGGTCAGCACGAACTTGATGGCAGAAGGAACTTTAAACCACAGCTCTCCTGTCGCCATACCTGTCGCGATGTCTGTAGTTCCGACACCGGTGGAAAATGCTCCGAGCGCTCCGTATGTACACGTGTGGGAATCCGCTCCGATGATGCATTCCCCCGCGACAGTTATGCCCTTCTCCGGCAGGATTGCATGTTCAATTCCCATCTGGCCCACTTCATAATAATGGGTCAGCCCCTGATTCTTTGCAAATTCACGGATGGACTTGGAATTCTCCGCAGATTTGATATCCTTGTTCGGCGTAAAATGATCCGGTACAAGGACTACCTTATCCTTATCAAATACTTTATCCGCCATCTGGTTAAATACAGGCACCGCCATCGGCCCTGTAATGTCATTAGCCATAACTACGTCGAGCTTCGCTTCAATCAGCTGGCCCGCCTCTACATGGTCAAGCCCCGCATGTGCCGCGAGAATCTTCTGTGTCATCGTCATTCCCATATCTTATGACGCCTCCTTCATCTACTTAGTCTTACGTGCTATTTTACCACAGGCGGTGATTGCGGTGCAAGAAAGAATGAGTAATAAGATAAGAACCATCAAATTTTCTTCATCCCCCGTCTTGACCGCCTCTGCTTTTGCTACCGGTTCTGGGGCGGGTTCTGCTTCGGGCTCCTCGATTCCGGGTTCCTCTTCTTTTGGAACTTCTTTGGGCACCTCTTCCGGTTCTTCGGGTTCCTTCGGCGTCTCAGGCTCCTCCACCGTGACAATCTCACGGTCCCTTACCTCGTCCGCATTATCCGCCCTCACGATCACTTCATTCTCTATCTCCTTCCCGATGACAGATGCATCGGTAATGGCTATCTGGTATTCCACATAGAACTTCTCTCCACGTTCCACGCTCTGAAGAAATTCCAGTGACTCGCCCGAATGGATGCTGTAAGTGTTCCCTTCCACAGTGATTGTTGCGTCTGATACGGCGCGTTGATGAGCGTCCAGAAGGACGACAGAATTTTTCTGAAGCTTGACCCCCTCGGTCAGAATCGTGTCTGATATGATGACATTTTTGGCAACCGCATCCTGAATGCGCTGCGTCACTTCTATCGTATAGGTGACAATATCCCCAAGCTTATAGGACTTACCAGTCTTATCCGCCTGCTTGTCCGTGTCAAGTTCCGGCTTCGGAAGCCACGTCACTGCCAGAGAAGCAGGCGCTGTCTCGACCGTTATCAGGCTTCCGCCGCCGATATTCTGCCCATTGCTTCCGGGCCTGACCACTAAAGTCCGCCACGCCTGCCGGCGGCTGCCATACAGCAATCCGCTCTCATACCGTTCATCGTTAAGTATTCCGGCGTCGGCAGACAGATAGAAGCGGTCGCCTCCCATCACCTGAACCTTTCCGGCCTTCTTTGTCCCTTTGGTAGCATTGACAAGCCACACCCCCTCCGGAAGCGGAATCGTAATGCTGTTGTCCGCATCGCCGACACACGTTATCTCATCCGTCCTCTGCTGCTTTCCTTCTCTGTCGAACCAGCTTTTGAACTCCTTGCCGGAGAACGAGATATCGGGAGCCGGTATGGCAGGCCATCCTTTGATCCATGAAGCGCACTGTATGACCAGATTCTTCATCTCCTCATTCAGGCCGATGAATGCATCACTGTCCCCGCTCAAGTTGTCATATATGTACGACAGAACACAGTGGGACAGGCAGTAGACACTCTCTTTAGATCTCCATGCTTCCGGAAGCGCAGGTTTCATATGGGTCTCATAGCCCGGACCTCCGTAGACATAATACATGGCTTTACTCAGAAGCTGACTGTTATCGATGACTTGTGAATCATAGCTTCCATCGGTCGGCGGCGTCTTACCCGGTTCAAGGCAGTATCCGAGGACACCGTCTATATAATAATAGTGTGTCGAATAACCCTGGTAATAGACTGCCTCTCCCTGTACGAGAGACACGGACGCGGCCCGCACCTCCACCTCTTTTAGTCCCGTAAAGGCAATAGATAAAAGCAGCAAAAATAAACCGGACGCCAACGGCCTCCATTGTCTGGCTACGTGTTTCATATGCATTCTCCTTTTCTTATTGATCGAAGGAAAATCTGGGATGATTGCTCCCATGGACGGGGATTCCCCGCATGATGATGAACTGATTTGTTGTCTGATAGAAATAGAATTACTTGACGAGTGTAATTATCATATCCGCTATAGCTGTGTTTGTCAACATGCATTTGATGATTGACACGTCCTCACTCTATTTAGTAGAATAGGGGAAGTACCCTCGGTCTGTATGTTTTCCCGAGGGCAGCATGTTATTTTATAAGGAGTGTAGCAAAATGAACACACGAGAAAAATTTTCATCACGGCTCGGCTTCCTGCTCATCAGCGCCGGCTGTGCCGTAGGACTGGGCAACGTGTGGCGGTTCCCGTATATCACCGGGCAGTATGGGGGTGCTGCTTTCGTACTGATCTATCTTGTATTTCTGATTCTACTCGGGCTTCCGATTATGACGATGGAGTATTCCGTCGGACGGGCCTCACAGAAATCCGCCGCCAGATCTTTTGAGGTACTGGAACCAGAGGGCACGAAATGGCATTTTATCAAGTTCGTCCCCCTGGTTGGAAACTATATGCTAATGATGTTCTATACGACAGTCGGCGGGTGGATGCTCGCTTATTTCTTCAAGACCGCTGCCGGATCACTGGGTGGCAAAAACGCGGAGCAGATCAATTCCGCCTTCTCCGGCTTTCTTGCCAGCCCTTCACAGCAGGTTCTATGGATGCTCGTCGTGACCGTCATCGGATTCTTCATCTGTTCCAGAGGCCTCCGAAACGGCGTAGAAAAGATATCCAAGTATATGATGGGTGCATTGTTTGTCGTCATGCTCATACTGGTCGTGCACAGCTTTCTTCTAAGCGGAGCAAAGGAAGGACTTGCCTTTTACCTCATTCCTGATTTTGGCAGAGCTCTTGAGAACTATACCCTCGGTGAGATTATCTTCGCCGCACTTGGGCAGGCATTTTTCACACTGAGCCTCGGCATCGGAGCGCTGGCTATATTCGGGAGCTACATCGGGAAAGGCCATTCCCTCGTGTCGGAGAGTCTGAACGTAGTCGTTCTGGATACTTTGGTTGCCCTGTTTTCAGGGCTGATCATCTTTCCTGCATGCTTTACATATAACATCGACGCAGGCAGCGGACCTGGCCTTATCTTCGTCACCCTTCCCGCTACCTTTAACGAAATGGCCGGCGGAAGGGTCTGGGGCTCCCTGTTCTTCGCGTTCATGGCTTTTGCCGCTCTGACTACAATCATCGCGGTGTTTGAAAATATCGTGGCATTTGCTATGGATTTTGGCTGGAGCCGTAAGAAAGCGGTTGCCGTAAATGCAGTCGCCGTCATACTGCTCTCCCTTCCATGTGCCCTTGGGTTCAACCTATTAAGCGGTTTCCAGCCCTTCGGCGCAGGGAGCACCGTACAGGACCTTGAGGACTTCATCGTATCCAATACGCTGCTTCCGCTTGGCTCTCTGCTGTATCTGCTGTTCTGCACCTACCGCTATGGATGGGGCTGGAAGAAATACAGCGAAGAAGTCAACTGCGGCAAAGGGCTTAAGCTGCCCAACTGGACAAGGGGATATATCTCTTATGTACTGCCGCTCATCGTCATCTTCATACTTGTAGACGGTTATCTGGAAAAGCTCGGATTCCCGGCAAACTACCTGCTGCCGGTATTCTGCCTCATCTACCCGGGCTATCTGATGGTGCAGTCCTACCTCGTGCACCGGAAGAAAATGGGGGTTTAAGTAAAGTGGCTGCGGACAGGGAGCCGGGTGGCATCTGCTCCGAT
>NZ_JABFCH010000035.1:0-28751 GCF_017566055.1 Extibacter sp. GGCC_0201 | reverse complement strand
TTTGTTGAGGTAAGATAACGATACCTTTTTTGCAGAGGGTGTTATCTTACCTCTTTTTGATGTATGTTAGATAGCATAACTCTTTACGTCGGCTCCTATCTGTCTGAAATAGGAGATACTTTCAGTAGGCTTGTCGCCTGTATCAACTCTGCCGACAAAGCTATAAAAGATTTCGATTTTGCGGGTGTTCGTTTCCTTATCCAGTTCGTGAATAAGAATACGGTCAATAAATTCATGGACGTTTTCGTAGGTCAGTTCTTCAATCGCTGTGTATCTGCGTACCAGTGCGACAAACCTTTTTACGTCCGCGCTGCGCTCGGTGGCGTTGTCGATTTCCTGTGACAGCTCCGCAATCCTCCGGGTCAGCGTCTTTTTTTCTTCATCATAGCCGGAAGTCAGAAAAGCAAATTGTTCATCTGAAAGTTTCCCTAAAGCGTTGTCCTCGTAGAGCTTGCGGAATAAGATGTTCAGCTCGTTAATACGGTTCTGCGCCTTGTCAAGTTCTTTCCGCTGCTGTGTCAGCGTCTTTTGTACTGCCTTTGCGCTGCACTCGTTGGCGGTTTCGATAAACTCCTGTTCATGCTCTTTCACATAAGACGTTACTCGCTGCAAGTCTGCAAGGACAAGTTCTTTCAATACGCTTTTGCGGATATAATGCGTAGTGCAGAGCATATCATTTCTTGCCCGGTTGCGGTAGTTGCCGCAAGTGTAGGCGTGTTTCCGTTCAAGCGTCCCGGCTCCGCGTACTGCATACATTTTGTAGCCGCAGTCCCCACAAAAGAGCAGCCCGGAAAACAGGTCAATTTCATCAACCTTTGTCGGGCGTTGCCGGGTGGCAATCCGCTTCTGTGCAAGTTCAAAGGTTTCTTCATCAATCAAAGGTTCGTGAGTGTTGGGGAAGAAATACCTTTTTTCCTCCGGGTTCTTTTTCGTCTTTTTCGACTTATAAGATACCTTGTAGGTTTTCCCGGTTATGGTATGCCCTAAATACTCTTTCCTTGTCAGAATGTCGTACAGTGTCTTATCCGGCCAGTTGTACCATGCGTTGAGCTGTGGGCGGGGGTGGCGTTTGCTCCCTGTCCTGCGGTAGCGCAGTTCCCCGACGGTCAATATCTCATTGTCCCGCAGCCAGTTCTGGATTTCACACATACGGTCGCCCCGTACATACATTGCAAAAATCTGTTTTACGACGTGTGCCGTTTCCGGGTCGGGTATCAGATGATTGCGGTTATCCGGGTCGATAAGGTAGCCGTAAGGAGCTTCGCCGTTGACGCGCTCGCCTTTCTGTGCCTTTGCCTGTTTGACAGCCCGGATTTTCTTTGAGGTGTCGCGGGCGTAAAACTCGTTGAACCAGTTCCGCAGAGGGGTAAACTCGTTATCTTCCCTCGCTGTGTCTACACCGTCGTTAATGGCAATGTAGCGCACTTCGTATTCGGGGAAAACAATCTCTATCAGTTCGCCGGTTTTCAGATAATTACGTCCCAGACGGGAAAGGTCTTTTGTTATGACGGTCGCCACGTTCCCGGCTTCAACCTCATGCAGCATGGCTTGAAGCCCCTCACGCTCAAAGCTCACGCCGGAAAATCCGTCGTCTACAAAAAAGCGTGTGTTGAAAAAGTGGTGTTCGTCAGCATACTTTTGTAAAATCAGTTTTTGGTTCTGTATGCTTTCGCTTTCCCCGGCTTGCATATCTTCCTGGCTCAATCTGCAATATAAAGCGGTAATCTTGTCTGTCTGTAACATTTTGTCCTCCTTTCCGACGACAGACAAGCATGGTATTTGTACTGTCTATATTATACCACATACCGCTGCCTGTGTCATGTATAAAATGTGAAGAAACGCCCTATTTCCGGGCGTTTGCGGGGTTCAGCTCCATGTCCTTGCGAATGAGCTTCTTTATCTTTTTATCCAGTGTGTCCGTTGCGCGTTCACTTGCGGACGAACATACAAGGTAAGTAACTTTTCCGATTTTATGCTCCGTTGTGGTAACGGGCGTCTGGTTTTGCGTCAAAGAAAATCCCCCTTTCTTTCGCAAACATATAATACAGTCTATGAATAGCAGCAAGTCCACTATTCAAGAAAACAAAGGCTTTAATCGGACGGTTATTAGCATAACCTCATGGGAATTTCACCCCGGCATGGTTCTCATGCAGCCCTACCCATTGCCTGCGACGCTCTTAACGCTCGGACTGTGGCTGTAAGGAAGTATCATTGTATATTTTGCGTGTCGTCGCCCGCAAGCCGCTACACTTGCTTTCCGGCGCGGTGTTGGTCGCTCGGCTGTCCGGGCGGGGATAACCTCACCCGGATAGCGTCATGGCGCACCCACCGTATGGCTCGGCGCAAAAGGAACGTATCCGATTTGCCCTATGCTGCGCCGCCGTTATCTTGCGCCGCTTTCTTTGTCAAGGTTCAGAATGGCTTTGCTGCCGCGTCAGCAGCGGAACGGAAAAGGGGGAGAGAGAAAGCGTCCCGCCGCTGCGGTTTATTCCTCTGCCTTAAAGGTGAGGACAGCCATCATCAGTTTTGCTTGCAGCCGTTCCCGAATGTCGTGGTCTACGCCAAAATAGACGTTCCCGCGCTCGTCGTACAGCTTCCGCATGGAGAGGCGGGCTATGTAGCCGCTGAAATGCTGCAAGACAATCTTCATAGCGTCCGGGTCGCCCTTTGTCGCTGCCAAAATGACAGGATAGGGAACAAGGGCTTTTTCCGGGTAGCCGGGTTCGTTACCATTCGTCCCATTCATCAGCATTTTCCTCCAGATATTTTTTTAGCAGCTCAAAAGAGCTTGTCCGCCTGTACTGTATCGTGCTTCTCGACGTATCGAACAGCTCCGCAATCTCGGTGTCGTTCATTCCCTCGAAATAGTACAGGAGTACGGCTTTGCGCTTTTCTTCCGGCAAAGTACGGATTGCTTCAAGAAGCAGCTTCGGCGTGATTTTCTTCCCGGCTCTTTCAAAGGCGATTTCCCCTTTGAAATATTCATCAAAGGTATGAAGCTGCCGCGCTTCTTCTAAGGTCAAGTCGGAAAAGGTAATCTCCCTTGCCTTATGCCTGTGCAGCTCTTTGTGAGCGTCACACGCTTCATTGTGCAGTACCGTATTACAAAACTTCTGGAAAGCGCACTGTTTTATAAACTCCCTGCGATTAGGTTCCACATTCTCACCCCCTTTCTCGTTGGAAAGTTGGTGGTGCTTCCCCCTTTTCGCGGGGCAATACTGCCTTTTGAAAAAAACGCCGAAGATTTTCGGATTTTTTTCAAAAAATTTTTTGAGCAGCAAAATACGCCTGTCCGAAAAGCCCGGACAGACGTATAGGTATTGTAAGCGGTATTCAGATGATTAGACAGTTCATATTGATAGACGTAGTTTTCCCCGGCGGTGGTCGGGCTTTTTTTGATGTGTCAATGACCGTCGGATTTTGTCGATATGGTATGTGCTTCATGGCGGCTACCTCCTTTTAGCCGCCGCTTTTAACAGTGATACCGCGTCATTTCATTAGAAGATAAAAAGAAACGGCGGCTTTGGTTTTTCAAAGCTGCTGCGGAAATCAAAGAACGACAAGCAACAGTTCTGATTTTGCTCCAATATGGTTATTGGGGGCACAAATTAAATCAAAAAAGAGCCGATAACAGCAGTATTTCAAACTGCATATTATCGGCTCTGCGTCTGTGCGTCTGGCTCTTTTAATTAAATTATTTTTGTTGTTTTTTGGCTTTATTATATGTATTAGCTAACTGTCCACAAGCTGCTTTAATCTCTCTACCATGAGAAACTCTCATGGTAACTTCAAGTCCTGTTTGCTCTAATTGATGTTTGAACGCAACCATTTCTTGTTTTTGTGGTGCTCTAATTTTTGAATTACTCGTCGGGTTGTATTGCAGCACGTTAATCATAACATTTTTGCCCTTAAACCATTTTGCAAGTTGCCTTATATCTGAGGAACGGTCATTTATACCTGGTAAAAGCAAATACGCAAATACCACTTTTCGATTATGCCTTTGTGAATAGGACAATGCTTGCTTAACAACATCTTCAATAGCGTACATGTGCATATGAGGAATGATGCAGTTTCTCGCAGCCTGTGTTGCTGCATGTAAAGATATTGTCAACTGAATTTTTAGATGTTCTTCGCGCAATTTTTTTAATTGATTAACTGGACCAACTGTTGATACGGTAATGCCGTCGGTTGGAAAGTTAAGTCCATTTCTATCTCGAAGAATATGGATTGCTGCAATCAAGTTGTCGTAATTGAATAAAGGTTCTCCCATTCCCATAAAAACGATACGATTTACTTTTTGACGTATCAATATGACCTGTTGCACAATTTCAGATGGTGTTAGATTACGAACGAAACCATTGCGTCCGGACTCACAAAAAATACAGCCAACAGAACAACCAACTTGCGTACTTACGCAAACAGTCCCACCATCTCGCCGTTTAATAAAAACCGTTTCGATATACCTGTTGTCTTTCAATTCATAAACATACTTTTCAGTATCGCTACTTTTATAGACTTTTTTTGTTGATATTGATAGATTTTTTTTGTGAAATGGCTGTTTATACAATTCCGCATATAAGGCTCTTGCTTTATCCTCTCCAATTACTTCCGACATTTCTTTGTAAGTAAATCCGTATGGGTCATTCAATATTTCCGTAAGTGTACTTTTAGGTAAGTGTTTCATTTAATATCCTTCCTTTTGTTTTTCAGAGTTTTTGATTATGATTTCTAATTTTTCAACATCAATGATATGTGTTAATTTACATTTAGGGCAGAAAAGAGGAAAATTTCTTAATACCGTATTATAAAATACTTGAACCCTCGTCTTTCCGTTACAAATTGGACATTTTATCCAATATTTTTCAAGCATAATATTTCTCCTTTTGTGCAAAAAAATACAGGTCAATTCTCAACATGAGCATTGACCTGCATTTATACATATAACACTACAACAAAATTAAGGCATAGTTTTTATACTATGTCTATACATCGTTAGTTTTGTTGTATAGCATACGCAAAATAAGCATGACAAAAAAGCCCATATTGAAAATGGGAAAAATCTTTTTTGATTTCAATGCTTATCGAATACGCATGCTATGTAACATAAACATTTCCCCCTTTTAATAATACTATACAAAAAAAGCGGCTAATTGTCAACATATACATATGAATTATTTTGGCTAACTGATTGAATTGTGTAGACATATCCAAGAAGAAAGGGGAACAGTAAAATGTAACAGGGTGAATAACTATGGCAAAAAGACCAGTACCGAAATACGATTTCAAGGCTTTTGGGGCAGCGATAAAGGCGGCGCGGACAGGGCGCAAGGAGAGCCGCAAGAAAGTGAGCGACGAAATGTTTATCTCGCCGCGCTACCTTGCGAACATTGAGAACTTGGAAACGCCGCCAGAGAAGAACACGCAGCGGCGGCAGCTTGACGCGCTTCTTGACGGTATGAGCGATACAGGCATACGGATTGTGAGCGCAACGGCAAAGGAGATAGCGGAAGTCGAAACAGAGGGCAGATAAGAAGTGTCCGTCAGAATTGAATAAGGTTTAGAGAGCGTTGTAATCTTTTTTTGAGGATTGCAGCGTTTTTCTTTTGCGGAAGTTTGGCAAAACCGGGCATAGCTCCGTAGTAAGGCATAAGGGATAAAAACATTCGTAGCAAGCATAGGAAGCGGGTACCCACTTCCGTATTTTCCCCTCCCGCGCTGCGGCGCGTCGGTTGAAAATTGCTTGTTGGGAAGTGTCCCAAACCCTCGGAACGGAAAGGAAAGGAGCGAATACATGAACGGACGCAAAAGAACGGTGCAAATCAAATTCAGAGTGACGGAAGCGGAACGGGATTTAATACTGGAAAAAATGAAGCTCGTACCCACCCGGAACATGGCGGCATATCTGCGGAAGATTGCCATTGACGGGTATATCATTCAGATAGACCATGCCGATATAAAGGCAATGACCGCAGAGATACAGAAAATCGGTGTCAACGTCAACCAGATAGCACGCCGCGTAAACGCGACGGGGAACGCATACCAAGAGGACATAGAGGAAATAAAGGGGGTGCTTGCGGAGATATGGCGGTTACAAAGATTAAGCCTATTAAAAGCACTCTAAGCAAAGCCCTTGACTATATCGAAAACCCGGACAAGACGGACGGAAAAATGCTTGTGTCCTCTTTCGGCTGCTCCTATGAAACGGCAGATATTGAATTTGAATATACCTTGTCCCAAGCACTCCAAAAGGGGAACAATTTAGCCTTTCATCTGATACAGTCCTTTGAGCCGGGGGAAGTCGATTATCAGAAAGCCCATGAAATCGGAAAGCAGCTTGCCGACGCGGTAACAAAGGGGCAGCATGAATATGTACTCACGACGCACATTGACAAAGGACACGTCCACAATCACATTATTTTCTGCGCCGTAAATTTCGTAGACCACCGCAAATATAATTCCAACAAAAGGAGCTATTACGGCATACGGAACATGAGCGACAAGCTGTGTCGGGAAAATGGCTTGTCCGTCGTCGTTCCCGGCAAGGGCAGCAAGGGAAAGAGCTATGCGGAGTACCAGGCAGAAAAGACGGGTACAAGTTGGAAAGGCAAGCTAAAGATTGCCGTTGACGCGCTTATCCCCCAAGTTTCCAGTTTTGAGGAATTGTTGCAGCGGTTACAGGCGGCGGGCTATGAGATAAAGCCGGGGAAATATGTGTCATGCCGCGCCCCCGGACAGGAACGCTTCACCCGTCTTAAAACCCTCGGCGCGGATTATACAGAGGAAGCCATAAGGGAACGGATAGCGGGCAGACGGGCAAAGGCGGCGAAAGCCCCCAGAGAGCAGCGCGGCGTTTCGCTGCTTATCGACATTGAGAACAGTATCAAGGCGGCGCAGAGTAAGGGCTATGAACAGTGGGCGAAAATCCACAATCTGAAACAGGCAGCAAAGACCATGAATTTCTTGACGGAACATAAGATTGAACAGTACGCGGATTTAGTCAGCCGGATTGAAGAAATGGCAGCGGAAAGCGGACAGGCGGCAGACGCATTGAAGGACGCGGAAAAGCGGCTTGCGGACATGGCGGTGCTTATCAAGAATGTTTCCACCTACCAAAAGACAAAGCCCGTCTATGACGCATACCGCAAGGCAAGGAACAGGGAGAAGTACCGCGCCGGACAGGAACAGGCGATTATCCTACATGAAGCCGCCGCAAGGTCGCTGAAAGCGGCGGGCATTGCAAAGCTCCCGAACCTTGCCGCGCTGCAATCGGAATATGAAGCCCTCCAAGCGCAGAAAGAAGCCCTTTATGCCGACTATGGGAAGCTGAAAAAGAAAGTCCGGGAATACGATATTATCAAGCAGAACATTGACAGCATTTTACAGGCAGACAGGCAGCCGGAACGGGAAAAGGGAACAGAGCGCGGATAAGGATAGCAAAATCCCCGCCGCTGTGCTATGATAGGGCTATCAAAAAGCAGAGGAGCGTTGAGCATGGAAAACCAGAAAATGCCGGAATATGAAACCATACGCGCCGCCGTTGCCGGGGAAAAATGGGCGGTGGAGAAAGTCGTGGAGTGCTACAAGGACGAAATCGACAGGCTATCGACGGTAGCGGTCAGACAGCCGGACGGAAGCACGAAACAGGAAATCAACGAAGATATGCGCCAGTCCATCACAAAGAAGCTGATAGAAGCCCTCCCGCAGTTCCCGCTTGAAGAAATGGAAAAGGGAAATGTCAGATAGGCAAAAAAAGAACAGGGCGCGGAAGCCAGTATATGACTTCCGCGCCCTGTCTTTTTATGGGTGCTGTTTTCGTGAATGTTACGCAGTAGAACGCCATTTTTGGGGGTAAAGGTATAAAGTATCGCCTATCCGATTTTCACGCCCGGAAAGCCCTGTAAATCAAGGGATTTTCCGCGCCTACTGCGTAACAGGGGCGCGTCTTTTCCTCATGCGCTCGGCGGCTTGTCTGCGGGTGATACGTTTCCGGCAGACGGGGCAGTATTTGACACTGTTAGAGGTTGACGCAAAGAACGCGCCGCACTCGGTACACTTCTTCCTGTCCCCGGTCTGGTAAAGCTCCGCATAGAGCAGCTTGTCGGCGGGAAGCACCGCAACCCGGAACCACTTGCAGAGAAGCGAATAGGAAATGAGCTGCGGACATACGCACTCGTCCCCGTCGTCCAGTAAGATACAGTTCCCGTTATCGCAGTTGCAGCACGTCCGGCGCACAAGCGCATTTACTTTCCGGCTCTGGGGCGGTGTCAGCCGCTTAATCCCACTCATGCTTCATCAGCGGCGTAAATGGGAAGCACCGCAAACTCCGCTTCGCCCATGCGCTCCACTTTGGCAAGGGTACGGGCTGCAAAGTCCCGCATTTCCCCGTCCATAAAGGGCAGCGCGGCGTTCATGGCGACGATAAGCCCCTGTCGGCTCCCGGTCTTGTAAATGCTCAAAAGGTTTGTTTCCTCTACGGTCAGTTTTGTCATGTTCACACCTCCAAATCGTGATTTTTTGTTTTCGCCGCCGCCTTTTTCGGGGCGGTCTTTGCTTTGTCCGTTTTAATCTGCGCCCGGATAGAGGGGCGGGGCTTCCTTATCTCCCTGTCCCGGTTCTCCCCCTTGTCAATCAGCGCATACATCCCATGTCTGCCCTCGATTTTGGAAAAGGAAAGTGTCTTGTAGGGCAGCATGGAGAAAAGGCGGTCAGTGTCCTTTGTGGCTGCAAGCCGCATGAACGCCGGGGAAAGCTCTGCCATGAAATGGGTCTTGTTCGGGCTGTTCGGCTCGTAATGCCGCTTCATTTCCCGCACAATGCGCCGCGCTTCCGTTTCAATCAGCCCGTCCCGCAAGGCTGTGATATGCGCCTTGAAGTCCCCCGGTGAAAGCTGCTCCCGGCTGCGCCGTTCTTCCTGTAAGAGCGATTGCAGCGCGTCCGGGTCGTTGGGTAGGGCTTCAAAGCGTTCAAACTTCCCAAGCTGCGGGTCTGGGTTGCCGTTGAAGAACCGTCCGGCGGGTATCTCCCTTTCCCCTCGCTCATAAATCAGCTTCACCGTATCGGCGGGCAGCTCCTTTTCCTTGACGCGCTCATAATGTTTAGAGTAGTCCAGTTCGTACAGATTGCCCTTGATTTTCCCGCGCTCCTTTCCCGTCAGCTCGATTGCATAGGCAAGGACGCGGTCGCTTGTCTGCTCCATGTAGAAACGCCATGTGTTGTGGGGCGCGGTGTCTTTGAGGAAAACGTCGCGCTCCCGGAAACAGTGCGTCCCGGACGGGCGGCAGAACCACAAAAGGGCCTTGTCCTCCCTGTGGGGGCTTGCCGCCGCCTTTGCGATAATCTCTTTGTCAATGTCTAAGTCGCTCTGGTAAAAGCCTGTGTTCTGCTTCATAATCGCTTCAAGGGAAGCAAACAAATCCACGTTTTCAAATTTACTCTGTTCCGGCATGGGTCAGCTCCTTTCCAAGTCCTGTGACTTCTGCTTTGCGGTTTTCTTCTGCGCCTTTTCCTTGTCGGCTCTAAGCTGCGCCCGGATAGAGGGCTTCTTTTCCGGCTTCGCTTCCTTGCCGCGCTCCTTGTCGGCTTTGACAGCGTTAGCCAGGTCAACAAGGGAAATCTGCTCGCCCGCCTTTACCTTTGCTTCCAGTTCGTCAACGGTGGGGGTGTTGTTGATGATACCGTCAATCATGTTCCCGTTCTGCTCTGTGGTCTGCTCGGCGGTTTTCAAGGGATTGTCCCGCTGCGCCTGTTCTGCGGCAACGGCAAACGCCCGCGTCCCATTCCCCATAATCAGATACTTTCCGTCGTCCGACTGGTGGTGAAAGCCATATCCGGCGGCTTCTATCTGCTCCCGGCTCATAGCGGTTACATGGAAAGTCCCTCTCGGTGTTTTGACAGTTTCGCCCGTTTCCAAGTCGTCCGGGGTAAGCTGCTTCTGCTCCTGTAAAAACTCCGGCACTTCCCGGAAACCTACACTGTCAACGAAATGCGCCGCGTCCTGTCCGTCCTGATGAAGCACTACCACGTCCGAAACGGAAAGGCTGTGTCCCTTAAAATCTTTGGGGTGGTCGATATTGAAACGGGTGTAAATATCTTCAAGGGAAGTTTCCGGCGCAAGGGGCGCGGAATAGACAAGCTCATAGTTCGCCCTGTCAACCACATTCCCCGCCGCCTGCAGGCGGTCGTAAGGCTCAAAGCGGAAATCCCTTGTTTCGTCCCCGCCTTTTATCTGGTAAATGGAAAAGGTGTCTTTGTCCTGTCCGGCGGTCTGCGCCGTTTCCTGTGCCTTTGCGTAAAGCTGCTTCACGTCGCCCTCGGTCAGCTCGCCGCTTTTGAGCTGCCCCATAAGCTCGCGGCATTTCTCCGGCGTTCCCGTATAAAGCACGTCGCCCATTTTCGCCCGCCCGTTCTCCTGTGTCACATAGGCTTGCAAGAGGTAGCTGTTTTCCCGGCTGTCGCTGTAAGGGTTCCGGCGCACCTTGTAAATCGTTTCCGGGGTAAAGGCTTCTTTCGGGGCTGCACCCGCCTTTTCCTGTGCGCCGGATTTTCCCGGTGCGGCTGCTTCCGGCTTCTCTTTCCCGGCTGTATCTGCCTTTGCCGGGGCTTCCGGCTGCGGCTGCTCCGGCGGGGCTGCCTGTTCCTCTCTGGTGGGCTGCTCCTGTCCGGCGGTCTGCTCCTTGTCCTGTGCCTTTTGCAGCTCCGCAAGATTTTCGTCTATTGAATTGATAATCTCGGCGGCTGCGCTGCGTATCGTTTCAAGGGAGCTTTTCAGCTCGGACAATTCCCGCCCGCTACTCCACCCGGCGACATAGCCGAAAGAGTAGTCCGACGTGTCAAGCCCGTAATGTTGGCAGACGGTATAGGCGACGCTTTCCGCTTCGACTTCGCGGGTGCGGCGGTCAATGTGGGGCTGCTGCTCGTCCTTTGGCGCGTTGAGGTCAATGTCGTGCAGCTTCGCATGGGCGATTTCGTGAATGGCGGTCTTTAAGGTCTGCAATTCGCTCATGCCCTCGTTGATAGCAATGCGCTTGTCCTCCAAGTGGTAGTAGCCATGAGAGCCGCCCTCGATATTCTCAAAGGCGATAGGAACGGGGGAAGTCTTTTCAAGGGCTGCGAAAAAATCCTTGTAGCGGTCAACGTCGCCCGGCAGCTCGTCAATGGCAATGTCCGGCAGCTCCTTTCCCTCGGTCTGGGAAACGTCAAAGACGGATACCACCTTGTAGGCGGGTATGGTGACTTCCTTTTCCTCGGTGACGGGCTTCCCGTCCTTGCCGATTATGGGCTTCTGCGTGTGCGGGTCGATTTTCTGCATTTCCTGTTTGATTTTATAGGGCGACGGGGCAATGATTTTAATTCCCTTTTGCCCTTTCATCACGTTTCGCTCAAAGTTATTCTTCCAAGCGGAAAAGCCCGCCACAAGGGAAGCGTCCGGCTTCTGCATGGCGATAAGGACGGTGTTTCGGAAGCTGTAATTATGGAATTTTGACATGACTTTCAGATATTCCTTGTAACGCTCGCTGTCAAAGAGTTCCGCAATACCCTGTTCCAGACGGTCGGTAATCTCTTTTAATTTCTCGGCGGGCTTCTCGCTCGTCAGCACGATAGGGATAACCGGGCGCGGCTCCTGTGGCTGCTCTGCGGTCTGCGCCGTTCTCTGCCCCGGCGCGGCTGCGTCCATTTCTACCTTTGACGGGTCGGGTCTTTCCGGCTGCGGGGGCTGCGGCGTTACCCGGTATTCCTCCGGCACGTCGCGCCCGTCGTACCATTCTGTAAAGGTGTTGCGGTTGTTGTAGATATAGCCCTTTTCGGTAAACATACCGTCGTCGTTAATGGAAGCGTCGCGCCCGTATTCCTCATACATGAAATACTTTTTCGCTTCTTCGGGCAGTTCGGGTTCTTCCAGTTCATCAACCAGATAACGCCCGTATTCTTCTTCATTGTGGACGGACGGATAAATCCAGTAGCAGTCAAGGTTTTGTGCAAGGTTGATGATGTCCTGTAAGCTGTCGGCATGGTCGCCGTATTCAATGGCTGCAATGAATTTCTCCCGGTCGTCGTCAAACTGCATTTCCAAGAGCTTCCCTAAATAGTTCAGCTCGTCGGGGTGGGAATACTCGCTTAAATGTTCCGCCAAGCCGGGGATAGTGGATTGAAATTCTGTGAAATGCCATTCCTCATAGTGCTTGAAGTCAATCCCGATACGGTCAAAGACTTCTTTCAGATGTTCGGCAGTCGTGGGGAATGTCACCCATTCGCCCGCGGGTCTGCCCTCGGTGTACTTCCCAAGATTGGAAAGATAGCCGCTTAAAATCGGTTCTGCCATTTGTTCGCTCCTTTCTTTTTCAATCATGCGGTGCATAAGCTCAAAATCCTCAATGCTCATGCTCCCGTCAAATACATAGGGGTTAAAATCCTCCCCGTCCCGGTAGGGCTTTTCGGAAAAGGGAAGCCCCGCTTCATGGGCGGCTGCCCTCGCTTCCTCGATAACCTCCGGGGGAAGCCTGTCGTCATGCGCTCCGATAAAACCGTCAATGTCGTTCATGCTGTTTTCGTAGTGGTAACGCACTCCGGCGGTCAGCTCGTCAAGGCTCATGTCCTCGCCTAAATGCCCGCAATAGTAGCCGTTTAAGATAACGGCGGCGGGGTCAATGCTTTTTATTTCCTCTAACCGGCTCCTGTCCTCCGGGTAGAGCGTATCGTCCATATCAAGATGAAAATATTCCGCGTTCCATGAACGCCCCTGTTTCCAGAACGCCACCCATGCGATACCGTCCCTAAGCTCGTCTTGATAGTCCTTTACGGTGTCCCGTAAACTTGCCATAGTGAAAAACCTCCTTTCTCTGCGGCAGCGTCATAAGCTGCATTTTTTGGCTGCATGGTCTACTACGGGTACGCCCGCATTTCTGCCAAATATTTTTGAAAATTTTTAGAGGGTGAAGCCCTCCGCAAAAGAGGGTTTGGGAAACTTCCCAACAAGCAAAATCCCCGTCCGGCGCGTCAGCGTCGCAACGGGGATTTACGGAAGTGGGTACCCGCTTCCTATGCTTGCTATTCAAGTTTTTAGTTCTTCTGCACTTCGATACGGTAGTTGACGTATTTCCCGCCAGTGTCAGCCAGAACGATAGTTCCGTCGTAGGTCTTGCCTGTTTTCGGGGAGTAGAGCTTCTTCACATTCGCCTTGCCGGATTTAAGGAGCGCGGCGGCAATCTTCGCGGAAAAAGCGGTCTTGCGTTCCTCGAAAAAGCGGTCATTCTTCCACATGACAAAGGCACATTCTTTGTTGCTGCAATAATAGTTTTTCTTCCCCTCATGGACGGGGGAACCGCAACGGGGGCATTTGCCGACAGAGGGCTTTTCCTCCCGGAACAAATCCTTTTTCCCGTCCAGTGCTGCGGCGTGTGTCTGCACAAGCTCCCGCGCCATAGCTTCAATGCCGGACAGAAATTCGCCGGGGTCTGCGGCTCCCTTTGCTATCTGCGTCAGATTGTTTTCCCATTCTGCGGTAAGCTGTGGGGAAGTGAGTATATCCGGCAGAATACAGATAAGGCTGTTCCCGTTTTTGGTAGGGATAAGCTGCTTCCCCTTGCGCTCCGCAAAGCCGCCCTTTACCAGTTTTTCAATGACGGCGGCGCGGGTGGCGGGAGTGCCAAGCCCCCGGCGTTCCGCGTCCGGGTCGGTGTCCCCGTTCCCGGCGCGTTCCATAGCCGACAAAAGGCTTGCTTCGCTGTGGGGCTTCGGCGGCGTTGTGGTATGCTCCGTTACTTTTGCGGCGGGGTTAGGAAAGCCCTGTCCCTCGGAAAGCTTCGGCAGCGTCACGTCTGCATTTTCCCCGTCCTCCGCTTCGGGCTTATCTTTCAGCGTCGCCCGGTATCTGCGTTGAAGCTCTTTCCAACCCTCCGCAAGTACGGTCTTTCCCCTTGCGGTGAAGTCTGTCCCGGCGCATGAGAAAACCGCCGTAACCGCTTCATAAATATGCGGCTCGGCGGTGGCAAAAAGCAGACGCGCCCCCGCAAGGGTAAGGATATTCTTCTCGCTTTCCGGCAGCGCGTCCGGGTCAGCCTTTGCAAGCTCCATAGTGGGAATGATTGCGTGGTGGTCTGATACTTTTTTACTGTCTAATACCTTTACAACCTCCGGCGTGAAGTCCGCGCCCGCCATAAAGGGGAGTTTTTCGCAAAGCAGCGCGATAATGCCCGCTGCGGTGCCGCCCATGTCGTCAGTAAGAAAGCTGCTGTCCGTCCTCGGATAAGTAAGGAGCCGCTTTTCATAAAGGGATTGTGCAAGGTCAAGGGTCTGCTTCGCGGTGTAGCCGAAAATGCGGTTCGCTTCCCGCTGCAAAGAGGTAAGGTCAAAGAGCTTCGGCGGGGCTGCGGTTTTCTTCTCTCTGGTGAGGGAAACGCATACCGCCGTTTCCGCTTCGCAAGCCCCTTTCAGCGCGTCGGCTTCTGCCTTGTCGGAAATCCTCCCGCTTGCCGCTTCCGCGCCGGATAAATCAAGGCGCACATGATAATATTTTTCTTTCTGGAAATGGGAGATAGCCGCGTCCCGGTCGGTGAGCATTTTTAAGGTCGGGGTCTGGACGCGCCCCACGTTCAAGGTCTTTCCATACAGGCAGGAGAAAAGCCGGGTGGCGTTAATGCCGATAAGCCAGTCAGCCTTTGCGCGGCAGAGGGCAGACGCAAAGAGCGCGTCGTATTCCTGCCCGTCTTTGAGGGAAGCAAAGCCCGCCTTGATTGCCCCGTCCTCCATTGAGGAAATCCACAAGCGGCGCATGGGCTTCTTGCAGCCCGCCGCTTCGTAGACAAAGCGGAAAATCAATTCTCCCTCGCGCCCCGCGTCACACGCATTTACCACTTCGGAAACGTCGGCGCGGTGCATAAGCTCTTTTAGGGTTTTGAATTGCTTCCCCTTGTCCGGGTCAACGGCGTACTGCCATTCCTCCGGCAGAATGGGTAAGCTCTCAAAACTCCATTTTTTATATTGCTCCCCGTAGGCGGCAGCTTCCGCAAGCTGTACCAAATGCCCGACGCACCATGAAATGAGGCAGCCGCCGCCCTCGATATATCCGTCTTTCTTTTCCTTAACGCCAAGCGCGGCGGCGATAGTCTGCGCCACGCTCGGCTTTTCTGCAATAATCAGTTTCATTTTCTGTTCTCCTTTCGGTTGTTTTAGGTTTGAAATTGGTTTATACTTTAAGCATTACTATAAGAAACAGGTGACAATATGAAATCAATACATACTTTCGATGTTTTTGCTCCTACTGATGAACAGGAAGAAGCAATGAATAAAAAACGTGGCGGGCATTACAGGCGCGGTAAAAACAAAGAAATGGATTACTTTATTGAGTGTGCTACTTCGCTATTTCCCAACAACCATTATTCAAGGTTCACACCTATATATGATACGACAAAAGAGTTTTATCAACTGATTACTTCTTCCGATACAACAGAAAGAGCTATACTAAATTGGATAGCTTCTAATCGTGCATGGAATTATTTGTTTGGCTTATTACGGCATTATTACAGAACAGGACACCATGACGATAATTATATCTTTCCAGAGTTCAAAATCGGGTCGGCTTATGTGGCTGATTATCTGCTCATAGGTAATAGTTCAGACGGTTATCAATTTGTCTTTGTGGAATTAGAAGCTCCCAACGGGCGGATAACAAAAGAAAAAGGTACTCGTTTCGGGGAAGTAATCAATAAAGGGATTGAACAGGTTAGGGATTGGCAAATGTATATTGCTGCAAATTGGAATGTAATTGTAGCAGAATTGGAAAAGCACTCATTCTCCAATACAAAGTTACCCAGACAATTATACAAATATTGCCCTTATCAAATCTACTATGCTGTGATAGCCGGACTCCGTAAAGATTTTGAGAATATTCGTGATAGAAAGCTCCAACTGCAAAATGAAAATAACATAACACTTTTGCATTACGAAAATCTCATAGATGTTGCAAACGAAAATTAAAAGTCCATTTTCAGCGTTCCGGCTCACTTGCCTTTTTCTCCTGTACCTGTTTCAGACAGTAGCCCACACAAGGGAGCTGCCCTTTGTACGGACAGGAAGCGCAAGCCGGGGAATGGGGAACGGGCGGCGCATTGTCACGCCGCCCGCCCGGTCTTTGTATCATCATCTTTTCAAAGGGATTGTCGGTAAACAGGGTCATGCTTCCTCGTCCTCCTGTTCTTCATCAGAAAGCCCGTCCCCCTCGTCCGGCTCGTCCTCGTCGTAGTCGTCAAAATCGAAATCTTCAAGGTCGGTGCCGCCCTTGACGTTTTGCTTCGGCTTCATAAACTTAAAATAATAGAACGCGCCCCCGCCGCCAAGAAGTGCCACGACAAGGAAAAGCACAAGCCCGCCCGCATTGCCTTTCTCTTTGGGCAGCTCCGGCGGTTCCTCGGTTTCCGGCTCTGCTTCCTTGCCGCTGCAAGCGGTCATGTTGTCCTTGCAGACGGGGCAGCTCACATTTACCTTTCCGGCTTCGCATTTTTCGGTGCAACTGCAAACGGCGGGCGGGGCTGCTTCGGTGCTTCCGTCCTCCATAAGTGCTAAGAGGTCGGCTTCGTCCACTTGATTAAGGAAATGTACGGTGTTCTCGCCCTCGTCGTCCCGGTCAATGAGGATATAAAAGTAATTGCCGTTTTTGGTCGTTACGGTGATAAGCTGCTTGTTGCCGCCGAAATCGTCTACAAGGGTCGCGTTCCCGTCCGGGGTAAGGGGTTCTTCCTTTTGGGGTTCCTCGTAGACAACGCCGCTGTCGTTGGTGTCGTCCTCTCCCTCCGGGGTCTGTGCAAAAGCGGTGACGGAAAAGCCGCCCGAAAGCATAAGGGCGGCGCAAAGTGCGGTCAGTGTTCTAAGGATTTTCTTATTCATTCTCGGTGTCCTCCATTTCTTCGGTGTCGTGGTCTGCGGGTTCTGCGGGGTAGCCCGGCGCGGCTTCCATGCCCGGAATACCGCCCCCGGAAAGCATAGCGGAAAGCTCATGCGGGGAAAGGCGCATGGAGCGCACAAGCTGTACGATTTGCAGGTTTTCCGCTTCGGTTTTCTGCGCTTCAAGCCCCCTTAATTTATTCTGGTACTCGGTGATTTTCTCGCGGGTCTTTGCAATCTCCTTGTCGATACGTTCAATTTTGTTCATAGCCATCAATAAATTTCTCCTTTCAGATTTTCATTTTTTTGTTGTCAGTTCCAATTCATTAAGCCGTAGCCCTTGATACAGGAGTAATTGACGGGGTAGCTCTTTATCTTGCAGGCGTCGCCGGAATTGCCCTCGACGGTATAGACGCGCTCCCCGTCCGTCCCGATAACAAGCCCCACATGGTCTGCGCTCCCGTCCCCGTCCCAGTCGAAAAAGATAGCGTCGCCGGGGGCGATATTCTCATAGCCCCTCGCGCCCCATTGCCCGCGTGACTGGAACCAGGGTACGCCCTGTGACTGGCACCCGGCAAAGCGCGGCTCGCTTTTCCCGGCTTGATTGTAGCACCATGAAACAAAACAGGCGCACCATTCCACGCGGCTGTTAAATCCGTACCAGCTCCAAAAGGGTCGCCCGCCTACGTTGCCGACTTGCCGCTTCGCAAGGTCTACAACGGCGGTGTTGCCGGGGCGTGTGCCGTTTACAAGCTGTACGCCGCTTAAATCCTCGGACGCGCCCATATCGGGGGAGCCGCCGCCGAAAATCAGCGGCTTGTTTCCGCTTGTTTCCAGATAGACGCGGTACATTTCAAGCTGCTGTGGCGTTAGAAGTTCCTCCGCAATCTCGGAAATGGGCTTGTTCGTCAGCTTCACGTTGAGGATATGGTACTCGTAGGGTACTTCCTCGCTGGTCGTTTCCCCTGTTTCCGGGTCTGTGCTTGTTTCTGTGCGGTAGCGGATTTCCGTTTCTTCCGTCAGCGTCAAAGTGTACTGCATGGCAAAGACGCGGTTTAGTTCTGCCTGTGCGCTCTGCGGGGTGTAGGTCTGTAAAAGGGCGGTGAGGTAGGACGCTAACTCATGGGGGTTATGCCCGATACTGTCAAGGTCATAGCGGTATTCGTCATAGCCGGGGTGGGTGCTTTCGATATTGTCAATCTGCTGCTGAAGCTCGTTTTCCTTTGCGGCGTAATTATTTTCCGTCGCCACAAGGTCGCTGTCCTCCGACGTGTAGGAAGTCCCAAGTATGCCGTTCATCAAGCCGGAGAACATGGAGCCGCAAGAGGAAAGCCCCGCCGATACCATGATGAATAAGAGCAGCGCGGCAACGGCGATACATACGCCCGCCGGGTGCCGCCCTACAAAAGCGATTGCCTTTTTTGTTTCCTCGGCGGTCTTTTTTGCCGCCTTGCGGGTGTTCTCTGCGGCTTTCTGCGCCGTTTTTGCGCCGCCTTTCCTTGCCGACTTTGCATACTGCCGCTTGATTTGCTGCTTCTGCATGAAGCGGGAAAGGGGATTGCCCGCAATCTGCGGATTGTCATGTAGGGATTTATGGTACTGGAAATCCACATTCGCCTTGAACGCCGCTTTCTCTGCCTTTGCCGCCGCCCGGTAGGGTTTGAGCTTGTGGCTGCGGTAGCCCTCCTTGACTTTCCGCGTCCCGTACTTTGCGCCGCGCTCTGCCAGTTCTTCGGATTTGTGCGCCCCCTCAACGCCGGAATTGTCCTTTTCAACGGAATGTATCTTGTTGTGGACGAAAATACCCGCTTCCTGTGCGGGGCGGGATAGCGGGTTATTGTGGGGCTTATTCCTTCCTATGGGCTTTTCCTGTTCCTCAAAATGTAGGCGGGTCTTGCCTTTCCCGGTGGCTTCATCAAAGGTGCGCTCCCGTACAAGTTTCTTTTCTTTGGGGATAGCCGCCTTTGCCGCGTCCAGACGGTCGGCTGCTTTGTCTGATTTTCGGATATACTTTTCAAGCTCCGGCGTTGCCCGTTCCTCGTCGGTAAACTGCAAGCGGGAAGATTTTTCTTTTGCTTTGGCTTCTGCCTGTGCTTTCCTCGCCGCCTTTTTGCTCGCCTTTCTGGTACGCGCCCCGTCGATACGCTCTAAGACGCGCTCGGCTGCGGCGGTGTCCTGTTCCCGTTCTGCCCCCGGCGCATGGGGAAGCGGCGGCGCGGCTGCTGTGGGCGTGGGAGCTGCGCCGCCCGGTATGGTCTGCGCTGCCTGTTCCGGCTGCTGCGGTGCTTCGGTCTTTGCAAAGTCCGCGTCCCTTATCCGCTTGCTGATACGTTTCTTTTTCCCGGTGGCGGCGTTTACCTCGACAGCCCCCTCGCGGGTCATTTTCTGCGTGACTTTCTCACGCGCTCGATACTGTTTTATTTTTCTGTCCCTCCAATCCGCGCCCTTGCAAGGGCGCAATACTCGGCGTTTATCTCAATGCCTATATAATGCCTGTGAAGCTGCTTTGCGGCTGCCCCCGTCGTGCCGCTGCCGAAAAAGGGGTCAAGCACAACGCCGCCTTTCGGACAGCCCGCCTTGATACAGGTTTCGGCAAGTTTTGGCGGGAACGCGGCGAAATGCCCGCCCTTGTAGGGAACGGTATTGATAAGCCACACGTCCCGCCTGTTCCGCATGGTCGGCATGAGGGCTTCGTCGTAGTAGCTGCCGCTTCGCGCCCGGTTAAGCCCCTGTACTTTCCCCTGTCCGGGTATTTCGTCCGCATATTTCTGTCCCGCGCTGCGCCCGGTGCGGTACCGCGCCGCCGTTGTGGGGGCTAACGGCTCGGCTATGGCGGCTGCGTCATAGAAATATTTCTTTGACTTCGTAAGCAGAAAGATATGTTCATAGCAGCGGGTAGGGCGGTCTTTCACGCTCTCCGGCATGGGGTTTTCTTTCTGCCAGATAATGTCGCTCCTTAAATACCACCCGTCAGCGCGTAGGGCAAACGCTAAAAGCCAAGGGATACCGATTAAGTCCTTTTGTTTGCAGCCGGAAACGCGGTTGTTTCTTGCAATCTGCTGTCCGTTTCTGCCTTTCGGGTTCTTCGGGTCTGCATGGTAGCCTTTATTTCCTGTGCCGCAGTAGGTGTCCGCAATATTCAGCCAGAGCGTACCGTCAGAACGCAGTACCCGGCGCAGCTCGCGGAAAACCTCGGTCAGCCTGTCAATGTACTGCTCCGGCGTGTCCTCCCGCCCAATCTGCATATCAAGCCCATAATCCCTAAGTGCATAGTAGGGCGGGCTTGTGACGCAACAGTGTACGCTTTCCTCTGGAAGCTCCCGCAAGGCATAGAGCGCGTCCCGGTTGATGATGGTGTCAGTTTTCAGCCCGTTCATGCTTCGCCCACTTCCTCCGGCTTCGTCGTCATTACCCGGTAAAGCTCGGTGTCTTTTGGGAAGCGGTCTACAAAGGGCAGCACCACGTTCCCGTAGAAGATAAGCCCCTCGCCCGCTTCGGTGTGGGTGACATACTTCATCTGCTGCGGGGAGATGTTGAGCTGCTTTGCAAGGATAGCCCGGTCGCCCGCCGCCTGATTGAGCATGAGGACAAAATCAGAGTTTTCAAAGATATTTTCCACTTCGCGGGAAGCAAGCAAATCCTTGACATTCTGCGTGATTGCTGTGGGTATGCCGCCCCATTTTCTGAAACGTTTCCAGATTTCAACGGAATAGGCGGCGGTCTGTTCTTCTTTCAAGAGAAGATGAAATTCGTCCATAAAATACCGGGTGGATTTCCTTTCTGCCCGGTTGACGGTGACGCGGTTCCATACCTGGTCTTGCACAATGAGCATACCTAACTTTTTGAGCTGCTTCCCAAGCTGCTTGATGTCAAAGCAGACAAGGCGGTTTGACAGCTCTACATTCGTCCTGTGGTTAAAGACGTTAAGGCTCCCGGAAACATACAGCTCCAACGCCGCCGCAATACGCGCCGCTTCCGGCTCCGGCTGCTTCAAAAGCTCGTCGTAGAGGTCGCCCAAAATCGGCATTTTCTCCGGGGCGGGGTCTGCAAGGAAAGGGCGGTACACGTTCCTAACGGCGCGGTCAATGACGGTCTTATCGACGGGCTGCAAGCCCTCCTTGCCGCCTATGACAAGCTCGCAGAGGGAGAGGATAAAATCGGATTTCAGCGCAAGGGGGCTGTCGTCCTCGGAATAGTTGAGGTTAATATCCATAGGGTTCACATACTGGGGCTTCCCGTCAATGCCCTTGCCCGTAGGCGACAAGCGTATCACTTGCCCGTCAAGCCGCTGCACAAGGGAAAAATACTCTGCTTCCGGGTCGCAGATAATTATGTCGTCGTCGGTAATGAGGAAAGCGTTTGTCATTTCCCGTTTGGCTGCAAAGGATTTCCCGCTTCCCGGCGTACCCAAGATTAAGCCGTTGGGGTTCTTTAGCTGCTTGCGGTCGCAGAGTATCATGTTGTTACTAAGGGCATTTAAGCCGTAGTACAACGCCGCGCCCGTCTGGAAAAGCTCCTGCGTGATAAAGGGGATAAAGATAGCGGTGCTTGACGTGGTAAGCCCTCTTTGAATGGGGATAAGGTTCTCCCCAAGCGGTACAGAGGACATAAGCCCCGCTTCCTGTTGGTAGTCAAGGCGGGTCAAGGCGCAGTTGTTCTTCTGTGCTATGCCCGCCGCCGCGAACACGTCATTTTCCAGTTTCCGCTTCGTGTCCGCCATGTTCACCACAAGGAACGTCAAGAGGAACATTCTTTCATTCCGGCTCTGCAAGTCCTGTAAGAGGTTCTTCGCTTCGCTGCCGAACGTGGCAAGGTCGGACGGGATTATATCCATGTCGTAGCCGCTGCGTACCGCTTTTTTCTGTTCCTCGATTTTCATTTTGTCAAGGTCGGTGATTTTCCGCTTGATTGTCTTTATGGCTTCGGTCTGGTCGATACTGTGGATATGCAGATTGACGATAACGCCCGTTTCCAAGTCCAGAATGTCCGACAAGATACGGTCGTTTAATTCCGGCGCAAGGATTTCAAGGAATGAAACCGCGCCGATTTTGCGCCCCATGCGGAAATAACGCCCCTCGCCAAAACGGAAAGAGGACGGGGCGATAAAGTCCTTTGTGGAAAGCCCGGACGGGGCAAGCCATGAAAAATCAAAGGAAAACTGCCCGCCCTCCGGGTGGAAAATGCCATGCAGCATTTTAAGGCGTTCATAGCCTGTCATGGGGCGGGCAGACACGCCCAAGAGCTTAAAGTTGTTGAGTACGTCCGTTTCGATACGGGCAAGGCGGGATTTCGCCGCGCCCAGACTGTCGGCTTCAATGGCAAAGGTGATATATTTTGCCTTGACAAGCCCGTTGTTGCCCTTTGCAAGTTGGTTTTTCAGCATATCCCGGTATTCTGTGCGGATAGAATTGAAAGCGTCCTCCTGTGACGGGATATTGACCGCTTTTTCCGCTTCGCCCCGCTGCGTCCCCTGATTGATGAAAGAGAGCTGCACCGAAACGGAAGCGTCAAAGTAGTTTAGGAAGTCGCACCAGTTCTCAAAAATGGCAGTCTTGTCGTCTGCCTGTGCAAGCTGATAGTTAATATCTTCAAAGGCGACGGTCTTTGAGTATTTTCGTCCCGTAACCTTGCAGATACCGTCCGGGTACATCTGGATATAAGGGATTGTCTGCTGCGCGGTGTGCGCTTTCCCGTCGCCCTTTGCCTGTCTGATGATTTCCGCAATCTGCTTTTTCTCGGCGCGGGTGAGCTTGCGGGGCGGGTTAGGCTTTGCGCTTCCCGCCGCGCTGTTTCTTCGTGTTTCCTTTTGCAATCGCTGATACCTCCTTTTCAAGTTTTCTCTGCCGTTCTAAGACGGAATAAAAGTTGTCTGTCCTGTATGGTCGTTCTTTGGGGGCTATGAATTTCGTCTGAATGATGTTCTTCACCACTACTTCAAGGGGCTGTCCATGCTTTTCATACATGGCGAACAGGAAACAGGGCAGCATGACGGCAATCATAGCCATAGACGCAAGGCTTGTGCCTGTGCTGTCTTTGAGCAGAAAGAAAAGCGGCAAGCCGAACAGGAGAGCCGCCGCAAAACATACAATCTGCCGTTTGGTAAGGTTGAACGCTACTTTTGTCTTGACTTTGGATAAGTCTTTGGGTACGGGTACATACGCCAAGAAAAAACCTCCTTTCTCTGGGTTTGGTGTTGCTGTAATTTTCCATAAGGGTAATCAAGGCAAATGTCAATTTATGCCCTTTGCCCGCCCGTATTTTATGGGGGTTATCCGCGTCAAGGTCGGGTCGTATTTTCGCCGCTTCGCTCTGAAAATCTCCACCCTGCCCTTGACACGCCGCTAATGCGCGGAGAATATCGACTTCGCCAGTGCGCCGGATTTGAACAGGGAGAAACAGAGGATAACGGTATAGGCTGCAAGGGAGAATATCGCGCTGTGCAGATTGTCCGCTATTACCATGTTGTTCACCAGTACGGCGTAAATGCCGACGCATATCATTATGAGGAAGCCTTGAAAACCGATAGCGAACAGGGATTTTAGGTAGTTGTTTCCTATCTGCCCCCATTCCCGGTTCGTCATAGTTGCAAACGGGATAGGCGATACCGAACAGTAAAGGTAAATCTCTATCATGCGCCCGTAGAGGATAACGGTTATCAGTACGGACATGATTTTCATGCACAAGCTCACAAGGCTTGTTTCCATGACAAGTAAGAGCAGTTCGGGGATTTCCATAGCGTCAAGCCCGTCCTGCATGGAAGCAAGGGCGGCGGCAACATCAATCTCTGTGCTGCCGCCGATTACCCCCGCCGCGCCGGAAACAACGTGCTGCGCCATATCGAACACCGCCATAGTAATGTCAAAGGTGTGCGTCACAAGGTAGACTGCCACAAACGCCTTGAACACCCACTTGAAGAACATGGAAGTGTCAACGTCGTGCATATTGTTCTTTTCCGTTACCATGCTGATAAGCTCATAGCATAGGACGTAGGTAATGACAAGCCCCGCAATGGGTACGATTACATTTTCACTAAGGGTCTGTATCATGGAGAATATATTTGCGTTCCACCCTTGCGGGGTCTGCCCTACCTCTGCGGCGATAGTGCCGACTTTTTCGTTTACGTCCCCGAACATAGTTGACAGATTACCGTTTATGGCTCCTATGAGGATTTCCTTTATCCATTCGTTAATCGCGTCAAGTATGCTCTGCATAAGCCTTTACCCGCGCTTCTTAACCGAACAAGCCGGAAAGCAGCGGTACAAGGGTCATGCCGATAAGGGCAACGCCGCCGCCCGCCATAAGCTGCTTCATGCCCTGGCTCTTTGCGCCCGGATTGTCATTGCCGTAGCCCTCCATCAGATTGATTACGCCCCAGATACCAAGCCCGGCTCCAAGTGCTACAACAAGGGTCTGCAAAACGTCTACTGCGCTATTGAAAAATGCCATAAATATATCCTTTCTGCCGCGTCTGCGGCTGTCCGGCAAGCGGACAAAAGGCGGTCAGCGTATGGTCGCCGCCGCACAAAAAAACCGCCCTCTGGTAAAGGCGGCTGTCCCCGCGCTGCGTAAGTTCTGCGGCGCGGCGGTATTCAGTTGTAAGGGGTGCGGCTCCTGCCGCTGTGTACTGCGCCGGAAAGTGGGGGCGCGTATCATGTAGCCGGTATGGATAGATGTGATTGCTTCAATCGCTCCTTTCTGTGTTCCGCTGTGCTGCCGGACGTTTTTTTCAGACTTGCGGGAAGTGAATAGCTTGCGTAGCAAGGTGTTCGCTTCCCGCAAGTTCACAAAGGGGTAGCTGCCGCAAGGCAGCGTAGGGGAAGTGTAGCTTCCCCTGTCCCCCGGCGGTCTGCCATGCTGTCACTGTTGCGGGATAAGCCCCCGGCGCGTGACATACTCCGTTGCAAAACGGCGGTGTTCCGCTTCCTTTTCCCGCCAATACTCCCATAATGCAGCGTCGGCGGCTTCCGCAACATTCATTAAAAACCGTTCAAGCTGCTTTTGTTTTTCCTCTGCGCTACGTTTCCTCATGGTCTGCGTCCTCCTGTAAGTCTGCCGCGTCAAGCTCGTAATAGTCAAAAACCTCGTCGGGCTTGACAATGGCGGGGCGGCGTTTAAGGTGCTTTTCCATGTCAAAGGCGTTCTTCGGGTCTGCGTCGGACAGGTACTTGTATTTCGGGTGCTTCGTTATGTCGAATTTGTCCGAAAAGAACGGGCGCACCCCGCGTAGCTGCAAGATACATTTCCCTCCGTCCATGACTGCAATTTCATCTTCCGTCATAAGCTGCTTTCCCAATTTCTGATAGTTCAGCCCATGCGAAAGCTCCCGCCCCCTTGTTTCGGACGTGTTAAAGCTGTCTATCGTTTCTTTTCCTAAAATTTCCGATATTTCTTTAAGGGTGGTTTTCTCCTTGCCGCCCAAGAAAAGCGTGGTGTCGCAGTTGCCGACTATGGTATCGGCGTTGTCTTTGTAAATGGCTTTTAGCTGTGACTGGCTCTGCAAGATGATTGACGCGGATATTTCCCGGCTCCGTATCGTTGCAATGAGCTTTTCAAACTTTGGTATCTGCCCGATATTCGCAAATTCATCAAGTAAGCACCTAACATGGACGGGAAGCCGCCCGCCGTATTCATCATCTGCCTTGTCACAAAGCAAGTTGAATAGCTGTGTGTAAAGGATTGAAACGACAAAGTTAAAAGTGTCGTCGGTGTCGCTGATGATGACGAAAAGGGCGGTCTTTCTGTCGCCTATGGTGTCAAGCTCCATTTCGTCGGTTTCCATAAGCTCCCGCAGCTCCTTAATGTCGAATGGGGCTAACCTCGCGCCGCATGAGATAAGTATGCTTTTTGCGGTCTTGCCCGCCGCAAGTTTGTATTTTTTGTACTGCTTGACTGCAAAATGTTCCGGGTCTTTTTCTTCCAGACGTTCAAACATGAGGTCAACCGGGTTCTGGAAATCCTCGTCGTCCTCGCGGGCTTCCGACGCATTTATCATCTCAAGCAGCGTCGTGAAGTTCTTCTCGTCCTCCGGGGCTTCATACCAGATGTAGCCGATTAGCGCGGTGTAGTAGAGCTTTTCCGCTTTCACCCAGAAATCCTCGCCGGATTTTTCCCCGTCGCCTTTGGTGTTGGCGATAATGGTATTGACTAACTTCAAAATGTCCTTTTCGCTCCGCAGATAGGCAAAGGGATTGTATTTCATGGATTTTTTGAAGTTAATCGTATTTAGCACTTTGATACGGTATTTGTACCGCTGTAACATTTTCCCGGTTTCCAAAATCAGTGTTCCTTTCGGGTCAGTGACGATATACGACGTTGGAAAATCCTTTGACGTACATTGCATGAGCGACGGTTTCACAAAGAACCGGGTCTTGCCGCTGCCGGAACCGCCGATTACAAGGATATTTTTGTTTCTTGCGTATTTCGGCTGCTTCGGGCGGCTGTTCATGGTGAGCCGTTCCGTCTGCGTTAAGGGGATATTGTTCTCAAATACCGGGTCGGTGTACGGCTTTATGTCGTCAGCCCCGCCCCAACGCGCCGAACCGTATTCTGTCCCGCGGCGGTATTTCTTCGCGTTCTTGCCTTTGGTGTAGATAATCAGCCGGACAATGACCGCCCCCGCAATGCCTAAAGCTAAGTCTGCCGGGTGGAAGCTCGGCGCGATACTGGAAAAGGCGGCGGTAAAACCGTCCCCAAGATGTAGCAGCTTTGCGCTTGCGTCCGCGCCGGGGGAGAGCCGGACAGCCGCGCCCACTTTATCAAAGAGCCAGACAAAGAGCAGATACGGGAGATTTAGGATAAGCAGCTTCTTGATTTCCGGCTTCATAGCGATACCTCCCTGTCCTTGTTCTTGACCTTTGCCCGTTCCGCGTTTCTGCCCTGTGCAGCTTCTTTGAGGGTAGAGAGCAGCTTTCGGATTGAGGGCTTTTTCTCCTGTGTCAGCTTTTTTGCGGAAAATTCCTTAAAGGCTGCGGTCAGTACGTCCGCGTCCCGCCCCTTGAAGAAAACCAGATAGCGGGGCGGGCTTTCCGTCGCGTCCTTTTTCAGCGCAAAGTCGATACCGTACTTTTTCGCCGTACTCTCAAAGGCTTTGATATTGCCCTCGGTAATCTCAATGTTGGAAACGCCCGCGTTCTGCTTCATAAGCTGCTTTAAGCTCTGCTTGCCCTGTGGCGGTTTTGCAAGCTGCTTTTTGCCCTTTGACAGTATGGCTTTCATTGCCTTTTGGAGCGTCTGCGCGGTCAGCTTCCCGGTCTTGATGTAAAGGGCTATGGTCTTTTCGTTTACTTCGTCCTGCAATTTGTCGCGTCCTCCTTTCGCGTTTCTTTATGGGGCGGCGGTCAGATACGCACCCGCAGCCCGTTCAAGTCCTCGGCTCTGATACCCACAAGATACCAGTTGTCGCCGTACTCAATCCGGGTCGGCTTCCACTTGCCCCGCACGAATACGTCAAAGCACTCGCCGCAATGCAAGCCCCCGTAGTAGCTGTTTAAGTCAAAGCGGATGTCGTAACGGTCGGTGCGCTCGTCAAATACCAATGCTCCTGTCATTTTCTGTGCCATAATAAAATCCTCCTTTTGTGGTTGTGGGTGGTTACAGGCTTTCGCCCTCATTGCATGAATAATAGTCCGGGTCGCCGTACTGCGGCTTTTTCGGTGACAGTGCGCCGCTTGCCATGTCATGGGCGACAAGGGAAGTGTAGTAGTTGCCGATTGTGGACGGGGCGTTGAAAAGGGCGGCTTTCAGATATTGCTTGATGTTGCGGATTTTGGTTGTGTTCTCCCGCATACAGTCAAGCACAAAGCGGATATGCTCGCCGTCTAGTTTCATAAACTTTGACTTCACAAGCTCTGCCGGGTAGTCGTCCCCCGCAATCCGTACCCGCTTTCTGGCGGTGCATACGGTTTCAAGCATGAGGTCTACAATCTCGTCCAGCCTGTCACTGTCAAACTTCATGTCCTGTTTGAGAATGTGGTAGTCGATATTGTCCTTGATGATTTCCCGGTATATATCAACTGCGCTCTGTGCTGCCGCTTCCGTTCCTTTCCGTTCCGGCGGCGCAGCCGCTTCTCTGCAAGGAGAGGGGTTAGGGGAAAGGATAGGAATGGAATGGGTACTTGATAAATCTGTATTTGATTTTTCTTTTTTTGGTAAGTCAGTTCTTTGTATATCTTTATTTAATTGCGTTGGATTTTCCAACGTAGGTTTTTCCAATGTTGGTTTTTCCTGCATTGGATTATCCAATGTTGGATTTTCCAATGTAGGTAAATCCGGCGTAGGCGGCTGCGGCTGCTCGAATATCACATAGTCCGCGCCCCGCAAGCGTCCTTTCTCGTCGCGCTCCCTTGAACGGACGATATACCCGGCGCGTTCAAGTTCCTTAATGGCTTCGCGGATAGCGTCTATCTTCTCCCGGTTGATAAGGGATAAGCCTTTCAAGGTGTAGTCCCAATCTTCGGGGAGTGACAGCATTTGCGACAACAGCCCCTTTGCCTTTAGGGAAAGCTCCTTGTTGCGTAGGTGGTGGTTGCTCATTACGGTATAGCCCTTGTTTCGTTCCACTCTGAAAACTGCCATAGTTCATAGCTCCTTTGCTTTGGATTTGTTACGCAGTAGAAGCGCGGTTTCGGGGGATAAGGTATAAATCCCTTTCCGCGCCAGATACGCGCCCGGAAAACCGCTTGTAGCAAGGCTTTTTCTGCCCCTACTGCGTAACAAAGGGCATGAAAAAAGCGGCGTTCCTGTTCTCCCATGTAGAGAGTAAGAAACGCCGCTTCTGCGTCGTATTCAGTTTTTAGTACAATACCCTGCTTGTCCGTCGCTCGAAAAACCTTGATTTTCCAGTGTTTTCAAAAGTATCGTTATCTAACGTCAGCTTT